>NZ_JCACIN010000053.1:0-217993 GCF_059504425.1 Drouetiella sp.
CCTCCGAGTCTTGAAATCGAGTGTACTACTCAATTTCAGCCCCGTACCCCCATAACCCGGCTAGAGAGGACTACTGAGAAATCCTGGTCGTTTTGAAAAGGTTACTTACAGCCGCTCAGCCGGAGCGGAGCGTTATGCTAAGTGTTTGATTTGTGCAATTCTGAAGGCGTGGAAAAGCAAAATCCATAATGAGCTAGCCTTTCCATTTCTTAAAAGCAAGTACAAACGCAAGGCTTGGGTTTAGTCGTTTCCGAGATGTATCCTGCTAATGCTGAAGCTATCTTAGGACGCTTGCCTGAGCGAATTCGCGTTGCTCTAATTGCTCGTACGGCTGAAATTGAACATCCCGTTGCAGCAGTAGTTGAGATGGCGATCGCAAGTTTTTTGGGTGTTGTTGGGAGTGCTGTTAGAAACTTTATTGTCGATCTCCCCGACACAGCTATAGAGCTAGCTAATTTATGCAGAAGGCAGGATAGCACAAACTCATCGGGACGAAGTTTCCCATGGCTTTGAGCAACTTTAGAAACTTCGTAGCCATATAGGAGGCACCGGATAATCTAGGCTGTCGCTGATTTTTGTAATGCTCCTGTAATGTTTCTGTTAGCTTTCTTCGTTATTTTAAAGCAGTCAGTCAAGAATTATCTGATGACTATATTCTCTATGACCGCCGATATAGCGCTACGCGCTTAGATCCAGTGAGTTATTTTTGAGAGCCGCGCTCTGCGCGGCTCTCAAAAATAACTCGTCCCAACTCAATTGCGTAATGCCCTATTAACGATTGATACAGTAGCCTGCGCCTCTATGTTCATACAGCCAATTCTGAGATCGATCGCTTTTGTTCTTGCGCTCTGTATGACCTTGCTCGGCTCACCCTTGGCAGTATCGGCAAATCCGATTCAGACAGAGCATGTTCAGGTCGCGCTAATCAGTGAAGTCGAGGGTCTTCAGCCGGGTCAGCCCTTCTGGGTCGGACTCCATTTTCAAATTCGAGAAGGTTGGCATACCTATTGGCAAAATCCAGGAGATTCTGGGGCAGCGCCAACGATCGATTGGACACTCCCGCCGGGGTTTGAGGCAGGCGGGCTGGTGTTTCCCTACCCCAGTCGGTTGCCTGCGGGGCCATTGATGAATTTTGGTTATGAGAATGAAGTGACGCTACTGAGCCAAATTACACCGCCAGCCAATCTCGCAGGTTCATCCGCTCAACTGCAAGCCAAAGCAGATTGGCTGGTCTGTGAAATCGACTGTATTCCAGAGTCGGCAAGCCTTTCGCTCGATTTGCCTGTCGTAACCACGCCTCCTGTAAAAAACGAAGCCGCTCTTTTTGCCCAGGCACAGCAGTCGATTCCCCGATCGTCTCCTTGGTCTGCATCGGCTCAGATTGGAGATGAGGTGTTGATTTTACAGATCGATGCCCCTGAGCTTCAGGTGGGGAAACTTGCGCAAGTCTCCTTCTTTCCAACTAAAGACGGGGTAATTACCAACGCAGCTCCTCAAGAAATGCAGCTGAAAAACGGCGCGCTGACTTTGAGGATTCCGCGAGGCTATCTCAGCGATTTAACCCAGGTGAACGGCGTGCTGGTAGTTGAGGAAGCGTTGGAGAATCAGACGATCGCTCAGTCCTTTACCCTGAATGCGCCAGTGAGGGAGCCAGCCTTGCAATCGGCTAGCGCTTTGCCGCTTTGGCAAATCATGCTGCTAGCCCTGCTCGGCGGTGCGACGCTAAACCTGATGCCCTGTGTCTTTCCAGTGCTGTCGCTAAAGGCGTTGAGTATCGTGAAAAAAGCCCAGAAAAGCCGTCAGCAAGTGCGGCGGGGAGCGATCGCTTTCACCAGTGGAGTGCTGCTTAGCTTTCTGGGAGTTGCAGGTGTATTGCTGCTGTTGCGAAGCTTGGGGCAGCAGGTTGGCTGGGGCTTTCAGCTCCAGTCTCCGGTTTTCGTGACGCTGATGGCATATCTGATGTTTGCCGTGGGCTTAAGCTTGTCGGGGGTGTTTCTGTTTGGGGCATCGCTGATGGGCATAGGTCAGGGACTTGCCGCTCGTTCTGGCTACGTCGGGGAATTTTTTACGGGGGTGTTTGCTACCGTCGTGGCGACACCCTGTACGGCTCCCTTTATGGCAACGGCGATCGGTGTAGCCATCACGCAACCTCTGCCGATCGCTATTCTAATTTTTGAGCTTTTGGGTCTGGGATTAGCCTTGCCCTACATTGCCATTAGCTTTATTCCGGCTTTACAGCGACGATTGCCCAAACCCGGAGCCTGGATGGAAACCTTTCAACAGGCGCTGGCGTTTCCCCTGTATGCCGCAACCGCATGGCTGGTCTGGGTTCTGACTCAGCAAAGCGGCACACAGGGGTTAGCAGTTGCCTTGATGGGGCTAATTCTGATTGCTTTCGCCGCTTGGCTTTATCAAAAGACTCGCCTAACGCCTCTCAGATGGCAGCGGATAGGCACAGTCCTAGCGCTGGTTGTATTGGGATTTGCGCTGACCCTGGCGCAAGTTCCTCAAACTCTACAAAACGCTTCACAGACTCAACGCTCAGATTCAGACCTACTGGCGTGGCAGCCCTATTCAGCCGATCGCTTGGCAGAGCTGCGGCAGGCTGGAACACCTGTGTTTGTCAATTTCTCGGCGGCTTGGTGTATCACCTGCTTGGTGAATGAGCAAGTTGCTCTCAATCAGCCTGAAACGGCGGCGGCATTTGAGTCAGAGGGAATCACGCTGCTGAAAGGAGACTGGACAAACCAGGATCAAGCCATTACTGCAATTCTGGAGTCCTTTGGTCGTAGCGGTGTGCCCCTATATGTCTTGTACCCTGCTGGGGCAGAAGCCAAGCCGATCGTACTCCCACAAATTTTGTCGCCTGGTGAAATCCGCACCGCGATCGAGCAAATTTAGAGTCCACTTATCCCTTGTCCCTAGGAGAAAATTATGACCTGTCTAAGAGTATCGAGCTTGAGCAAAATTGTCCTGGCTGGACTGGCTGGGCTTACGGTGACGATCGCCGGATGCCAAACGACCTCTAGCCCAACGACACCCGCTAGCGAAGCCACGGCAGACGCTACCTCGTCGGCATCAGCGATCGCCCAAGCGACTCCCATACGCGTCGGCACAGCCGCCCCCGATTTTACAGGCATCGACAGCAACGGCACGAGCCACAAGCTCAGCGATTTCCGAGGCAAAACGGTTGTCTTGGAATGGACGAATCATCAATGCCCCTACACCGTCAAGCATTATGAAAGCGGCAACATGCAGGCTTTGCAAAAGGAAGCCACGGGTAAGGATGTGGTTTGGCTCTCGATCGTGTCTTCGGCTTCCGGGCTGCAAGGTTATGTCACGCCTGAGCAGGCTAATGAGCTGACTACTAGCCGTAAGGCTAGCCCAACGGCAGTCATCCTGGATTCAGAGGGCAAAATTGGGAAGCTGTATACCGCCCGCACAACGCCCCATATGTTTGTGATTGATGCTAACGGAGTTTTGCAGTATATGGGCGCGATCGATGACAAGCCCACCGCCAATCAGGAAGATATCGCGGGTGCCCAAAACTATGTGCAGAGTGCATTAACTCAGGTTATTGCAGGTCAGCCTGTGGCGACAGCATCCACCCAGCCCTATGGTTGCACGGTTAAATACGGAAGCTAAGGCTTTCTGGTATTGCCAGGAGATTTATCTGAGAGACGCGCACTTCCTCAGATCGATCTCCTGACACTATGTGAAAGCAGTTTCTCCCCTACAATTCACTGATGAACCTCTATAGAAAGATCAATAGACAGATCAATCGCAGGCATTTGCTTTTGGGCGGAGGCGTGATCGCCCTCTCTTCTCTCATGGGTCAAGCCTGTCAACCGCAAACTCAGACAGCTGAAGTTGGTGAGTTGCCAGCAATACCCGTTCGTTCATCTTTTCAGGCGACGATGGCAGAGTTAGTTACGGCATTCCTCCAAAGCCTTGACTCGGAGCAGCAGAGGGAGGCTATGTTTCCTTTTGAGGCTGAGGAACGATTCAATTGGCACTATGTTCCGCGCCAGCGCCAAGGCATGGCGTTCAAGCAGATGTCTGCTCAACAGCGCCAGACAGTCGATCGTCTGCTGCAATTCAGCTTGAGTGAAGTTGGCTATCGCAAAGTTCAAAACATCTTGACGCTGGAGACCGTTCTGCGAGAGATGGGGGGTTCGCCCTCTATTCGAGATCCGGAGCTTTATTTTGTCACCGTGTTTGGCAATCCGGCTCAGGTTCCCTGGGGATGGCGGCTGGAAGGGCATCACTTGTCTTTGAATATTGCTGTGATATCGGAGGCGATCGTGACAGTCACTCCTGCATTTTTGGGGGCAAATCCGGCAAAAGTCCAAGTTCCGCTCCAGCAAGGATTGCGAGCGTTACCTCAAGAGCAAGATCTGGCGTTTGAACTCCTGCAAAGTCTATCCTCAGCTCAACGTCAGCAGCTCATTCTCGCTGACCAATCCTTTGGCGATATTCTGACAGGACCCGGTCGCTCTGTAAGCCTGGAGCGATCGGCTGGACTGTTGCTGAGCGACATGGAAACGGATAGCCGCGATCGGGCAATCCGCCTAATAGAAACCTACGTTCGCAACTTGCGAGATGACCTGGCAACTGTGCAATTGCAGCAGATTCAGAAGGCTGGAATTGATCAGATCCGCTTTGCCTGGGCTGGGGCACTAGAACCGCAACAAGCTCACTACTATCGGTTCCAGGGACCTACAGTTCTGATTGAATACGACAATACTCAAAACAATGCCAATCATATTCATACGGTCTGGCATGACCTGAGAAATAACTTTGGCATGGATGTTCTACGGAGTCACTATGAGCAGGGTATCCATGCCCATCACCCTATCATTTGATGCTGCTTATCCCATCTATTCATTCAGACTTTCATGAAAACGCTTCATATAGAGGCTAAATTATATGCAAAAAGCGGAAGCTGGCTGCTGGTCGCGGCGTTCACTTTAGTCAGTTGTGGCAGCGCTCCCTCTATCCAGGGCACTGCCATAACGTCTAGCCCGTCCGTAACGTCAAAGGCTGACAGTGCCTTACCAAACTCTCCCTCAACCCCTGCAAATTCTACGCCAACCAACAGCGTCTCGGTCGAGGTACGAACTGGGATAGAGCGATCTGAGGAGGAACTGTGGTCATTACTTCAGCAAGCAGACCAGAGAAGTTTCGTTATGCTGATTCGACATGCAACGGCCCCTGGAACAGGCGATCCGCCTAACTTTAGGCTAGGGGACTGCTCCACACAACGCAATCTTTCAGAGGAAGGGAGGCAACAGTCCATTCGCATCGGAGAGGCGTTTCGCAGTCGCAATGTTTCGGTGACCAAGGTGCTATCGAGCCAGTGGTGCCGCTGCTTAGAAACTGCTGAACTGATGAACCTGGGCAAGGTTGAACCTTTCCCACCCCTAAATTCGTTCTTTGGCGATCGCAGCACTGCCGATGAACAGACAGCACAAGTCCAGAAATTCATGCTAGAAAATCAAGCGGTGCCGGGTGTGGTTGTGATGATTTCTCATCAGGTTAATATTACGGATCTGAGCGATATTTTTCCGCAGTCTGGGGAAGCTGTTCTGGTAGAGGTTAAAGATAATAACAAAATTGATATCCTGGGGCGAATTCCTATTTCCTGATAGGGGAAAATGCACAAGAAACTGCTCCCAACCAAACTGGCGACAGCCACATCCCACACCAATTTAAACTGGTTATGGGGCAGATATTTTTGAGAGCCGCACTCCGCGCGGCTCTCAAAAATATCTCTTTGGATCTAAGCGCATTGCGCTAGGCTCGTACCAGTGGATTTTATCCACCCAAGTCTGACGATCGCCAGTTCCGCAGCTTTTGTTTGAGAACTAGAGCAATAAACGGCAAATCATCTATCAAGTAACGCTTCCACAATCGCTTGGGTTCAGTGAGCAGCCGATACAGCCACTCAATGCCTAGGTCGCTCATCACTTTGGGCGCACGCGGCTTGTTGCCTGCCTCAAAGTCGATCGCCGCACCTACGGCTAGAAAAATATTGATTTTTGGCAGCAGAGAGCGGTATCGACTAATCCAGATTTCTTGTTTGGGCGCACCTACTCCGACCACAAGCACGTTAGCGGGCGATCGATTAATCAGATCAATAATGAATTGACATTCCTGCTGATTCTTCTCGAAGCCAAACGAGGGAGAGTGAGCAGCAACAATGATGTTCCGACCAATGCGATCGTTAATTCGCCGTTGAGCCTGTTTCGCAATCCCTTCAGCACCCCCTAGTAAGAAGATCTTAGTGGATTCATTATCTTTATGATGTTCGCAAAACATAGGGAACAGGTCTGAACCCGAAATTTTTGCCTTAATAGGTTTGCCCAAAAACTTAGAGGCATACATCAAAACCTGGCTATCACAAACTCGGTAATCAGCCTGTTGGTATGCTGCCATAAACGCTGGATCATGCTGCAATTTCATTAAATGATCGACATTGGGTGTAAAGACAACGCCCCGACTGAGCTTACTTAAAAACTCTTGCTTAGACAGATTATCAATCTCAACATTCAGAATTTTTACAGTTTCTCGGACAGACTCTTGGAGTGAGGCGGCTGCCTTTTGCCTAAGAATATTGGCAGACGAGATCAGAACAGCCTGACGAAACTCCTGATGGAGCTTGCGGGGATCTTTACGATATAGCCCTGCGTTAGTTCCGCCCCGAACAGGCAGCTGGATTTGTTTGACATTGCTGAGAGAAGACGCAAAAGCAACCGTTCGCAACTGCCGATAAAGCTGCTGGGTTTCTCGATGAATGAGCGCCCTTACTTCCTGATTAAGTTCTCCGGTCTGATATTTTGTCAAGTGATTAGCAGATGAAGCCAGCACCACTCTTCGGAATCGCTTGTAAAGCCTGCCAACTTCCTCTTTACTTACCGTTCTAGAAGGGACTTCAATCATGAAATTGCACTTTTGGGTAGAAGCTGGAAAATCAGGTATCAATGCGGACTACTCTGTATTTTCGACAATGTCCTTCTAGAAAAACATCCCGGCATATCCTGAAGAATCAAGATTCAGCTTTACTCAAACTGCGTACTTTTACCAGACATTCCATATTTGGTAGTCCTCAAGGAGTAATGATTTTTTGTGGTGTGGGCAAAGTTCACACCACAAAAAATCATTACCTGCACACGATCACCCAATATTTTCATCGACATCAACTTCGAAGTAGGGTCGTCAAAGTTCAGGAAGCTCAGGCGGGAAAAAGGGATGGGTTTGAGCAGCGCTACACCCTAGATTTCACGATCGAGTGGCAAAATAGAAGTGCGATTCCTCGGAGTGACTGGATCATTGAAACTCGTTTTGCCGAGACAATAGCTTAGTGGGTTCAGACGGTTAGGATCACACATGATGAGTCTGCTGAGCTGCTCAAGCGGTGCAGTCTAAAGCGATTTAGGAAAACATTGCTGAATAGTTTTCTGTAGAGAAGCAGTCCAAAATCACATGAGGATGATTGTTTTAAGCGAAGACCCTGAATCGATCGCCTCTAAAATTGCGGCCGTAATGGGAATTTCAGTCTACTCATTGCCAAAAAACTTTAGCCTTGGAGCGATCGCAGCAACGCTTCAACCCCAAACCAATCCGCCTCAGAACAGCTTTGGCATCTGGTTAAGTGCGCCACCCTCGATCGATCGCTACAGAGCAGTTTACGACGCTTTTCTCAGCAGAAATATCCAGCTTTTGAACCGACCTGAGCAATATGCGATCGCTCAGCAATTTAGCAATATCTATAGTAAATTGTCAGACTTAGCGCCAGTAAAATCGGCTCAGTCTTGGGCAGAGGTGCGCCAAGCTGCCGATTTGCACTATGGTCAGGCTGACCCGAAAGGCAAACCCTTGGGGCGATCGTTTCGGGTCTATCTCTATCGACAAACGATTCTCACCTACGCCTACTTCTGGGAGGTAGATGACCCGTTAAAATGGCTGACGGTTGAAGAAGAGGAAGCAATTTTTGATATGGCGCTGAAGGCTGCGGCGCGCCTAGATTTGCTGTTTGTAGCGATCGACATTGGGCAGCAGGTCTGCGACAACTGGACGATCGTGGGAGTCTCCGATGCCCAGTTTTGCTTACTCAATCAAACGCCAATGATTTCGTTTTGGGGTGAGCTGGAAAAGATTTTTTCAGCCCAAATGAGTGGCTAGAAAATTAGTTGCTAGAAACAAAGTCGCTGCGCACCCAGCCCGTTGTACCCGACTCAAACCGAACGCTATACCAGGTCTCTCCATCTTCTCCTCGCTTTTTGTCAACCACCTGAATGCGATCGCCTGCATAGCCTGTAGACTGTACTTCTGCCGAGGTACTGGCACCAGTGCGGACGTTAATCAACGCATCGGGTTCGCTAGCCGTCAGAACTGCCGATCGGGCAGAGCCTGAAGTAGAGGACTCAGCAGAGGCAGAAGGGGAAGCAGAAGCAGTCAAAGAACGATCGAGGTTACCCGATGTTGCAGGATCTTGAGCGCTCGAACTTTGGATGCCAGAACTTGAAGCATTGGCATCTTGCGAGACAAAATCACTTCTGACCCAGCCTCTCTCTCCAGACTCTAGACGAACGCTGTACCAGGTGTTGCCGTCTTCTCCCTGCATTTTGTCGAGAATGCTGAGGCGATCGCCTCCATAGCCGATGTGCGCAATCCCGGCAGAGGTGGTGGCACGCTCCCGCACATTGATGGGGGCTTGAGGCTGGCTTGAGGTGAGGACAGCCTTATCGGTGGATTCCACATCGGCACGGGTGCTACTGTCAGGGCTTTGAGAGTCCTGGCTGGTTATCCGGGCATCTAGCGAGGTGCGCGAGATGCCCACGGGTTCTACCTCGCCGCCTACCGCTAGGGCAAACCGCTGAGCCTTGCCGTAGGTCGTAAAGCTAGCAACCTGAACCGAGGGTACGCCAGTTTTATCTCTGATGACGCTGACAGCATCTTTGCAGTACCGATTGCGAATCTGAGCGATATCACTTTTGTCGATATATACGGGGTACCAGCTTTCGCTAGGGGAAACAGCCTGGTCGCCGCAAGAGCTTTGGGGAAAGGTAAACTCACTAGCGATCGCAGAAGCGCTCGGTGAAGTGCCAAGCGAAGGGGAAGCGCTAAGTGTAGGAGTAGCGCTAGGAACAGATGAACTGACATCGCGGGGAGCTAAGTCTGCCACGCTGCAAGCAGATAGAGCAAGGGTGCCCAACGACAGAACCCCCAACAGGGTAGTCCTGACCTTTTCAGCCGAGGAGCGTGGAATACAAACCCTACGGGAAGTCATCTCTTTCGTTTCCATAGCCACCTTCAGGGATGTCAAATACAGCAAGCAATATAACACTAAAAATTCAGGATGGACGCTAGAGCTAGATATTTATTTGCAGCAGCCCACAACCTGGCGCTGTCTGTAGCGTATCTGCGAGAACTGGCAAATTCACAGCATTTTAGCGATTTAGCATAGCGCAGATTTTAATGGGGGCGATCGCTCCACCCTTCCTTAAAGTAAAGATTTTTGAAGAGTCGCCTGAGAACTTATCCCAAAACGGCGCTGCTGGTTTTATGCATGAGTTTTTTGAAAGGGGCGCTCCGCGCCCCTTTCAAAAAAATTCATACCCGGATTCAGCCCTGCCCCAAAACTTACTCAAAGACTCTTGAGTCAAATCCAAGGCTCATCATCTAGATCATCTGGTTCATGATGCTGAGCTGTCGCATCTTCATTCCGTAGAATTGGCTCAGTTTTCAGGCTCGGCTCATCATTCATCCAGTCATCATCTAGCCAGTCATCATCCAGTGAGTCATCCGAACTAGCAGCTTGAGACTCCTCTTGCTTAGATCCAGCCTCAAATCCAGAATTTTCTCGGACGGTTTCAAAAATTTCCTCGGCTTGCACCGTCAAGGTCTGAAAGCTCGCTCCAAGCTGCTTGCTCAGAGAATGCGATCGCTCTTTCACTTCTTCGGCAAGAGTCTGGCTTGTCGCCTTAGCTCGTTCTGAAAAAGTTCGGGTTTCGGCTTTGGCGCTCAAGTCGTCCAACTGTTCACCCAACTGCTCACCCAATTGCTCATTGAGAATCTGAGCTTTTTCTTTCGCTTTTTGAGAAAGCATTTGGGCGTTCGCCTTCGCTTGATCAGCCAGGTTGTAAAGTTTTCCTCTCACTCGCTCTGTGACTTGTTCGGTCAAGGTTTCTGCCCGTTGAGTCAGCGATCGCAACTCCTCAGAGGCTTCTTGCGTCAGGGAATCTTTGGCTTTGATCAGCTTTTGAGAAATTCCCTCCTGATAGATGGTGAAGCGATCGGTGTCAGATTCTGCCACCAAAACGCGCTTTTTGCCAAAGCTGGCAATGTCGGCAGGGCGCAATTCATAAACTTCGCCCGTTATACCTGCCCAGCCGCTAGAAATAAACAGATAGGCTTTAATCTTGCCTGTCTCTAGCTCAAACAGATAATCCGTAATTTTGCCGAGCTGATTGCCCTCGTTGCTCCACACTTCATGCTGAATCAACGACTCAAGCTGCTGTACCTTTTTGGCCTCGGTTGGTTCAGAGGGTGCGTGAGTCAAGACACCACTGGCTCCAATGGCGGCAATCTGGCTTAGCTTGAAGGCGGATTTTGTGTTGCCCAGAAATCCAGACTTGCAGATGAAGCCCAACACGCGATGCACAGGAGGATACATCCACAGAGTCTCGACGCGCCCCAGTTCTTCCAACGTCTGGCGATCGAGCACGAGCTGATTAATCAAGTCGCTTTGCCGAAAAACTTCTGCCTGAGCCGTCATAATTTTCTAGAGCGCGAGAGCAAGATGAGGATACACATATCCAGCATATAGCAACCGCCAAGGGGGTTAGGACGGGAACATTTTGGGTGTGACAGCGCAGCGCCCCGCCAATGTCCTAAGCAAACTGGCGAAAGGCATATCTTTGAATTTTTAGATCTCGGAATTCACGCAGGATTTTGGCAGCTTCGCACAATCTCTAAATTTCACGGATCGGTCTTCACGGTAACCTCACAGCCCTTCTCCTGAATTAGCCTGACTTCTCTGCATAAGGGAGTGGTAGATGCACCCTGATAGATTTCCCCGGCCAAAAGCTGGGGATTTTTTTTGGGCGATCGCCTTCCCTCAGCAGAAACCTGATCCGCAAAAACTTGAGTAGTCTGCCTAGGCTTTCTGCGACTTGTAGGACAGTCGGTACAATACAGTCAGTACAATGTTGCGTAGCTGAGTTTGGAGAACTCTTCGGAAACTTCAGCGGGTCAAACTGTATCTAGTCTTGAGTGACTCTGCACGAGCTGTCCATGACTCCACCTTCTACACCACCTACACCGCCCAATTCGCCCTCTAACCCGCCAAAGACGTTCTTGCGGGCCATCACGCAAGCCGTTCAAACTATTCAGGCAAAGGTTAACTTTTCCCAGCTTGCCCTTAAGCCCAACGCCAAAGTGCCGGAACTGTGGGTGCAGGATGCCGACTCTGATAAAGCAGAAATTTACCCGCTGCTGGGTGAGCATTACGTACTAGGGCGCAGCTCTAAATCCTGCGATATTGTGGTGCGAAATCCGGTGGTGAGCCAGGTGCATCTCTCGATGACGCGCGACAAGCAGCAGCCCCACGATCCGTTTGTGATGAAGGACGAAAACTCCACCAACGGCATCTACCGAGGTAAACGGCGGCTTGCCAAGGTAACGCTGCACCATGGCGATGTTCTAACGTTAGGGCCTCCTGAATTGGCGGCAGCTGTGAAGATTCAGTATCACAATCCGCCTCCAACCTACGTCAAGGCAATCAAGTACGGGCTATATGGCTTCACGGGACTGACGGCGATCGCTGCTGCATGGGTCGGGTTTGAGTGGCAAAAGTTTGGGGTGACTCCTTTGCCTGCCTCTGTACAGGGTCCAGTTGTGGTTTATGCACGAGATGGCGAAACACCCCTCAGACCAATCGAAACACGCGCACATCTGGAAAATAAGCGGCTTTCGGAATTCTCGCCTTTCCTGCCCAAGGCGGTGATTGCCTCAGAAGATTCCCGCTACTACTGGCATTGGGGCGTTGACCCGATCGGGATTACCCGCGCCCTCGTGACCAACGTTAAGGGCGGCGAAATTCGCGAAGGAGCCAGCACCATCACGCAGCAGTTGGCGCGCAGCATTTTCCGAGACTACGTGGGCACCGAAGATTCTGCCAGCCGCAAGATCCGCGAGGCAATGGTGGCTCTGAAGCTGGAAGCTGCCTACAGCAAAGATTTCCTGATGCTGACCTACCTGAATCGCGTCTATCTGGGCAGCGGCAACTATGGCTTTGAGGATGCAGCGCAATTTTATTTCGGCAAATCGGCGAAAGACCTGACGCTATCTGATGCGGCAACCCTTGTGGGTATCCTGCCTGCCCCAAACCGATTTAATCCCGTGCGAGATTACCAGTCGGCAGTGGAGCTACGCGATCGCGTTATCAACCGCATGGCAGCTCAGGGTTCCGTCAGCCTAGAGGAAGCGCAGCGGGCAAGGCGATCGCGGATCGAGATCAATCCAGCGGCAATTAAGGAGCTAGAAAGCACGATCGCCCCCTATTTTTACGGTCAGGTATTTCAAGATTTGGATACGCTCTTGGGTGAGCAGCTGGCCCAGGAAGGCAATTTTATTGTGGAAAGCAGCCTAGATCCCCAGATGCAGACTAAGGCGGAGGCGAGTCTACAGGCAGCAGTAGGCACCACAGGGGCATCTGCTGGGTTCTCACAAGGCGCCCTTGTTACCCTCGACAGCAGTACGGGTGAGGTTTTGGCGCTTGTGGGCGGCATTGATTTTCAGCAGAGCCAGTTCAACCGAGCGACTCAGGCCATGCGGCAGCCCGGATCGACTTTCAAGGTGTTTGCTTATACGGCAGCGATCGAGCAGGGAATTTCGCCCAGCGCCGCCTTTTCCTGTGCTCCGCTCGACTGGGGCGGACAGTTCTTTGAGGGCTGTAAATCGGGCGGCGGCAGTCTAGATATGTATAGTGCGTTGGCGCGATCGGAAAATGTTGTTGCCCTGCGCATTGGGCAAGAGGTGGGGCTAGACCAGGTGGTGCGGACGGCGCAGCGCATGGGGATCTCCTCTAAGCTTAATCCGGTTCCTGGACTCGTGTTGGGGCAGAGTGAGGTCAATCTACTGGAACTCACAGGAGCTTACAGCGTTCTGGCAAACCAGGGAATTCGCAACCAGCCCCACACGATCAACCGCATTTTAGACAGTAGCGATTGCACTAACCCCCAAGATTTCAAAACCTGTCGCGTCATTTTTGACTATCAGCAAAATGCCCAGACTAATCTCCCTGCCCTTGATCCCCAGGTCGCTGACATTATGACTTCGTTGATGCAAGGCGTGGTGCAGTCGGGTACCGGACGCAACGCGGCGCTGGGATTGGGCGAAGCGGGTAAAACTGGCACCAATAATGACAATACAGATCTTTGGTTTGTTGGCTATGTACCGGGTCAGGCTTTGGCAACGGGCATTTGGTTTGGCAACGACGACAACACGCCTACTGCCGGAACGAGTGCAGACGCTGCTCAGCTTTGGGGTAACTATATGCAGCAAGTCGTTCGTTAGCCGATAGGTCGGCTCATAGCTGTCACCAGTTTGCTTAGGACATTTTGGGTGGGGCGCTGCGCGCCCCACCCAAAATGTCCCCTCCTAACCGCCTTGGCGGTTGCTATGGATTGGGAGAATTCCTCTCTAAAATTAGGCAATGGCAAAAATTAATTAAAAAAAGATGGCGCAATTTTGCTGTTACCACATAAATCGGATATGATCTCCAGCAAATGCAGTATTCGGTAGAAAAGTTGAAGGTTCTGCACTTGCATTCTTTGAACTTCTCCGAACTGTCTCTTGTATTGCTAAGGTTTGGAGAGAGCCGTGACTATTTACGTGGGCAACCTGTCTTTTCAGGCTACCGAGGAGGATTTGCGGGAGGTTTTTGCAGAGTACGGCAAGGTGAGCCGGGTTAGTCTGCCGACCGATCGCGAAACAGGCAGAAAGCGCGGCTTTGCGTTTGTGGAAATGGAAGAAGACGCTCAAGAAGACAAAGCCATTGCTGAATTGGATGGGGCTGAATGGCTCGGTCGAGAAATTCGCGTTAACAAGGCAAAACCTCGTGAAGAGGGCGGCAGCCGTGAGGGCGGTCGCAGAAGTGGCGGCTTTGCATCCAGGGAGTAGTACGCTAAGGGTGATAAGCCTTTAATGCTGCCCATAACGGTTTACGGCACTTTGCGCTCGGTTAAGTCTGGGTTATTTCAGTAGAAGCCTCGCGGAGTGAGGCTTCTACTGAAATAACCGTGGTTTATGCAATTGAAAATGGCTGTAAGAGATGCCCAAGGTTTCGATCGCTAACCTCTGGAGTCGCTGATGTCTAGCTCACGCCTCCTAGCGCTTGTCGCTGGCATTCTTCTAATTTTGGGGCTGGTAATATGGCTGACAGGCTCTCTATCGCAGCTCTATTTTGGTATCGCCATCACCTCTCCGCTGCTGGCAAATATTCTGGTAGCGCTGATGCTGGCGCTTCTGATCTGCGCTGTGGCGGCTTTGTTCTATTTCACGCTGCCCCTTTTTCGTGAAGGAACCAGCCGTCAGAGAGCCGATCGCCCGCAGCCTGTCAAGCTTCCTGAGCAAAAGGCAGAGGTTGCCCGTGAAACCCTTCAGGCGGTGCAGCAGCAGGTGGCTCAGATTCAAGATGAGATTGCACGACAGGCGTTGATCGATCGCTCCCGTGAAATTGAGCAAAGTCTATCGTTTCGAGAGCTGCATGTCGTGATTTTTGGCACGGGATCAGCCGGGAAAACTTCGATCGTCAATGCTGTGATCGGTCGAATGGCGGGTCGAGTCGGCGCGACGCTGGGCACGACAGAGTTGGGGCAGATCTATCGCTTTCAGCTTAAAGGGCTAGATCGAGAAATTCAAATCGCTGATACTCCCGGCATCCTAGAAATCGGCATCATTGGTACAGAGCGGGAAAACCTGGCTCGGCAGATGGCAACAGATGCTGATTTGCTGCTGTTCGTGATCGACAATGATTTGCGCCAGTCAGAATATACGGCTCTGCGGGCTTTAACGGAAATTGGCAAGCGATCGCTCCTCGTCTTCAATAAAACCGATCTATATCCCGAAGCTGACCTAGATGTTTTGCTCAATCGGATTCGGCAGCGCGTCCAGACGCTGATTCCACTCGAAGATATTGTGGCGATCGCCGCTAACCCTCAGCCTGTGCGTTTAGAGAACGGCGAGCTATTTCAGCCTGAGCCAGAAGTTATTCCGCTACTGCGGCGGATGGCGGCAGTGCTGCGATCGGAAGGGGAAGACTTGATTGCTGATAATATCTTGCTGCAATCGCAGCGGCTGGGCGCAGAAGCCCGCCAGCTGATTGATGTTGAGCGCCAAACTCAAGCTGAGAAAATAGTCGATCGCTACCAGTGGATCAGTGCTGGGGTGGTTTCAGTCACACCGTTACCCTTCGTTGATTTGATTGCCACGGCTGCCATCAATGCCCAGATGGTGGTGGAATTAGGGCGAGTCTATGGCTGCGAGATTAATCTGGAGCGCGGCAAAGAGCTGGCCATTTCATTGGCAAAAACTCTCGTCAGCCTAGGCGTAGTGCGAGGCGCGATCGAACTTCTCTCGATTGCTCTTCAAACGAATGTCGGCACTTTTCTCATTGGTCGTGCCATCCAGGGCGTAACGGCAGCCTACCTGACCCGCATTGCCGGAAAAAGCTTCATTGAGTACTTCCGTCGCGACCAAACCTGGGGAGATGGCGGCATGGCGCAGGTTGTACAGGAGCAGTTTCAGCTCAACCGCCGTGATGAGTTTATTAGGGTCTTTGTGCAGGATGCGATCGCTCGGATTGCCTTGCCATCGAAAGAGCCTGACAGGAACTCAAATATTGAGGCTTGATCGCGGTGCTACCTCGCAGTGCTGTCTACGCAGTGCCACCCGCCAAAGCCGATCTTCATTGCCGCTTGATGGCAACCCACAAAGATTTCAAGAATGTCCTCAGGAATTAGGGATACAAGAGATGTAGATGACTATATCCCCTGGGGAACTAGGAGTAATTGCTGACTTAACCCATGAGCTACATCTACACCACGGTTTCTATCAGCACCCTTCCTGGGTACTGCGCCTGATAGGACGGCTGCCAGTCGAAAAACTCACGGGGCGAAACTTTAAGCAATTTATTTCGTCCTAAGTTAATTGATCCCGAATGGTGGGAACAATAGCCGTAAGCAACAATGAACGCCCCCTTGTTACCTGGAGCAATTGAGACAAGCATTATGCCAGCACAACCCTTTTACGCGGATGCCGACTACGATGAGTCTTCTAACGTCGTTAACCTCCAGTTTGCCAACGATGCAAATCGAGCAGAGCTGGACGAATCGCAAGTTGATCACGACCTGGCAGACTTAGAAATAGAATATTCAGGTTCCAGCGTGGCGAAGGCTGCGGGACGGCGTACCACCGATCTCGTGCGTCTATATCTCCAGGAAATTGGTCGAGTCCGGCTCTTAGGACGCGATGAAGAAGTTTCTGAAGCTCAAAGCGTCCAGCGCTACATGCGCTTAGTCGAGCTGCGTAACACTGCGGCTGAAACCGATGCTCAAATCCAGCAGTATGTGCGAATTATTGAAACCCACGATCGCCTTGCTTCTCACCTAGGACACCGCCCTTCTCTGGAGCGCTGGGCAACTGATGCAGAAGTTCCAGTGGCTGAGCTGAAGCCGCTGTTGGCATCGGGCAAGCGTCACTGGGCAGAGCTTGCAGAGCTAACGGTGGCAGAACTAGATCAAGTTCAGTCAGAAGGCGTGAAGGCAAAAGATCACATGATCAAAGCCAACCTGCGCTTAGTGGTATCGGTTGCCAAGAAGTATCAGAACCGGGGGCTAGAGCTGCTCGATCTGATTCAGGAAGGTACGTTGGGTCTGGAGAGAGCTGTAGAGAAGTTTGACCCGACTAAAGGCTACCGCTTTAGCACCTATGCCTACTGGTGGATTCGCCAGGGGATTACAAGGGCGATCGCCACTCAAAGCCGCACCATTCGCCTCCCGGTTCACATCACCGAAAAGCTGAACAAAATCAAGAAGGCGCAGCGCAAAATCTCCCAGGAGAAAGGTCGGACTGCGACCATGGAAGACCTGGCGCTAGAGCTGGAAATGACCCCGGCGCAGGTGCGAGAAGTCCTACTACGGGTGCCTCGCGCCGTCTCTCTGGAAACAAAGGTGGGCAAAGAGCGTGACACCGAGCTGGGCGACCTGCTAGAAACTGAAGATGTTTCCCCAGAGGAAGTGCTGATGCGGGAAGCGCTGCATCGGGACTTGCAGCAGTTGCTGACTGACCTCACCAGCCGTGAACGGGACGTGATCCTAATGCGGTTTGGCATGGGCGATGGACAGCCTTACTCCCTTGCCGAAATCGGTCGTGCCCTTGACCTGTCACGGGAACGAGTCCGCCAGATTGAAGCTAAGGCTTTGCAAAAGCTGAGACAGCCCAAGCGCCGCAACCGGGTACGGGATTATCTGGAGTCGCTGAGCTAGGTTCAAGTTGCTGAATCTCAACCATTCGCTCTAACATCATAAGGACTGAGCCAGGAATCAAGCCTGATGCTCAGTCCTTTATTTTTTGACCATCCTGATATGGGGTGCCTCATCAATGACTCACTACGACACGCAATCTAACCGCGAATGGTGGGCACAGCGCTGGGTTGATGTGCTGGAATCCTTTGGCTGGCGGCGACGGCTCGAACGCGCCCGGAACTATGCTCGTCAAGGCAACGTGTTAGATATCCAGTTTGATGGCTCTCAGGTTTCGGCGCAGGTTCAGGGAACGGCTCCAGAACCCTATGATGTGTCTCTGTCCCTTGATCCCTTCGATGATGAGCAGTGGCAGTATGTGATTGAGTCAATGTCAGAGCGAGCCATTTTTTCGGCGAAGCTGCTGTCGGGGGAGATGCCGCAGAATATTGAGGAAGTCTTTACAGCCAACGGGCTGAGTCTGTTTCCTTACACCAAGTTCGACATTCACAGCCGCTGCTCTTGTCCTGATCCGGCGAATCCTTGCAAGCACATCGGAGCCGTTTATTATCTGCTGGGCGATCGCTTTAGCGAAGATCCGTTTGTGCTGTTTCAGCTACGCGGTCGCAGTAAAGAGCAAATCATCACAGCGCTGCGTCAGACTCGTAGCACCCAAGGCGAGGTTAGACCCGTTGAGGAAGCAATTCCAGAATCTTCTCAAATTGATCTGGCAACTTTCTGGCAATACGATGAGCAGCTAGAAGCCTCTCTGGTTGTAGTAGTGCCACCTCCCAGCAGCGAAACCATTCTAGATGTGTTGGGCGCTATACCTTTTAAGGCAGAGATGGGAGGCAATCAAGGGGCGATCGCTTCTCAGCTTTTATTGGACTATCTCAAAACGATCTATAGTCAGGCGAGTCAGCAAGCCGTTCTAGCCGCCATGGCAACAGGTGGACGGAGTGAGAACACAAATTCTAGCCATGACTGAATCGTGTTTTTCAAGAGGTTCTCGCCATGAACCTCTCGAAAATATAGTAAGCGCAAAGGCGGTTAGGACGGGGACATTTTGGGTGGGACGCAAAGTGCTCCACCCAAAATGTCCTAAGCAAACTGGCGACAGCGACAGATGGCAATCTGAGGGGTTTAGGTTACAACGTATTTTGCGACCCAATCATCGTATTGTCCCTGATTAGCGGTGTCTGCGATCGCCCCCAGGGTTTGCCCCAGCACATAGATAGTGTTACCGGATGCTGCAATGCCATAGGTTTCGTCGGCTGCGGCAGTACCGACCTGCGTGCTGACAGCCAAGCTGCCGTCAGTGCCAAATGCGGCAATCCAGGCATCGGAACCACCAGCGCTGGGGTTGCCAAAAATGCCTCCTGTCGTTTCACCCGTCAGGAAGACATAGCCTGTCTCGCTGGTGGCAATGGCTTGAGATTCATCCAATCCAGCCGTGCCAAACTGCTTCAGCCACTGCTGAGTTCCGGTAGCGCTGTATTTTGCTACAAATCCGTCTGTACCGCCAGCGCTGGTCTGTCCGGGCAAAGTACCCTCTGTCTCGCCTGTGATGTAGACATTGCCGCTGCCATCTACCGCGATGCCACGGGCGTATTCTGCCGCTGAGGTGGCGATCGTCTGATCCCAAAGCTTCGTGCCGCTAGCACTATATTTTGCCAAAAACACATCGCCGCCCGTGAGGGGTCGATTAATGTCGGTAGTCAAAGTGGCGTTGGTAATACCCGCAATGTAGACATTGCCGTCTAGGTCGATCGCTACACCCGTTGCGCTGCTGGAACCAGAGCCGCTCCATTCTTTCGACCACAGCTCACTACCCGCGTTGTCATATTTGACTACATAAGCATTGGCTGGAGTGAAGCCTGGAATACCTCTGACCAACCCAGAAGCGTAGACATTGCCGGAGTTGTCTGTTGTAATGCCTGCGATCGCCTCAATTCCACCCAGCTTAATTTGCTTTGACCATGCTTGAGTCCCGTTGCCGCCATATTTGGAGACATAGCCATCTGGAATTCCAGAGGAGCCAGATGCAACGCCGCCCACGTAGTAATGACCACTGCCATCTGCGGCAATATCTGCGGCTGTATCAATACCTGGACTGCCAAACTGCCGCTGCCATTGCAGGGCGCCTTCGGTGGTATACAGCGCCGTAAAACTGTCTCGATCGCCCTGATTTGCCCCGTTCAAGCTCCCCTCGGTAGAGCCAGAAAGGTAGAGATTATCGCCTACGATCGCCAAGCCATAGCCATAGTCATTCTGGGCGGTACCCAACTGACGAATCCATTGGCGATCGAACCGGAGGGACGAGGGGGGAATGGGCGTATTTGGATTGCTAGGAGCAGGGCTATTGGGCGTAAGGTTGTTGGGCGTGGGATCGCTAGGGGAGTTAGCAGAAATTGAGCTAGTAAACGCGATCGATTTATAAACAGTGTCACCCTTGTGAGATGCAATGCGAAAGAAATACTCCCCTGCATCTAGCACAAGCTGAAGCGGCTTGCTATTTTTATCAAGCGTTCTTTTAGTGATAAAGCTAATATTTTTGCTGAGGTTCTTGCCTTTGAGTTGGCTAAAATCCAATCGCCCGATTGCCTTCAGCGCTTCGCTTTTGGCTTCTCTAAGAGTAAACATCTCCAGCCTTACTTTTGCACCTTTACTCAAGTTAGAGATTTGCAGATTGAAGCTACTGCGATCGCCCAAACTAACGCGATACAAATCGCTGAGATCAGACTTACCGACAAAATCACGTGAGATATTCAGCTCTGAGGTTAAATTCCCCAGATTCTTGGCTTTGAGTAATGTGCTTCCAGCGCGATCGCGTCCCATGCTCAACGATTCCTTGCACTATTAAGATGATTAAACTTAGAGTGCCCAACTCAAGAGAGCGATCGCAAGCATTACCTCCTGCCTTTACGCAGAGTTTACAGGTACACATCAAGTTAGGACGCTGAAGATACTCAAAAAACATCATTGCAAAACAAGGAGTAGATCTAGACTAGCTCTCTGCCATGCGCGTAGTTCGGAAGGTAACGTTGACCCCTTCGTTAAGCTGTTCCAAGACCAGAAGAGGCGTTGGCTTTGCTTTTTGATCCCAGTGAATTGAGGCGATGCGCCCCTGAATCGTGGGTTGCCAGTGATCGTCCGTTTCCTGACTCATAAACTTGTGCATACAGTCAATAATTTGACCGATGGTTAATGAGGTTGGCTGTGTAGGTAGCTTCATTAGCTTGATTTGAATGCGGAATAAAACCCGTCGATTGCCTTTGGGTAAACCAGAAGGGTCGTACTCTACATCAAAAACTTCATCAACCTGACGCCCACTGCTGGCAATGCCGACCAGCCCTTGCTCAGCTTGCGATGGGCGGAGAGCGATCGATATCTTTTCCTTCACTCGAATCTTGATTTGATTCAAGATGATGAAGTGAAACTGCTCTTCTTCCATCCGCATTCTTAAGTAATCCAAATTAAATTCACGCGAATGAATTAGATCTGGATTTTTTTCCATCTTGCCAATCGTATTCAGCGCCAGCTTCAGCTTTTTTTGCAGCTCTCGATTTTTAAATTCTTCAAAGCGTGTCTGCTTTTTGAGCTGAGTAATTTTCACTTTTGTAAACACTGCCAAACCCACCAGGAGAATAACCAGAACTCCTGATGAAATCATTCCTATTTGCTGAGGTGCAGAGATGTCTGGTTTAGCAGGTTTTGAAGTTTGGGCCAACCAGGATTCGACAAAAACGATCGGGGTTGACATAGCATTTTGCCGCAAGAGTTGAAGGGTTAAAGTATAGGGTTTGAGTTACGTAGTTTTAGAATGCCCTGCGACTCATAAATTGCATCATGAAGATTGATGAATATTTGACTGCTTGGCAGTCTCCACGTTAAACCATTACGAGGCAATCCGTTTGAGATCAGGAGGAGTGGAGCAACTCATATCTCGCACAGAGTGTGGGGCGCGGAGCGCCCCTGAAACCCGTTGGGAAAGCGCCAAAAGAGAGAGGTGCATGTAGGTCAAGAGATGGGAATTTGCCCTGTGGAGGCGATCGCGCCTAAATTTTCCATCGAGCTTGATGAGGGGACGCATCAATATAGCAAAGGTAAGGCGTTTGGGTATATCGTCCTAAGCTGCCTGTCCATACAGAATCTAAAGCTAGATAGATTTGGCTGCCCGTCAATCCCTCGCAGTAGAACTCGATCGCATCTCCAAGACTGTGCCGCTTCCGAGGACAGTACCATCGGGTGATGCGCAGTGGGCAACCCAGGCGATCGCTAGCCTGCTCAGCCAGTTCAGCAATCCGAACGATCGCATCAACGGTTTCCTGATGCTCAGGCAAGTAAGCTCCGCCCTGGGTTGCCTCTGCCCAGGTGAAACTGCCGTTGGGCAAGATGAGCGCATGAATTTGAAGATTGTCGGGTGTCCAGCGATCTGGACGCGCCAGGGACGCTATGGGTTCGGGGATAGGTGGGGCATCGGCACCACGCTGGGGATGCTCTAGGCGAATCAAATCATCCAGCAACGTCTGAATTGCCCGATCGCGTCCTTCTAAATCGCGCCAAAGCTGCACAAGACGAATCAACGCCTCTCGCTGGCGATCGCTTTGCTCGTAGGTTGTCGGGATGTGCTTCACGAAGTCTAAGAGCGCCCGATCGAGCTGAGTCGCTGCGTTCAATAGAGCATTGCGATCGGGATTGCTGGCGGTCAGCACCCGTGCGTCTACCCCCAGAGTTTTGAGTGCCTCCCCTCGCGAATCCAGGTCTTGCCAGAGGCGAAAGGTTTCGGTCATGGCATTGCGCTGGTCGCCTTTGCCTTGATATTGCTGAGGCAAACGCTGGACAAAGGCAATCAGCGCCGGATCAATAATGCTGATATCAGTTTCAGGAGAAGTGCTCTGCTGTAGAGAGACAATTGCGGCTTCTCGACTCTCTAACCGTCGCCAAAGCTGAGCCATTCGTAATAGCGCCTCTCTCTGGTGCGGATAGCCCGCATAAAAAGGAGGAAGCTGCTGAATAAACTGAATCAGCGCCCGATCAAGCGTGACTTCATCCAGGCTAGCAAGGTTAAGGGCTGTTTCGTTAATGCGTAAGAGAGAGGCGATCGCGCCCTCAAGCGTATTCAGCTTCCGCCAGATTCGCACGGCTTCCAGAAGAGCCTGACGTTGATAAGACAGCCCCATGTAATAGCGGGAAATAGGTTCTGCAAGCTCAACTAAGGCAGCATCAAGGAAGGATTGTTTGGGTGGCAGCGCATCTGAGCTGCCGATCGCCCAGTCCTGCAACGTATTCGCTTTGTAGGTTTGCAGAAGCGTTTGCAGATCGGCAGATTCTAGCCGGGTTGCCATCAGATCAGTTATGGGAGGACTGTAGCCGTTGGCGATCGCCTGAAGAAAGCGATCGGTGTAGTGACCTGCGTCAGCATCCCAGATATCGGCTCCTTTCCAGCCCTGTGCCGTGAGGCGATCGGTGATACTGCGAATGGTATTGGCTGCAAACTGGACTTGTGCCGCAAAGCTATTGACCTGTTCCAAAGCAATGCGGTTAGCAGGAGAGATTCCCAAGCCCATTTCGCCGTCGCTGAGGGCAGGACGATGGTGAACTTGATAGAGCGCTGCCAAGAGCGGCTTGTGAATGCCTGTGCGGGTTGCCTCACTCGAATAATAATAGTGACGCTGATCGGCGCTGAGTCCTGCCATAGCTAACCTTGTGTTTAACTGTCCTGAATCTTTTACCCTGATAAATGGTAGATGGAATTTGCCGATTCAGTACGAATGCTTTTAAGGTTGTGGCGTTAAATGACAGGTTCAGTCACTGACTCAACGCTTCCAGCATGACTCGCTCTACACCCTCAACGGCTTGGCTGAGGGGAAAGCGATCGCTCACATAATCTCGGCAGCGCTGCCCTAAGCTAGGGTCTTGAGCCTGCCAGTCTAAGACATACCGCAGCTTTGCCGCTAGATCCTCTGCGTCGCCGGGACAAAACAGCCCTTGCGCAAACTCGCCTGACAGCACTTCTGGAATGCCGCCCACTCGACTAGCCACCACAGGCACCCCACAGGCCATCGCCTCTAGCAGCGATCGCCCAAAGGGTTCAGCCCAAAGGCTGGGTAAAACCACCAGATGGCTGGATCGATAGACCTCGGCGGGATCGGCAACATGACCTAGAAATTCAACGTTTGCCGTGATATTGAGCTGATGAGTAAGCTGATGCAAAAAATCCTGGTAGTGAGCATTTTGGATCAAAGGCTTTCCGGCAATGAGCAGACGCAAATGCAATTTCTCTGAATTTGCCTCTGACTTGAGGAGGGCGATCGCTTTCAATAAAGTTTCTAGACCTTTGACCTTGTCTAATCGCCCCACGTAAGCAATCACTTTACTATCTGCTAGCTTACTTGCTTGAGGCTGAAACTTTCCTAAATCAATTCCATTATAAACTAGCTTAATTTTGTCATTGGCAAAGCCCGCGGCTATCCAATCTGTTCGAGTACAGCGTGAAATTGCAATTAATCGTTTTGCGCCATGCAGTCCTAGCCTAGATTGAATTCCCAACGTTGAAGGGGGAGGTAGTCGTAAATGACAGACTAAGGGAATGCGTTTGAGAGAAGCTAATCCATAGCCAAAAAAACTTTCCTGATATTGATTGCTATAAACCAAGCTCTCAGGCTCAGCTTTGATAGATTGACCCACTTCGCGCAAGCCTGTAAAAAATTGAGCAGGATTTTGTAATGTCAATTTATATCCATCGACAAAATCTATATGGGTACAAAAGCTTTGATATTGCTCCAACAAATCACCGGGTTTCGTGTAGAGCAAACTAACTTTGTGCCCTCTCTGATGTAGCCCTTTACAGATATCAATTAAGCTTAATTCTTGCCCCCCGCGACGAGAAGATGGCTCATTTTCTAAAACGATGACATGCATGATCACCCCTGAAAGCTATGAAATTAAAGACCTGATTTTTTACGAATGCTTTTTTGCCAAAAGTAAGCTTGCCAGAGGTGAAAAGGGCTAAGCAGACTTCCTAAAAATAGCTCCATTTCACAGGCAGCCGCTAAATCAGTTTGTAACTGCGATCGATATTTCAAATAATGCAACACGCTTTTTCGAAAATCGTTAGCGATGTATAGCATGACCATCAGCGATCTTTTCCAGGGCTGAATCTTGAGCATCCGAGTCACATACCGACTCAACCCTATGCTGCGAAAAAGAGGGAGTAAATAAGATCTTTCTAATCGCCAAGCCGGAATTTTATGGGTGATTTTCATAGCGGGGTTGTACCAAATTTCCCAGGGCGATCGATGAATATAACCCAGAGCTTCGATATCTTCACCACAATGATTGCCATCCGATCGCTTAAAGCCTAGTTTCATCAAAATACCTGCTTCAGGCACATAGTCCAACCAGACTTGTTTGCGAACGACTAACCCTGCTGTAGGCGGCAAAAGCCCCTGTGAGCGGATGTAGCAAGTGGGTTGCTCACCCCGTTCTGTAATCGCTAAAAACGGCAAAATTCGCCGTAGATTTTCAGAGGGATTGACTTCAAATTCTCCTCGAATTTGACTGCCATATGCTCCAGCTTGAACATGAACTTGGGCGAAATCGTAGGCCGCACTCAGCCAAGTTTCATCTGGTAGATTGTCATCATCTAAAAGCCCAACTAAATCACTTTGAGCCGATCGAATTGCAGTATGTCGGGCGTATCCTGCACCTTGGCAAGGCTCTTTGAGATGGCGAATGGCTACTGGAAAATGAGCTTGAAAAGACTGAACAACTTCAGGGGTGCGATCGCTGCTATTGTTATCCACAATTAGGATTTCCCATTGCAGATTAGCCGGATTTGATTGCGATCGCAATCGCTCCAAAAGCTCAGGCAGGCGATGCTCTCCGTTGTAGGTGGGAATGGCTACGGTAAAGTCCACTGGCTGCTCTTCAACATTTCCTGTACAGTCCGTTAAGCAAAAGACCTAGCTCCAGTGTGCCCAAGTCAAAACGGCAATCCAACAACAGTTGAGAATGAGAAGCGCATCAAATCTTCAAATCTCTCAGAAAATCACTAACTTTTTTGGAAATTCGATGTTGCGATTTTGCCGAAAGTATGCTGCTTCTAGCAGGCTCTCATCTCCACCGATTGTTTGAATGAGATGTCTGAATGAGGAAAATTATTACAAAATGTTACGGATGCCTTAAGAGTGTGAACGCAATGCTCGAAAATTATCAGGCAGAGATAGCTAAATTTAAAGTTATCTGGCTAACGTGGCTTTACGGTTGAGGGCTTAGCCGTTCAGCGGCTCAGGCTACCCAGCGGTAAGTGCTGTTTAAACACACTGGTTACATCTTGCTTTTCGGAGGAATCCATCAATGAGTATTGTCACGAAGTCAATCGTGAATGCAGATGCTGAGGCTCGCTATCTTAGCCCCGGCGAACTAGATCGGATCAAAGGCTTTGTTACCTCTGGCGAACGCCGTCTGCGGATCGCTCAAGTCCTTACAGAATCTCGTGAGCGTATTGTGAAGCAAGCTGGCGATCAGCTGTTCCAAAAGCGCCCTGATGTGGTTTCTCCCGGCGGCAACGCTTACGGCGAAGAAATGACCGCAACCTGCCTGCGCGACATGGATTACTACCTGCGTCTGATCACCTACGGAGTGGTTTCTGGCGACGTTACCCCGATCGAAGAAATCGGCATCGTGGGCGTGCGTGAAATGTACAAGTCTTTGGGAACCCCCATCGAAGCGGTTGCTGAAGGCGTTCGTGCCATGAAGAACGTGGCTTCTTCCCTGCTGTCTGGTGAAGATGCTTCTGAAGCAGGTGCTTACTTCGACTACGTTATCGGTGCTATGCAATAGGAGCGCTAAGCCGCCGCTGGGTTAGCTCAGCTCAAGACTTGGAACTTTTCGATCGCCCGATAGACATCAACGCATTTTTTAAGGAAGCAAAATCATGCAAGACGCAATTACTGCTGTAATCAACTCTGCCGACGTTCAGGGCAAGTACCTGGATATGTCTGCTCTAGAGAAGCTGAAGGGCTATTTTTCGAGCGGCGAACTGCGCGTTCGTGCAGCGACCACCATCAGCGCCAACTCTGCGGCGATCGTCAAAGAAGCTGTGGCAAAGTCCCTGCTGTACTCTGATATCACCCGTCCCGGTGGCAACATGTACACCACCCGTCGCTATGCAGCCTGCATCCGCGACCTCGACTACTACCTGCGCTACTCTACCTATGCCATGTTGGCAGGCGACCCTTCCATTCTTGATGAGCGCGTGCTCAACGGCTTGAAAGAAACCTACAACTCCTTGGGCGTTCCGGTTGCAGCAACAGTGCAAGCAATCCAAGCCATCAAAGAAGTGACCGCCAGCTTGGTGGGCGCTGATGCAGGGAAGGAAATGGGCGTTTACCTCGACTACATCTGCTCTGGCTTGAGCTAAGAGTTTGAGTTGAGAGTTTGAACGTGAGCGCTTCAGTCTCGTAGCTTTTTTAGGTCTGGGCAGTTTGGTGTGAGTGCTAGGGGGTCAACGGCAGCTAATGGCTCGCTGTGACGGTCTAGGATTGACATCAGACTCCCAGACTTGCAGTAAGTACCTAAAATTTTCTAGGTTCAGTCTCTAGATTTAATCAAAATTTTCCAGTTTAAACGGGAGCGTTAAAGCCCATGCGGATGTTCAAAATTACGGCCTGTGTTCCTAGCCAAACCCGGATTCGTACCCAGCGGGAACTGCAAAATACCTACTTCACCAAGCTAGTTCCCTACGACAACTGGTTTAAGGAGCAGCAGCGCATCATGAAGATGGGTGGCAAAATCGTTAAAGTTGAGTTGGCAACGGGCAAACCAGGCGCGAACACGGGCTTGTTGTAGAGTCTGGGCTTTATCCAGAAAACTTTACTCTGGGGAACCTTGCTCGATCGCCTAAAAACTTCAGATTTTGGATTCTACATCCATCATGCTGTTGATGCGGCAGATATTTTTTGAGAACCGCTCTCTCTGTGGCTCTTAAAAGGTATCTGCCGCGTTTGAGTTTTAATCAAGGTTATACCGATTTAAACGAATTTGTGGGCACATCGAACCTCAGAAGGGGTTTGGCATTGCCAAGCCCATACCGGGATCTGTCGTGGTTCCAATTCAAATTGGTATGAGAAAAAATTGAGTGTTGAGAAAAAATTGGGCTGACTTGCGTTAATGTATTTGAGCTTTCGATCGCTCAACTCCACCTCAAGCTATCTAGCCGTGAAACTCCGCCATTTTCTCCCCTTCTTTGACACCTCAACCCAAGATTGGTCAGCAGAAGCTCGGTTCTTACGCTGGCTAACATTTCTCTGGATTTTTGTTGGGCTGGTAGTGATGTTTTCTGCGTCTTACCCGATCGCCGACAAAGATTGGGGCGATGGTCTGTACTACTTCAAGGTGCAGATTGTCTGGATCTGTATTGGGCTAGTCGGGTTCAATATTCTGGTGCATTCACCCCTAAAGTACATCTTGGGCTTTGCAGACTGGGGCGTTTTGCTGATGCTGGGGCTAATTTTGCTGACGCTGCTCCCTGGCTTGGGCACCTCGGTGAATGGGGCGACGCGCTGGCTGGTGATTGGCCCTGTTGGCATTCAGCCCTCCGAGCTGATTAAACCGTTTCTGGTGCTGCAATCGGCTCGAATCTTTGGGCAATGGGATCGGCTGAGTTGGGCAACGCGGCTCACCTGGCTAGGAATTTTTGTCGTGACGCTTGCCGGAATTCTGCTGCAACCCAATCTCAGCACCGCCTCGCTGTGTGGCATGATGCTCTGGCTGATTGCCCTAGCATCGGGTCTGCCTTTTTCCTATTTGGGGAGCGCTGCGGGGGCGGGTTTACTGGCGGCGATCGTTAGCGTTAGCCTCAAGTCTTATCAGCGGCGGCGACTGATTTCCTTCTTGAATCCTTGGGCAGATCCCAGGCAAGATGGCTATCAGTTGATTCAGAGTTTGCTGGCGATCGGGTCTGGCGGATTTCTAGGCACAGGCTTTGGTCTGTCGCGGCAAAAGCTGTTCTATCTGCCGATTCAGTATACGGACTTTATTTTTGCAGTGTTTGCTGAAGAATTTGGTTTCGTCGGATGTTTGCTGCTGATGCTGATGCTGGTGATATATGGCACATTGGCGCTGCGGGTGGCGGTTAAAGCTAACAACAAAGTCCATCAACTCGTGGCGATCGGCGTGATGGTTTTGATGGTGGGGCAAGCTTTGCTAAACATTGGCGTAGCGACTGGGGCTTTGCCGACAACGGGGCTACCGTTCCCGCTGTTTAGCTATGGGGGTAGCTCTATGATTGCTAGTCTGCTAGCAGCAGGGCTACTGATTCGGGTTGCCCGTGAGAGCGGAGCAGAGGTTGTATCTTTGAATCGGTATACGATGACTGAGAGAACGGGTGTCTAGCCGCAAAGTTTAAGAAAGCTGCTTATTCGTTCGGCAGCGCTGTCGTGTGGTAGTAATCTTTTAGAGAAGCAGATGCGCTTCTACAACCTGTATTCTTGAACCTGAGCGCTTTTATGTTTCATAAGATTTTGGTAGCGATCGATCAATCTCCCCTAGGAGAAATCATCTTTGGCAAGGCGCTGGGTATTGCCAAAGCATTAGAGGCAGAACTGATGATTTTGCATGTTCTGTCGGCTGATGAAGCAGGCAGTCCCCAAATGCCAGTCTCGGCAACAGGTTTGAGATCTAGCCTGACGATGGAGGCGGCTGTGTTTGATGTTTATCAAAAGCAGTGGCAGGAGTACGAAGAGCAGGGGCTAGGTTTTTTGCGATCGCATGTTCAGATTGCTACTGATGCCGGGGTCAAAACTGAGTTTACGCAGACACCGGGCTATCCGGGTCGTGTGATTTGCGAACTGGCTCAAAATTGGCAGGCTGACCTGATTGTAGTGGGGCGAAGAGGAACTTCTAGCCTCAACGAGCTTTTTCTAGGCAGCGTCAGTAACTATGTGCTACACCATGCGCCCTGCGAAATTCTGACAGTCCATGCGCCGAAAGCTTAGCCTGTTGATCTTAAAACCTTAGCACTCCCATGGGCTTAGCCATTGCCATTACACAAGTTGATGCCTTCACAGATGCACCGTTTGCAGGAAATCCGGCGGCAGTTTGCCTGTTGCGAGAACCCATGAGCGATCGCTGGATGCAGAGCATAGCGCAAGAAATGAATCTGTCGGAAACAGCATTTCTGCTGAAACAGGAGGATGGATATAACCTGCGCTGGTTTACGCCTGCTGTTGAGATCGATCTGTGTGGTCATGCGACGTTGGCTAGTGCCCATGTGCTGTGGTCAGAGGGTCACTTACCGCCTGAAATAAAGGCACGGTTCCATACCCGCAGCGGTTTGCTAGTTGCAAAACAGCAGGGGGAATGGATTCAGCTTGATTTTCCAGTAAATCTCTCCCAGCAAATTGATATCCCGCCACAGCTCACTGAAGCCCTTGCAGGTGCGGCAATTGACGAGGTTTGGCAAAGCTCGTTAGGGTATCTTGTTGCTTTAGATTCAGAAAAGTCGGTTCGCGAACTCTCTCCCCATTTTGGGGTAATGGCAAACCTGCCTGTGCATGGGGTAATCGTCACAAGTTTGGCAGATGAGGCAAGTCACTTTGACTTTGTATCTCGCTTCTTTGCACCTCAGATGGGGATTAACGAAGATCCGGTAACGGGTTCTGCCCACTGCTGTTTGGCTCCCTTCTGGCGCGATCGCCTCCACAAATCGGAGTTTTTGGCTTATCAAGCTTCTGCTAGAGGCGGCGTGATCAAAGTGCAATATGAAGGCGATCGTGTTTACTTAGGTGGACAAGCCGTGACGGTTTTACGTGGAGAACTACTGGCTTAGGTGTTATGGCAACCGCCAAGGCGGTTAGGACGGGGATATTTAGGGAAGGGCGCGAAGCGCCCTTCCCTAAATGTCTTAAGCAAGTTGACGGCAGCTTATAAGATTTGTTTAAAGTCAAAGGGCTTCGCCCAATACAAGACCCCGATGTAAGAGCCGATCGCCAACAACTTTGGCATGATCAGCACGATGCATCGTACAGCGGTTGTCCCAGATCACAATGTCGTCTTGCTGCCACTGATGACGGTAAAGCCTGTAGTGACGAATTGAATGTTTGTAGAGCAACCGAATTATTCGATGAGCCGCTTCAGGCATTACTCCTGAGATAGCCTGACACCGTTCTGGTGTAGATAAAAATAGCGCCAGACGACCTGAAATAGGATGCCGCCTAAACAAAGAATGCCAGCTTTGTTTTTCCTGATCTTCACCTAATGTGAGACCAGACACGACATGGAGAACTTTTGCATCTGCAAACCTCTCTTTGAGCGATCGGGGCAATGTGTCGTAGGCACGATATTGATCTGAGAATAGCGTTTCACCCCCAGCCGAAGGTACTGTCAAAGCCCGCAGAGCCGTGAATGCAGGCGGCTGAGAAACGTAGCTCGTGTCTGTATGAAAAACGCTTCTGGGTGGGTGAACTCGTCCAATGTTGCTGACAACATTGAGAGAGGGCTGGTGTAAGACAGGTGTCTCACCCACTGTAAAAGTTAGCTGCCCTAACCGATCGAGAAAGGTAACAAAGTCTGCATCACTGACCAACTGCCTCCGAAAGACAACAAATCCATGGTTGGCAAGGGCGTTCTTCAAAGAGTTGATATCTTTATCGTTCACGTCAGTGATGCTAATCCCGTATGCTTCCCTACCAAAAGGTAAAAGCGGGCGAAAAGCAATGTTTTCTCTATTCATAACCATGTCTACCCTATGCAGCTTACTCGCTTAAAATCAACTGCTGCAACTCATCAAAATTCAAGCGGTTTACCAAGAGCTGAGCCTTCACGAAATCGTGATGAGCCGTATTCTCGCCGGGAAACGCGACGCAAGCTAAGCCTGCCGATGTCGCCGCTTCAACCCCATCCACGTTATCTTCGATCGCAACACAGCTATCTGATTTCTCACCCAGTTTTTCTAGCGCAAAGACATAGGCGCTTTTGTCTGGTTTCGGGTGTTCGATGCTGGAGGCATTGACGATTACATCAAAATCGGTGGCTTGAATATTGGGACGCAGTGCTTCGATTAATAGTGCAATGTTCTCTTGAGACGTTGTTGTCACCAAGGCCAGCTTCAAACCTTTGCTTTTAGCGCTTTGGATGGTTTCGACCACGCCTGAGCGCGGCGACACCTGAGATTCCGTTAAGTTTTTTTGAAAAATCTCTGACTTTGATCTATGAATTGCCGCAGCATCAACGGTCTGTCCAGTGGAACTCGCGTAGGCAGCAATCCGCTTCTGCCCTCCGCTTTGCTCTAGCATTTTCAGATACTCTTCTTGATTCCAGTACCAATTGAGTCCGTTAGCTTCAAAAGCCTGATTAAAAGCCTGTCTTTGAAGTTCGGAAGTGTCTGCGATCGTGCCAATAGAGCCAAAGAGAATAGCTGACATATGTTTTCTCTGTAATCCGTCTTGCCCAGACTTGAGCGCCTAGACGCTGCCGACAAGAGCACAGCTTAAAAGCTCTGCCTTTGAAAGAGCAGCAGCCTTAATTATTATATTCAAGCGCAATCTATCTTAATAAATTTTCAAAAAATACCTCTAAAGACATACTTGCTCATCATCAAAGCAAGAATACTATCTGTAGGGGCTGGCGCAAATTAGAACCGTCTAGAACAAGCGTCGCCACCATAGAAACCCGCTCCCACATCAATCTTGCGCTCACGTTGATATTGCGTTTGATTACCGTGATAATGATGAGAAAGATTGTTAAGTTATATGTAGTCGAGCTATCAGGAAAACTTCATGGGTAACATCCAGGCAACTTTCAGAGCTACGGAAAAAGCTTTTCATGTCGAGGGATACGAGAAGATTGACTTCAGCTTGCTTTATGTGGATGGAGCCTTTGCACTTGAGAATTCTGAGATTGCAGAGAGCTATCGTCAGTTTGGGCGCTGTCTCATGGTGATAGATGAGGCAGTCTATGGCTTGTACGGTGAGCAGATCCGGACTTATTTCAGGCATTATGAAATTGACTTAACGGTTTTCCCAGTCACGATTAAGGAAACTGATAAGACATTGCGGACTTTTGAGCGGATTGTGGACGCATTCGCAGATTTTGGGCTAGTCCGTAAAGAGCCTGTTTTAGTCGTTGGTGGCGGTTTAACTACCGATGTAACGGGCTTTGCTTGTGCTACTTATCGCCGTCGCACGAATTACATCCGAGTGCCCACAACGCTGATTGGGCTAATTGATGCGAGTGTTGCCATCAAAGTGGCTGTTAACCACGGCAAGCTAAAGAATCGACTGGGTGCTTATCATGCTTCTCAAAAGGTGATTCTCGACTTCTCCTTTTTAAAGACGCTACCCGTGGATCAGGTACGCAACGGCATGGCAGAGTTGATTAAAATTGCGGTCGTTGCTAACAGCAGCATCTTTGAGCTGTTAGAAAACCACGGTGAAGAACTTTTGCACACCCGATTTGGCTACTTGAATGGGACGCCTGAGCTGCGAGAGGTGGCGCACAGGGTCACGTACGATGCCATCAACACCATGCTGGGATTAGAAGTGCCCAACCTACATGAACTGGATCTCGATCGCGTAATTGCCTATGGTCATACCTGGAGTCCGACTTTAGAGCTAACGCCTGAGATTCCTATGTTCCACGGTCATGGAGTCAACATTGACATGGCGTTCTCGGCAACTATTGCTCAGCAGCGGGGCTACATTTCGGTCAGCGATCGCGATCGCATTATCGGACTGATGAGCCGTATCGGTCTGGCGATCGATAGTCCTTATCTCACTCCTGAGCTGCTGTGGAAAGCGACAGAATCGATCAGCCGGACGCGGGATGGGTTGCTGCGGGCAGCCGTTCCTCATCCTATTGGTAGCTGCTTCTTTATCAATGATTTGACAAGGACTGAATTGGATGAGATTTTGGCGATTCACAAAGAGATATGTCGCGGCTATCCTCGCGGGGGAGAGGGAGAAGATATGTATATGTCATTGGAGGCAGCGAGCCATCCTATTTCAGTAGGGATAGACGCATGACTTCCAAATCGTTGACATCGCCCAGACCTGTGACACCGCTAGGGATTCTGGTGGCAAAGCTTGAACATCTCAGCCAGCAGATAGAAGCCCTAGACAGCGTTGATGCAAATCTGAAGTCTGAACTACGACAAGCCTCTGCCTTAGCCAGCGGGCTAGATCCTTACCTGAGTCATTGCACAACGCCAGAATCTTCTGCTCTCGCCTCTCTTGTCAAACGTACCCAGGCAGAAGATTGGAGCCAGCGGTTTTCTGACAGTGAAACCGTACAGCAGCTGGAGCAAGAAATGCTGTCAGGGCATGTAGAAGGTCAAACTTTGAAATTCTTTGTGCATCTAACTCAGGCTAAGCGGGTGCTAGAGATTGGGATGTTTACCGGATACTCTGCCCTAGCGATGGCTGAAGCTCTGCCCGATGATGGCAAAGTAGTTGCCTGTGAAGTCGATGCCTATGTGGCAAAGTTTGCTCAGCAGTGTTTTGATCAGTCACCCGATGGTCACAAAATTTTGGTCAAAGTAGCACCCGCACTGTTGACGCTGAAACAATTAGCTGCCGCTAATGAAACGTTCGATTTAGTCTTTATCGATGCTGACAAAGCAGGATATGTAGACTACTTGAATCTGCTGCTAGACACTGGTCTACTGTCACCCAATGGTCTGATCTGTGTAGACAATACGCTGATGCAGGGACAGCCCTACTTGTCGAGTGAGTCTACAGCCAATGGAGTCGCGATCGCCTCCTTCAATCAAACTGTTGTGGACGACCCTCGAATAGAGCAGGTGTTGCTGCCGTTGAGAGATGGTCTCACCTTAATTCGCCGAGTGTAAACGATGCTCCTACATCCATGTTCTCAGATTAGGGTGTAGGAGTATCGCTTTTTTAGAGCTTTTTTAATATCTCAATTGTTCTCACTATGGTCTTTAACAAGGCAGACAACAGGGGACTGCAAGCTCCGGCAAACGCAGTGAAAACGGTGGCAACCCTAGCCCTACTGCTGTTAGTGTTGCCTCTAAATCTCGCTTTGACCGCGATCGCTTTGCTCAGGGCACTCGTGGTGAGACCCTCTCGTAAGACGGTGGCGAATCCTAAAACAATTTTGGTCAGCGGTGGCAAGATGACGAAGGCGTTGCAGCTAGCCCGATCGTTTCATCAGGCAGGTCATCGGGTCATCCTAATCGAATCGCATAAATATTGGCTAACGGGGCATCGTTTTTCTTGGGCAGTCGATCGCTTTTATACCGTACCTAATCCGCAGGCAAAGGACTATGCTGATGCGCTTCTGGCGATCGTGCAGAATGAGGGAGTAGATGTTTATATTCCGGTCTGTAGTCCAGTTGCCAGTCGTTATGATGCTGAAGCGAAGCAGACACTCTCAGCCTATTGTGAAGTCATGCATTTTGATCCGGAAACGGTTCAAAAACTAGATGACAAATATGAATTCTCTGTCATTGCAGCGTCACTAGGTCTCACTGTCCCTGATTCCTATCGCATTACCCAACCGCAGCAGGTAACGGACTTTGATTTTTCCAAGCAAGAGCGAAAATACATTCTCAAGAGCATTCCCTACGACTCTGTGCGACGACTAGACCTGACTCGGCTCCCCTGTGAAACACCTCTGAAAACAGCAGCATTTGTCAAGGATTTGCCCATCTCCGATCGCAATCCTTGGATCATGCAAGCGTTTATTCCGGGGCAAGAATACTGCACCCATAGCACCGTGCGCAATGGAGAATTGCAGATGCATTGTTGCTGTAAGTCATCAGCTTTTCAGATCAATTATGAAAGGGTGGACAAGCCAGAAATCGAAGCGTGGGTTAGACAGTTTGTTGGCGGTTTAAATCTCACGGGGCAAGTTTCTTTTGATTTCATTCAGGCAGAGGATGGATCTGTTTATGCGATCGAATGTAATCCACGCACCCATTCAGCCATCACGATGTTTTATAACCATGCCGATGTGGCAAGGGCGTATTTAGAAAATGGCTTTCCCGTTATTCAACCCCTGAAGTCCAGTCGCCCAACTTATTGGATTTACCACGAAATCTGGCGATTGGTAACACAGCCGACCCAGATAAGGCAGCGCTTACAAATTATTTTTAGCGGCAAAGATGCCATTTTTGATTGGTCTGATCCACTCCCATTTTTAATGGTTCATCACGTGCAAATCCCCTGGCTATTGATCAAAAATTTGCGGCAGCTCAAAGGCTGGATTCGGATTGATTTTAATATTGGTAAGCTTGTCGAAATGGCAGGAGATTAATTATGGCACTGCGGGTTTTGCACTTGGTGGGGTCTGCGGTGAGCGAGTTTTACTGTGATCTATCGCGCCTTTATGCTCAAGATTGTTTGGAGTCGATCGCTAATCCGGCGTATGAATTTCATATTGCCTACATTACTCCCGATCGCCAATGGCGGTTTCCTGCTGATCTGAGTCATGAAGCGATCGCTACAGCTATTCCCCTACCCTTGGCTGAGGCTGTTCAAGTTTTGACCGCGCTCAAGATTGACGTGATGTTGCCCCAGATGTTTTGCATCCCCGGCATGACCTACTATCGAGCTTTATTTGATCTACTCAACATTCCCTATCTTGGAAATACACCCGATGTCATGGCGTTGACCGCTAACAAAGCGAAAGCCAAAGCAGTTGTGGCAGCTGCAGGGGTGAGAGTACCTCAAGGAGAACTGCTTCGTCCTGGAATCTATCCTCAAATTATCCCTCCAGCAGTCATCAAACCTGTAGATGCAGACAATTCTCTAGGAGTGGCCTTGGTCAGAAATGCCTCAGACTACGACACTGCCTTAAAGACAGCTTTTGCTTACGCAGATGAGGTGCTGGTAGAGAGATTTATTGAACTTGGTAGAGAAGTGAGATGCGGCATTATCGTTCGGGATGGTCAGCTTGTTTGTCTGCCTTTGGAAGAGTACAGCTTGGACAAAGATCACAAGCCTATTCGGAACTACGACGATAAGATCAACCAGGACAAAAACGGTGACCTAAATCTGGTGGCTAAGGACAGTACCAAAGCTTGGATCGTTGCTCCAGACGACCCGATCACAGAACGGGTTGCGGATGCCGCTAAAAAATGTCACGGGGCTTTGGGCTGTCGGCATTACAGCCTGTTTGATTTCCGCATCGATCCAAGCGGGCAACCTTGGTTTCTGGAGGCAGGACTATACTGTTCTTTTGCTCAGAAAAGCGTGATTTCTATGATGGCAAAAGCATCTGGAATGGCTTTAGAGGAGCTTTTCCAGATAGTTTTAAATAATGCGCTTTACTTTAAATAACGCAATTTAATCATGCGTCTCAACAGAAAAAAGGAAGACTCAGAGAATCCGTGAAAATTATCGCTCTTTTATTAACAATTTTCCTGCTCACAATGCCGATCGCTCCTGCTGCCTCTGATCCGATCGGCGGCGTTTCAGGACTGGCTACAGGTGCAAAAGTCTTTGAAATTCACTGTGCAGGATGCCACGCTCAGGGGGGCAACATCGTGCGGCGAGGCAAAAATTTGAAGCTGAAGGCGCTCCAGAAAAATCAGGTGGACTCCCTAGAAGCGATCGCCACTCTGGTCACTCAGGGCAAAAACAATATGTCGGCATATCGCGATCGCCTCACCTCAGAGCAAATTCAGTCGGTCGCAGAGTATGTGCTAAACCAAGCACAGATAGGCTGGCGCTAGGCTAAACTATCGGCGGAAACTATTGGCGGAAACTATCGGCGGAGCTGTTGTCGCCAGGTCTGAATGTCTTTCTGGGCAGCTCCGTATGCCCCCGTGCCTGGAGGAATACTTTCGGCAATGGCGATGGCGCTCGTGAGGCTAAACGGCGCCTGACTTTCAGCATTCTGGAGAATTTGGAAACTCCATTGTTCAATCATGCGATCGGCTTCGGATCTTTGCGGACTGTTGGCAGGAATTTGATCCGCAATTTGGATGGCAGATAGCAGCATGGGGGGCGTGCTGACGCGAGCGGCGCTATAGGCTTGCTGCATTCGATCTAATCCTTCAGACTGACTGCTCCAGGTGCGGATATCAGCCTGAGCGTCATCATAGAGCGATCGCCCTTCCCGAATTTGCCCTGCCGTGGCAATCGCTGCCGAGAGATCGCCTTGGGCAGCAAGCTGACGGGCGCGCTCCAGATAGGGGCGGTCTTCAACTTGTTCGCTGCGCTGCGTCCAGTCTTGAATATTGGCTTCAGCCTCTCTCGACAAAGCCCGCCCGTCACCAATTTGGGAAGCTGTATCGATCGCAGCTCGAAGATTGCCCTGATTGGCAAATTGACGGGCGCGATCGAGCAGCGGCTGATCCTGCGCTTGCTGAATTCGATTCGTCCAATCGCGAATGAGCTGATCTGCCTGGTCATAGAGCGCGCGTCCGGCTCCGATACGGCTGGCTTCGTTGATGGCGCGCTGAAGCGAGGGCAAATCGCCAATGCTGGCAAACTGTTCGGCTCGATTCAGATAAGGGCGGTCTTCAATCGTTTGGATCGTTGCTGTCCAGCCGTCGATCGCGTCTTGGGCTTCCTTGCCGCGCGGATTGCTGGCAGGAACTTGCTGTGCTTCGGCAATGGCGGCAGATAAATCCCCAATGCTGCCGGGTTGGGCAAGCTGGCGGGCACGCTCTAGGTAGGCAATGTCCTGAATTTCTAATTGCCAGTTGGTAACGAGCTGCTGAGCCTTGCTGTAGAGAGGGCGATCGTTCTTTAGCTTCCGAGCCTGCTGGATGGCGGCTTGCAGATCATCTGATGTACCGCCCCAGCCCTGTGCCCTGGCTTGTGCCAAAGTATTGAAGTCCTGGATTTCGGCTTTGAGGTTGGCGCGCTCAGGAATTTGCTGAACAATGTTGGTCGCTCCTTTATAGTCGCGGCGATCGAGCGCTGCGTCTGCCAAATCCAGCATTTTCTGCCCCAGTTGAGAAGTGACGCTGGTTGCTTCTGAATACAGATGGCTGGTGGGCTTAATTTCCTCAACCAATTTCATCGCCGCCAGCAGATTTTCCACGCCGCCCTGTTCAGCCAGCCCTTTGGCTTTATCCAGCTTGCCACCATCGACGCGCGTATCGGTAATCAAAGCACTGAGCTGCTTATATTTCGTAGTTTCCCAATATTTATTGCCCACGGATAACAGCCGAGTTGCCGTCAGAAAAGCTTGTTTCAGATCGTTCTGCCGCAGGTCTTCCTCAGCTTCTTGATAAATTGTTTCTGCCTTTGCCCAGAGAGTTTTCCAATCTTCGATCTGCTGAGTGACCAATCCATAGGCAGCGGTCTGAGCAGGAATTCTCCGAACGGTGCTAATCGCTTTTTCTAGTTCGCCATTCTGAAACGAGCCTTCCGCCAGCTTCAGAATCTCTTGTGACCAATCTTCGACGTTGCGATCGATTTCTGAGCGCAACGGATGATCCGAGGGCATATCGTTGACTAAATCGATCGCCTTGAGCAGAGACTCTACCGTGTGTTTACCTGCTAGCATCTGAGCGCAGTAGAGCCGCATAGACGCAGAGGCAGTCGGCAGAAAAATAGCTGGACAGTTGGGGCTATCTGGTAGGCTAAACAGGGTCAGAGCGGAGAAAATGCCTAACCCGCTAAAGGTGATCACGGATAGCGCACCCCAAAACTGCCAGTTTCGGGGCACCCACTGCGGCAGCGATAGGCTTTTGTCTTGCCCTGTAGGCGGGGATGGCAAACGCACAGGCTGCACGGCAACCCCGCCAGAGGAGGGTGAATGCTTGGCAGGGCGCGGATCTGTGAGACTAGGGGACTGAGCGGCTGGCATGTCCTGGGGCAAAGGAAATTTCAGCGGCGGGATTGATGAGTTTACTGGCTTCTGGGGAATTTTGCCCGACCTCTTTGGCGATCGTCGGTCTGGCTTTCCGTGTTTTCCGGTCATATCTTAAACCACTCCACAATGCAGCAACATTGGCTGCACCCCACACATCCTATCAAGTCTGGCTTAAAGCATATCAAGTCTGGCTCAAACCACCCCTTTATTCTTCTTCAACTTTTTTGCAGTTCCGCCAACTCTGCACCCAGCCAGCCTCTAAAGTTCTGCTGCTGGGCGATCGAGGGTTGCTCGATCGGAACGATCTGATAGGCAGTCGGGCGAGGAAGGCTCAGGATGACGGAGCAGGTGCGCAGCTCGTCCTGGTGAAACAGGGTAACGCTGAGAATATCGCCCGGAGCATAGTCCTTGAGGCGATCGCCCAGCTGGTCGGCTTTGACACGCCACCCATCGATCGCCAATAGCTCGTCTTCAGGATCAATGCCGCTTTGAGCTGCCGGAGAGCCGCTTTCCACAAACTTAATGACCTCTTTGCCATTCTCAGATTTTGCCACCAGCCCCAGGTAAGGCGGCAAGTGATCGAGGCTTTCGGGCTGCACCTGAAGTCCAAAAGGTTCCAGATATTCGTCAAAGGGCAGGTCGGCAGTAGTGTGGAGATAGCGGCTGAAGAACTCCGACAGATCAGTCTCGGCGACAGCGGCGATCGTCTCCTCAAGCTGTTCTGGCATAAAGCCGATTTCAAGCTGACTGCCGCTATTATCCAAGCCAGAGTTATCCAAGCCAGAGTTATCTGAGCCAGATTGCCCAAACTGCCGCCATAGGCTGCGTAGCACATCATCCAGCGATCGTCCGTTGCCATGTTTGGCTCGAATCAGCAGATCTAGCAGCAGCGATACCATCTCTCCCTTGAGGTAATAGGAGATTTGACTGTTGTTGCTGTTGGCATCGCGGCGGTAGAGCTTGATCCAGGCATCAAAGCTGGATTCGCTTAGGGACTGCACCCGCCGTCCTGGAGTCGAGAGAAACTGCGAAATTTCTTTGCCCAGCAGCTTTAGGAAGGCTTTGACATCGTAGAGGCCTGCCCGTAAAGGAATTGTCAGATCGTAGTAGCTGGTCGTGCCCTCGCTAAACCAGAGAGAAGGCGTGTAATTTTCGGCTTCATAGTCAAAAATCTCCAGCCCTTTAGGTCGAATCCGCTTGATGTTCCACAGATGGAAAAACTCATGCGCCACGAGCTGCATAAAAGTGTTGTAGCGATCGTCTGTGCGAAAGCCCAGCCGCGAGTAGAGGAGCGTGCAGGAATTCCTATGTTCTAAGCCGCCAAAACCCTGGCTTGCCAAATGCAGCAAAAATACATAGCGATCGTAGGGTAAGCCCCCAAAAATCTCAGCTTCGGCGGCTATCACCTTCTGGGTGTCGGCAATCAGGCGATCGATCTTGAGGTTGCTGTGTCCCCAAATGGCAAACTGATGCGGCTTGCCCATTGCCTCAAATTCGTAGAGCTGATGGGTGCCAATCTCAAACGGGCTGTCTACGAGCGTATCAAAATCGGCTGCAAGGAAGGTATTCTCCTGAGCGGTCACAGGCGGCAGCGTCGTAGTTATGCGCCATTCGGGAGGAGGGGCGATCGCCACTTGAATGGGCTGCTGTTCAAATCCAGGAATGAATAAAAACAGAGCTGCGCCATTGAAAAAGCCGTGAGTTGCGTCTAAGTGATTGGTGCGCACGGTCAGCTCATTGGCAAAAATGCGATAGCGGATTTCTATCTCGCTGGCTCCGTCTGCCTCGATCTGCCAGTGATTTTTGCTGCACTTATGCCAAGTGAGCTTGCTTTCTGCGGGGTCAATATCCTGACTGACAGTACCGTGACTGGCAGTACCGCGACTGGCAGTACCGTGGCTAGCCGTGAAATCTTGCAAGTGTCGTGCATACTCTCGTACCAGATAGGAACCGGGTGTCCAGACGGGCATTTTCAAGTCCAGCAGGTTGTACGACCAACCCTTCACCTGTAGAGTCACCTCAAACAGATGCGACTCTGGCTGAGGCATTGCCACCTGATATTGCATCTGCACGGTGCGAGGCAGAGCCGCAGGACGAGTTTGAGTTGCTTCTGTCATGAATACGGTAGTTTGATACGAAGAATTAGGGCATTCCCTATTGCATTTTCCCTGCCAGATGAGCAAGCTGCCGCATATTGACTAGGTAAATCGCTTGACTGCTGGGAGATACCCTGATCCAGCCTTTACTATGCAACTTTTCCATGATTTTGGCGGTTTCGTCTAGCGTAATGTCGCTGACATCTGCCAAGTCTCTAAAGGGGATGTTGTAAATTTCGGTGCCATGTTCACTAGGAAGCCCATAGCTTTCGCCCAGAGAGACGAGCGTGTTGGCAAGCTTGATGGCAGGCGGCTGGTGGCGCAACTGAAAGCGAAAATTGGTTTGGCGAAGTCGCCGCACCATGAGTTGTAGCATTCGATGATGCAGCTGAGAGTCTCTGAATAGCGTCTGGATAAACCTCTGCGCCGAAATGCTGAGGAGCTTGACGGAAGAAAGGGCAACCACATCAGTCGATCGCGGAGACTCATCCAGAATTGCCATTTCTCCAAAAAAATCGCCGCGTCCCAAAATCGCCAGCGTCGAGAAATCTTCCCCAGCATGGCGACGAACCTTAACCCAGCCCGACTCTACGAAATAGACCGCATTTCCCCATGCGTCTTCCATGAGAATGGCTCTGTCTGCTGGATACTCATGCTCAACCGTGATGGAGAGCAACCACTCAACAGTTTCAGGACTCGCAGCATTGAAGAGCGGAAACAGTTCGCTAAAAACAGCAGTCTGCATGAAAGTACTTTAGATGGAAACTAAGAAAACTATTCCTGTAAGCCTTTACCTGTATCCCTATCTCCCCACAACCTGTGTCAGCAAACCTTGCCATTCACTAGCTCCGGTGACACCTTATCGGGCTTGGGAAATCTTGGGAAATCTGATGGCGAGATGGGAAGGACAGCGATCGCCTTCAGATCAAAATTTGAGAAGCTCAACCTTTGCATCTAGCCTATGCTACCCAAAAGTTTAAGAATGTCTTCATTTCTAAGCAGGGTTTTCAAGGAAGATCAGGTTGTCTGATCCTACAGATGAAGTCGAACTCCTCCAGAATATCACGCCAGATATAATGCCATGATCAACTCCAGACACTTGTCTAAATCTAATGAAGCCGATCGCCAAACATTCTTCCCTCACGATCTTCGGGGTATGATCGCACAGAAGGACGTAGGCAGGGCATTCGGGTATTGATGAAGTATTGGCAGGAAGCGCTTGCCGTGGCGCAACGAATTTTGTTGGAATTGTGCCGTAGACAGCGATCGCTATTTCTCTGGATCATGTTTCCTGTGTTTGTGCTGCTGCTCAATGGCTATATTCTCGCCGATCAGCCCCAGGCAACGCTTAAAGGAGCTTTTGAAGCAGCCGCGCCAATGACCTTGGTGGGAGCGGCTCTGTTTTTTAGCTGCTTGGGCGGCACGATCGCTACCGTGGTTTCCGAGCGGGAGCAGAAGACCTTGAAGCGGCTGTTTCTGACCCCCCTCAGCGGTCTGTCCTACTTTTGCGGAATTTTGATGGCTCATAGCTGCATTGGTATTGGACAAGCGCTATTGGTTTATGCAAGCGCTGCGTTTCTAGAAGCACGTTTCAATGGCTCCTTGTGGTTAGGCGGTTTCATTATCCTGCTCAGCATTGTTGCCTATGTGGGATTGGGGTTTACCCTCGGCACCCAAGTTGCCCGTCGGATTGAAGACGTTAATGCTTTGGTTGCGGCATTTGGGGTGCCCCTGCTGATGCTGGGCGGCGCATTTGTGCCTCTGAGCTTTTTGCCCACGCCACTACGACAGATCGCCAAATATAACCCGGTTTATCACATGAATGAAGCGCTGACTGGAGTTTCAGCCGCAGGAGATGGCGTGGAAGCGATCGCTCCTCACCTCTATTTCTTGATCGGCTTTGCCCTGCTAATGGTGATCAGCAGCGGACTGGCCTACCGTCAGATGCTCACCCTCGAAAGGAGGCTATGAGTGCTGCAGATTGAGAGGCTAAACAAAGGCTACGGCGATCGCTCTGTGCTCCAAGATCTGAGTCTGGCGATCGCACCTGGAGAAATCTATGGACTGCTGGGACCCAATGGCGCGGGCAAGACCACCACGATCAACATTATTTGCAATCTGCTAAAAGCCGATCGCGGTCTAGTAAAAATTGATGGTCAGCCCATTTCTGGAGCCACCCAAAAGCTGATCGGCATTGCTCCCCAGGAGAACTTGCTCTATCGCAGCCTCACCTGCGCCGAAAACCTCAACTTTTTTGCCCGAATTTACGGTCTGTCGCGGCAGACTCGCCTGAAGCAGGTGCGCTACTGTCTGGAAGCCGTGAATTTGAGCGATCGCGCCCATAGCCCTGTAGAAACCCTGAGTGGCGGTATGCAGCGGCGGTTGAGCATGGCGATCGCTCTGGTACATCAGCCCCGATTGGTGATTTTAGATGAACCTACGACTGGGCTAGACATTGAGGCGCGGTACGAAATTTGGGAGCTGATTCGCCAGCTTCGGCATCAGGGGACTACAGTGCTGTTGACGACCCATCTGCTCGAAGAAGCCGAGCGCCTCTGTCAGCGGATTGGTATTCTGAAGGGCGGCAAGCTGTTGGCTGAGGGCACTTTGCCTGAACTCCAGCGGCATATCCCGGCGATCGAAATTGCGATCGTGAAAACGCCTGAAGAAGAGCAGGCGATCGATCGGGCCTTGACCCACGGCTTTACGCCCCGGCGATACGGCAGCGATCTGGCTTTCTGGCTGCCTCAAGCCATGGAGCTATCCCAAATCTTGCAGTGTTTTCAAGGCATTCCTCTAGATTCGGTTTGTCGGCAACCTGTGCGATTAGAGCATATTTATATAGAGGTCACGCAGTTCGGGTCAGATCTATAGCTGTCGCCAGTTTGCTTAGGACATGGCGGGGCGCTTCGCGCCCCGCCATGTGCCCGTCCTAACCGCCTTGGCGGTTGCTACAGACATTAAAAAATAGGGCTGAAAGATTAAGAATTCTTGATTCTTAACGCTTTCCCTCTCAGCCTTCTGGCTTTTTCCCTTTCTTTTCGTCCCCCAAACTCGATAAAATACGACCAATAGCCGAATTACTGCAATAGTCATTCCCATAATTATGAGTGTAATTAGTCAGGTCATTCTCAATGCCGATGAAGAACTGCGCTATCCTAGCAGCGGCGAATTGAAGAACATTCAAGAGTTTTTGCAAACGGGTGAGCAGCGGGTACGGATCGCCGCCACGCTGGCTGAAAATGAGAAAAAGATTGTTCAAGAAGCGAGCAAGAGTCTCTGGCGCAAACGTCCTGACTTCATTGCTCCGGGGGGCAATGCCTATGGCGACAAGCAGCGCGCTCTGTGTCTGCGGGATTACGGCTGGTATCTACGTCTAGTCACCTACGGCGTACTGGCAGGCGATAAAGGACCGATTGAGAAGATTGGGCTGATCGGCGTCAGAGAAATGTATAACTCTTTGGGTGTGCCTGTCCCTGGCATGGTGGAGTCTATTCGCTGCCTGAAGGCGGCTTCTTTGGCGCTGTTGAGCGATGCTGATGCTTCGGAGGCTTCTCCCTACTTCGACTACATGATTCAGTCGATGTCGTAGGCGATCGCCCAACTTCCCTAAACCTGAAATTTAAGGGCTGGAGGCTGAAGACTGGAGGCTAGGCATTGCGCTTTGAGCGTGTCTGGTTTGTAGACCTCGGTTTCTAGCCCTTGCCTGTAGGCAGAACAGATTTGACACGAAACCTGGCAAAGTATTCTTCATTTTGGCGGCTGGCGATCGAATCCTGTGCCCGTTCAAAGACAGCAGGTTCAAAGTTGGGGGTAAACTGCCGCAAAATTTCATCAGGGGTTGTGCCATGGGGCGGACCGCCGGGACGATCATGTGCCCAAAATAAGGCAATTAGCTCACCTTGAGGCTTCAAAATCGATCGCACTAGATTAACGTAGGCTTCTCGCTGAGCGGGATCGATCGCACAAAAGCAGGTGTGTTCCAAGACGTAATCAAAGCGATCGGCAAATTCTGGGTACAACCCAAAAATATCGCGCTGAAGAAACTGAGCTGACAATCCGCGAGTCTGAGCCACCTCCGCAGCACGGGCAACGGCAGAGGGTGCAAAGTCAAATCCCGTCACCTCAAAGCCTCGCTCGGCAAACAGCAGAGCGTCCTGTCCTTTGCCCGATCCCAGAACGGCGATCGATCCAGGCGGCGGCGCATCAGCGGCATTTAGCAATCGGATAAAAGGCGGTGCGGCTTGTCCTAAGTCCCAGCGATCGGTGCCCTCCTGATAGCGACCTTCCCAAAATTCGGGTGTACGTGTTTGATAGGACATTACGTAATTAATTTAGGACGAGTTATTTTTTGAGAGCTGCGCGGAGCACGGCTCTCAAAAAATAACTCATTGGATCTAAGTGCGTAGCGCTATGCATTTCCAAAATCGCCTCATAATACCCGCTATCCACTTTCTGCCCCGACAGTAAGCCTCTGATTGATAGTACGCTCTAGGAATTAAGCACTGCTATAGTTTTACGGTGCTACAGCCAGGATAGCTAAGAATAACACCACGGGCAGCCATGCCAAAGAACCTTCTGCACCGCCAATCTACCTTAGGTCTGATTCTCAGTTTAGGCATAGGATTGTCGGTTTTGGTAACTTCCTTTGTTAGCAGATGGGAGGCATCTAATCGGCAGCTTCGCTTTCAACGGCAAATTGAAAACTTGGCGACCGCCCTTCAGCGCAGCCTCAACCGATATACGGACTTGCTGGCATTCTTGAGCGATTACTATAAGGTGGAGCAATCTCCCGTCGATCGCCAAGCTTTTGCCAGTTTTGTGGAACGATCGCTTCAAACTTATTCTGGCATTCAGGCTTTGGAATGGGCACCTGTAGTGCCGCAAGCCAATCGTCTGTCCTACGAACAAACCGTACAGTCAGAAGGCTATCCCCGCTTCAATATCACTGAATTAGGGGGAGACGGCAGTTTGGTGAGGGCTGTTCAGCGTCCCTACTATGTTCCTGTCACCTATGTGGAGCCGTTCGTAGGCAATGAGTCTGCGTTAGGATATGACCTTTACTCTAATGTGACTCGCGCTGCCGCGATCGCGCAGTCCAGAGACACGGGCAGCATAACCGCTACTGGACGAATTCGGCTAGTTCAGGAAAAACGTAATCAGTTTGGTTTTCTGGTATTTCAGCCAATTTATCAAGCTCAAAATGATCAGGCACCTGCCCTGCGTCGCCAGCAGTTCACAGGGGTATTGCTGGGTGTGTTTCGCATATCTGATGTTGTGGAAGAATCTCTGCAGGACTTGCAGTACGAGATTGACTTTACGGTATACGATCGGAGCGCCAACCCCGCAGAACAGTTTTTAGGACGATATGATGCGGCTCGCAAGCAGGTCGTTGCCAGCCAGAATCAGTCAGGTCAGAAGCAATCAAGCCAGAATCAGTCATCAGTTAACGGAATACAGCCTTTCTGCCCTTCTGCTGAGAGCTGCACACAGACTTTAACCGTAGGACAGCGGCAGTGGTCGATCGTCTTTTCGCCCTCCGTTGGCTATACCGGAACGCAATATGGAGCGATCGCGACGCTGATGACCGGATTGCTACTGACCAGCGGTTTAGTGCTGTTTTTGCATCAGTTGAATCGTGAATTAGAACAAACTCAAAGTTTGAGCAACTTACGGTTTCGCTTTTTCTCGATGGCATCCCACGAACTGCGAACGCCCCTCAGCACTATCCTGCTCTCCAGCGAATCGCTGCAGATCAACCACAATCAGCTCACAGAGGCACAGAAGCAAACCAACATTCAGCGAATTCATCTGACAGCAAAGCGGATGAGCCAGCAGATTGCAGATTTATTGATGTTGACGCGGGCAGAGGTGGGGAAATTGGAATTTCACCCAGAGTTACTGGATCTAGAATGCTTCTGCCAGCAGGTTATGGAAGAGACGCAGCTAGGCATCAGCCAACCCATTCAGTTTACGAATGCAGGACAGCCAATCAAAGCCTTTCTAGATAAGAATTTGCTGCGATCGCTCCTCACCAATCTGCTCTCGAATGCGGCAAAATATTCATCTCCCGATGCCCCCATCCAACTTAGGTTAAGCGCCGATCTAGATAGGGCAATCATTCAGATTAGCGATCGCGGCATTGGCATTCCCGCCGCAGATCAACCCCGCATTTGTGACCCCTTTTATCGAGGCAGCAATGTAGGAGATGCAACTGGAACAGGATTGGGATTGGCAGTAGTAAAAACCTGCGTTGAACTGCATCGAGGGATATGGGCGATCGAGAGTCAGATCAATGAGGGAACCACCATAACAGTACGGCTACCCCTAGAGTAGAACCCTCTGCCGACTATTTGCCACTCCAGTGAATGAACCGTTTTTCTACTAGCAGAAACAGCATATTAAGGAAATATCCTAGAATGCCTGTGATCAGAATTGAGGCGTACATATCTTTAACGTTGAGAACCTGCTGAGCATCAATAATCCGTTTCCCCAGCCCTTGCTCAGTGCCAATGAACATCTCGGCAACAATCACAATCACGAGTGAAATACTGATACCGCTCCGTAACCCAATAAAGGTTTGCGGTAGGCTTTCCAACAGCAATACATCTTTAAACACTCGCCAACGATTCGCGCCCATCACCTTTGCCGCGAGGATACGCGACTGCTTGGCGTTAATTACGCCATAGGCGCTGTTGAACACAATCAATAGGAACGCGCTAAAGGCAGCAATGACGACTTTAGAAAAATCGCTCACGCCAAAAAAGAGAATGAACATGGGAATCAGCGCGCTTGCAGGCGTGGAACGGAAGAAGTCAATTAAAAACTCGAAGCTGCGATAGAGCTTTTCAGAACTACCCAACGCCACACCTATTGGCACGCCTACAGCCGCCGCCATGAAGAAGGCGCTAAAGGTTCGCAGCACGGTGGCAATAAAGTCAGGCAGCATTGTACCCGTCAGCATTCCGGTGATCAGGGTGCCGAGGGTGGCGATCGGCGTAGGCAGCAGTACGGGGTTAACAAACCCGGAGATCGCAATTAGCCACCAAACTCCGAACAGCGCCAGTACACCAATTAGCGGCAATAGCTGATCGGCACGAGCAAGAGAGAATTTTTGAATGCGATTAGATGAACGAACGCTTGAAGCAGTCATTTCCGCATCTCCTGACGAAAGATTTCTAAACAGTGACGGCTAGTTTCAATAAATTCGGGAGAGGTGAGAGTATCGGGAGTGCGAGGACGGGGAACTTGGAAGGGGACGGCTTCTACCAGATGCGTAGGACGCTTGCTGAGCAGCAGAACCGTATCTGCCAGGAACACCGCTTCTTCCAAGTTGTGAACGACCATGAGCATGGGGATGCCCGTTGCCATGAAGATTTCCTGGAGCTTGTCACGGACAAATAGGGTCGTTTCAAAATCTAGCGCCGAGAAGGGTTCATCCAGAAACAGCACTTCTGGATCAGCAACTAGCGCCCGCAGAATCGACACCAACTGCTGCTGTCCCCCAGAGAAACTGTAGGGATAGCGTTTCAGATCAAGACGAATATTGAAGGTGCTGATTAAGCGCTCGACGCGATCGCGACATTCTGGCTCTGGCATTCCTTTAACCCGGAGCGGATACGCAATATTGTCATAGGCACTCATCCAGGGAAACATGGAATCCCGGTAGTTTTGAAACACATAGCCAATCTTGGCGCGGCGAATCGGCTTGCCATGAATCCGAATCTCACCGCGATCGATGGGAATCAATCCACTGATCATGTTAATTAGCGTAGACTTACCGCATCCATTAGGGCCAAAAACGGATACCAACTGGTTATTGGGTAAATCGAGGTTGAAGTCCTCGTACAGCGGTTGCCCTGCAAACGACTTGCACAAGCCCTGCACAGAAATGAAATGTTCGGGTGGGGCAATGGTGGGCGTGAGTACGGCATCTCTCGTCATAATAAGTTTTCCCAGAATAAGGGTCTTCAGCGTGTCTCCAGATGAATCGAACGTGAACAATTAAGCAGGTTTGTACATCAGGCTGGCAACATCAACCTGCTTCGAGAACACCTTTTTATCGGTCATAAAATCAAAGAATTTCTGAAAATAGCTGACGTCTTCTGGCTTGAATTCGTCATACAGGGTATAGGCAACAAGGGGCACTTTCTGCACTAGCTCCCCTTCGATCGCGGTATAACCCACAAGATATTGCCGCACCTCATCGGGTTTATCGCGAATCTCTTGCACAGCGCGGCGGTATGCCTCTATATAGGTTTTGGTGGTAGAGGGATATTGTTCAATAAACTTGCTGCTGAGGACTGCTGCCCCGCCAAACCAGGGCGCTTTTGCATTCCCTAAAATGTATTTGGAGACTACCCCATATTCCAAAACGCGGGTGATTCCTTTCATATCACCAACGGTACCTGTGGGTTCCAAAGTGTAAGCCGCATCAATTTGTCCAGACTCGATCGCCGCCACATGCTGCCGAATCTCAAGCTGCTGCACTTGAGGATCTGAAACCCCTGCTTTGACCAAAACTTCCTGGGCGATCGCCAGATTTTGTGCCCCTGGCCCAGATGCCAGTTTCTTACCTTTCAGATCAGCGATCGAGCGAATCGGGCTGTCTTTCGCCACGATCACCTGCTCCAGCTTGTATTCTGCACTGCTGGGATTGGCTGCAATAATCTTGAACAACCCCGGTGACGCAATTTCTGATAACCCTAGGGCACCGCTAGCGACCCCATTCCCCGTGCCCTGGAGCCGTCCTGCAATCAGAGACTCAGCCACCTGGTTAGCCGAGGCAAATTTCACCACCTCCACATCTAGCCCCGCCTCTTTGAAATATCCCTTCTTTTCAGCAATAAATAAAGGTAACCCAGCTGCAACGGGCCAAAATCCAATCGAAATTTTACCGGGATTCTCTGAGTTTGTTGCACCTGCGATCGTAGCGGGTGATTGAGCTTGAGGTTGCGTACAGCCGTGAGCTGCGATCGCTACTGCTGCACCTGCACTCACTTGAAGAAAATGTCGTCTGTGGATCTTCATGGGCTTCACCTTTACAGTGGATAAAATCAAGGTTAGAATTGCATCAAAAGATACAAAAAGCGATTCATAAATTTGTATCCCTCTCCCTTCTCCGATGCGAAATCACCTCTCGAAAGTTAAGCATCAGCGTATAGATCTAACCTGTATATTTCAGGGATGCTTTCGTGGAGAAATCGTGGAGAATGTCAGGGTTTCTTGAAGAATTCAAAGCTCATTCAGAGCGAATACTGATATTCATCGCCCTGAGTGCATCTTGTATTTAAAAACGCAAGTGCTTCGCTTAATCTAGGCTTTTTAGGCGATATCCCACGCCATGCACCGTTTCAATCAGATCTCTTGGCGCGCCTGCGGTTTTGAGCTTTGCTCGTAAGTTCTTAATATAAGTTTTGATAGTGTCTTCTTCTGGACACTCTTGCCATGTCCAAACGCTTTCAATCATGGCCGCTCGACTCAAGACGCGCTTGCCATATCGGAGCAGCGTTTCTAACAGCGCAAACTCTTTAGCCGTGAGGCGGATCGGCGATCGCCCATACATGACTTCATAGCTCCCCGGATCAAGCGACAGATCGCCCCATCGTAAAACGGGAGAGGTGCCAGATTGCCCACGACGCAGCAAAGCCCGAATTTGCGCCAGCAGTTCCTGCAAATTCAGCGGCTTCACCATATAGGCATCTGCACCTGCATCTAGCCCTATTACCTTATCGAGGCTTGTATCACGGGCAGTGAGCATGAGAACAGGGGAAGAGCAACCGCGATCGCGCAACCGCTCACAAAGGCGAATGCCATCTAGCTTCGGCAGGGTCACGTCCATCAAGATCAAGTCATAGGCAAATGCCTGTGTCTTTTCCCATGCAGATTCACCGTCTCTGGCGCAATCCACAATGTATCGCTGTAGGCTAAGTGCTTCAGTCAGAGATTCTGCCAATTGGCTATCGTCTTCCACTAACAGAATCCGCATCGTCTAGCCTGTTGCATTAAGATCAAAGGCGCTGAGTTTAAAGGCACATTTTCTGACTTTACATTGGGAAATATATCCTGGAAAATCCAGAAGTTTAGCAATGTCAAAGTACAAACCTTGCAAATCTATCCTTCTACAAAAAGTACCGTGAAATTGTGACCCACCCTACATATTTAGACATAGCGACCCCCACCATCTAAATGCAAAACTTCACCCGTGATAAAGCCAGAAGTCATTAAAAATAGAATGGACTGAGCAGCCTCACTCGCTGTGCCAATACGCTGGGTCGGCAATGTTGCAGCTTGAGCTTTGACTACACCTTCATACTGGTCTGCAAAGGCGGCTTGGAGCAAAGGCGTATCGATATAGCCAGGGGCGATCGCATTCACCCGTATCGGTGCCAGTTCTAACGCCAACGATCGAGTCATGGCTTCAATTCCACCTACAGCCGCCGCGACGATCGACATTCCAGCAATGGGACGAGAGGAAAATAGCCCTGACATCAATGTGATTGAACCGCCTGACATTTTGGGAGCCGCATGACGCACAGCATAAACTGCACCCCAAATCCGTTCATCAATTGGTCGTGCCAACTGTTCCAGTGGAGTTCCTACGACTGTCCCCGACGCTAGACTCGCACCCAATACAACGAGATGATCGACGTGATCAAAAGCTTCCATCAACTGCTGCACACTAGATTCTTGAGCAATATCCACGATTGCTATTGTGACATTACCGAGTTCTTTGGCAGCTTGCTCTAGCTTAATCAGATTGCGCCCCGTAATTGTGACGATCGCACCCTGCTTTTTTGCCCATTGTGCAGTCTCAAAACCGATCCCAGAACTACCGCCAATAATCACTACGTTTTGGTTTTCTAATTGCATTGTGCATAACCTTTACTGCTTACATCTTGAAGATAAAAGCAGATTATTATATTGTCTAATTGATTATTACTATGAGCATTATCACTATGATGAATGACGAGCAGTGAATTACGAACAGCTTGACCTCAACTTGCTTAGGGTCTTTGATGCCGTAATGACAGAACTGAATGTCACGCGGGCAGCCGATCGTCTCCATATGACGCAACCTGCGGTTAGCAATGCACTCAAACGGTTACGCCATTTACTAGAGGACGAGCTATTCATCAAAGTGCCGATGGGGGTTCGTGCCACACCCAAAGCAATCCGGATTTGGCAGCCTTTGCGAGAAGCGTTAATTCAAATTCGGCAAACTTTAGACCCTGCTGAATTTGACCCAGCGACGGCAGCCACCTCATTCAGCATTGCCATGAACGACTTTACGGCAAACTTAATTCTGCCAAAGCTAGTCATAGTGCTGGAAGAAACAGCTCCCAGAGTCGATTTGCGAACTATTCCAACAACCTATATTGATGCGCCCATGCTGCTGGAACAGGCAGAAATTGACCTGGCGATCGGGGTGTTTCCCAATCCTGGCTCCCGATTGCGATCGTACTCGCTCCTTACCTCGCCTTTCGTGTGTATCATGCGTCAGCATCACCCGCTCGCAGCAAAAAAGCTGACCCTAGAGCGGTACGTCCAAGCCGCGCATTTGTTGGTTACTCTCTCTGGAGAATCCACAGGACCGATCGATCGCCTACTGCAAGACCTAGGATTGCAGCGGCGGATTGCATTGACCGTCAACCAGTTTGCCGTTGCGCCTGGAATCATTGCCCAATCAAATTTGATTGCCGTATTGCCCGATCGCATTGTGCAATTAAGTGGAGTAGCAAAGCAGTTGCATATTGTGCCTTTGCCGATCGAATTGGCACCCACTACCCTCAAGATGATGTGGCATGAACGCAATCATCTTGAGGGTAGACAGCAGTGGCTAAGGTCACGCCTCATTGAAATTTGTGAGCAGATTCACTCACTGAACAGTCAGTAGTGTAAATATGCTCTTTCTAGCGAGCTGCTTTAAGCAGCTTCTTTAACGCTCATTTTCTGAGTGGAGGCGATCGCCTATCAGGGGATGCTGGCATTTTGATAGAAGATACGAGCCTCCGTGTGATCGATCGTCGAGACTTTGTGTAGGCAAACTTCATAGGGACTTCTGCGATCGCCCAGAAGTTTGCAGAAAAATCCAACATTCGCGATTCTTATCGTCCAGATGACCCACAATTTTATACAGTGGACTGATAGGAGTTTCTGTGAATCTAATATTTTAATGCCCTACTCCGCGATCGCTCCTCCCTTCCCCCCCTCCAATCTCATCTCTCAGGAGCCTAGCGACCATGGACATTAGCCTGGTTCTCTCTAATGTCCTGACCCCGCCCATCCTGTTTTTCTTTCTAGGGATGCTGGCGGTATTTGCCAAGTCTGATTTAGAAATTCCTCAGCCGATTCCTAAACTGTTCTCCCTGTATCTGCTGTTTGCGATCGGCTTCAAAGGAGGCGTTGAGCTGGTCAAAAGCGGAGTCAGTCTAGAAGTGCTGCTGACGCTCTCAGCCGCCGTCCTCATGTCTGTTGTGGTGCCCATCTACACGTTTTTCATTCTGAGACGGAAGCTCGATCCTTACAATGCGGCGGCGATCGCGGCAACCTATGGCTCGATCAGCGCTGTCACCTTCATCACGGCTAGCTCATTTCTCCAGGAGATTGGGTTGCAGTATGACGGCTACATGGTTGCTGCCCTGGCGCTGATGGAATCGCCTGCCATTATTATTGGCTTAATTCTGGTCAAAATATATGCCGCGAAGACTAATGATCAGGAGTTTTCTTGGTCGGAGGTGATTCGAGAAGCCTGCCTCAACAGCTCAGTCTTCCTGTTGATCGGTAGCCTGGTGATTGGTGCGTTGACGGGTGAGCATGGCTGGAAATTTCTGTCGCCCTTCACCCAAGACATATTTTACGGCGTTCTGACGCTTTTCCTGCTAGACATGGGGCTAGTAGCCGCCCGCAGAATCAAAGATTTGCAGAAGGCGGGAGCTTTTCTCATTTCCTTTGGCGTTCTGGTTCCCATCTTAAATGCAGCGATCGGGATCGCCATTGCCAAGTTGATTGGGCTGTCAGAAGGCGATGCGCTGCTATTCTGCGTCCTCTGCGCCAGCGCTTCCTACATTGCAGTCCCGGCGGCAATGCGCCTCACCGTGCCAGAGGCAAACCCAAGTCTCTACATTTCAACTGCGCTTGCCGTCACCTTTCCCTTCAACATCATTGTTGGTATTCCGCTCTACTTCTACGTTATTCGCCTGTTCTGGCCTTGATATTCTTTCATCTCCCACTCTTCCTATGACTCCCGTTACCCGCATGGAAATCATTGCCAGCTCTGCCGAACTGGCAAAAATTCTGGCTAGCCTCGATCAAGTAGGTGTGCCTAGCTACACTGTAGTTCGCAACGTTGTAGGTAAAGGTCAGCAGGGTCAGGTTACAGATGACTTGGTGATGAGTATGCTTGATAACGTCTACGTCATTGCCTTCTTTCCGCCTGATCTCACGCAGCGCGTGACCGAAGTTGTTCGCCCCATTCTCAACAAGTTTGGCGGCATTTGCTACCTCTCAGATGCCACAGAGATTCGATCGACGCTGCGGGTTGCGTCCACATAGCTGTTTTTCCTTGACTCAACTTTTTCCTTGACTCAACTTTTTCCTTGACTCAGCTCAGTCAGAAAGGAACACTAGATAAAAGAACACTACCGCTAGAGATCTCTATCGGGAAATCGCTTCCTCGCCCTCCTGCAATGACTCAAACCCTCGCCCTGCCTTCCTCCAATCATCCGCTTGCCGATATCCTCTACCATCTGGAAGCAGGAGGCGCTCTGCTGCCCGACTCTCCCGAAAATGTGTTGGAGGTAGTGGGCGTACTCAAAAGCTATGGTCACGTGTTGGATGCCTATCAGCGCAACCTCAACTACATCGCCGAGCATCAGTTTTTGGTGATGTTTCCCTTCTTCAAGTATTTCAACGGTGAAGTGACGCTGCCTAAGCTGCTGAAACACTGGTGGCACGATCGCATCAACTATGAATTTGCCGAATACTGCATGAAGTCAATGTTTTGGCATGGGGCAGAGGGGCTGGATACTTACCTGGATAGTGAAGCCTTCGACCAACATGTCAGAGCGGCAATTCGGGCAAAAATCCAGGGTGACTTTCTGGTGCAAGGACTCGATCGCCTGTTTCCAGACTTCTTGCCAGAGCAGGTGAGAATGATGTGCTACTACAGTGCCTTGGGTCAGTTTTGGGATGTGATGAGCCGGATGTTTTTGAGTTTGTCCGATCGCTACGATCGCGGTGAAATTCAGACCATTGCTCAGGTCGTGCAGCATATTCAGGATGCGCTGGTGGCGGCTGCCGCTAACCCAATTACCTATGCGGTAGAAATTAAGGGCAAGGTGTATGACATTATTCCGGCATCGGTGGGGCTAACCTTTCTGAAGGACACGGCGATACCCTACGTTGAGGCTGTATTTTTTCGATCGTTCCCTTTCTTTGGCACGGTGTCTTACAACGCCCAGGCAGGGCAAATTTCTCATAATCAGGCAGATTTTAACTATGGCGCGCTGTTTGCCGATCCGCTGCCGATCGGCGGTTCCGGCATTCCACCCACGCTGCTGATGCAGGACATGCTGCATTACATTCCCAACTACCTGCGCGAGGTCTATATGCAGGGGCTGCGAGGCGATGACGATCTGCGGGTAAAAATTTGCCTCAGCTTCCAAAAATCCATGTTTTGCGTCACCACAGCGGCTATTTTTGGCTTAATGCCCTACCCCCGCACCACAACTGATCCAGAACAGCAGCAGGCTAATCGCGCCTATCTGGAAGGCTGGATGGATCGGTTTGTGGGTTCTCGCTTGCTAAATGTTCAGTAAGCCTTTAGACAGTGACGCTACTGTTTCGCAACGGCTATTCCGTTTTTTCCAGAGACCGATCCGGTTCAGTAAGGATGCGGCGAATCTCATTGCGACAGTTTTCTACCGCCTGTCGAACTCGCCGGATTAGGGCATCATCTCGTTGAGCCTCATCTTGTTGAGCCGATCGCAGTCCACCCCAGACGGTCTGCGTCAGTAGATCTAGCTCATCTTGCAGAAAGCGGATTTCAGCTGGGCTAGTGTCTGCAACTGCAAACTGTGTCCAGAAGGCATTGATTTCCTCGGCATGAGTATCTAGCTCCGTCTGTCCAGCTTCGGTCAGATGATAGACGCGCTTGGTTGCCTCCTGAACGGTGCGCACCAGCCCCCTATCTTCGAGGTATTGCAGGGTTGGGTAAACGGTGCCAGGGCTAGGTGCATACTGACCGGACGATCGCTCCTCCAATGTCTTGATAATCTCGTAGCCGTGCTTGGGGCGATCGCGTAGCGCATCCAGGATGACGTAACGAGCTTCGCCCCGTCGAATGCCGCCTTTGCCTTTAAACCGCCCTTCTCCGCCAAATTGCCCTTTCCCGCTGTGCCTTGAAATCAGAAATGTAGAGAGAAAGGGGCTAGCATCGCAAAATATTTTTTCCAATCTCCGCCAGCCTCCCTATAATTCCTTTGATATTGACCCCAAGGAAATGAGCAAATGCTGAAAAACGATCGCTGGATTCACGAACAGGCGCTACAGGGAATGATTTCGCCCTTTGAGCCAAAGCTGATTCGCACGGTGGCGGCGGAAGGTAACGGGCTAGGACGCAAGGTTTTAAGTTTTGGCATGTCTTCCTACGGCTACGACCTTCGCCTCTCGCCAGAGGAGTTTCTGGTATTCCGCCATATTCCTGGCACCGTGGTCAACCCCAAGCGATTTAACGCCAAAAATCTGGAATCTGTGCCGCTGCATTCGGACGAAGATGGCGACTATTTCATCATCCCAGCCCATTCTTACGGGCTAGGCGTTGCCCTAGAGCATCTAGAGATTCCACCCAATATTACGGTTATTTGTATCGGCAAAAGTTCCTATGCGCGGGTCGGGCTAATTGCCAATCTCACGCCCGTCGAAGCTTCCTGGCGCGGACATCTGACCCTAGAGTTCAGCAATTCCTCCAGCGCCGACTGCCGCATTTACGCCAACGAAGGCATTGTGCAGCTTCTCTTTCTGGAGGGCGAACCCTGCGAAACCACTTACGCCGATCGCTCTGGCAAATATCAAGACCAGCCGCAGAAAGTGACCCTAGCAAAGGTTTAGCGCTGACTGTTCTTGCTCACCGGATGCAGTAGCTTTTGCATACCAGCCGACCACATTGCTACATTCCGGTGCAGCACGACTATTAGGCTGTGTCTCAGAAAGGAAGATATAGGATCTGACCTTTCAATTCACCCTCTAAACTACAGTCAACAATGAGTAAGATATCTTCTATCACTTGCCCAATTCGTATATCAGTACTAACCTCAATCACACCAGGCATTGATAGACCTTGCACTACTCGATCGTAGGCAAAGCGGGTAATAGTAGAGACATCATGAGTCAACAAGATCCTGTTTTCTTCGGCTGCCCATGCCAAGATCGCTGGATCATCTTTCCCCGATAAACCAACATCTTGAACTCGGATAATATCGATGCTGGGTCTACGTCGCAATAGTCCCCTAACGACAGTGTTATCAAAGTTTTCGTCAGCAAGCAGCCTCAACATGCCTCCTGTTCAGCTTTACGAGCAAGTAATCTATCACGCAACCCTTGCGGATCGCACCTTGCCTCATTTATTCTGCGAACTTCTTGAGCTTCTAGCTGCCGCTGCTGCAAATACATTTCCACCTCTTGCTGGTGTTTGAGATAGAAGGCGATCGTTGCATACACATCAGCTAGCTGAAGTGATGGATAGCGATAGCCAATTTCTTCAGCCGTTGCGCCCTGCTTAAAGACAGCAATCAAAGTATCAAGGGTTATGCGAGTTTTACCAACTCTAACTACGCCATCAGCATCGGTTTCGAGTGGTGCGGATTCAGCCACGATTGCTAAAGGCATGAGTAATACCTAGATAGTTTATCCCTACAGTAACAAGCATTCAGAAACCGTCCACATATAGCAACCACCAAAGCGGTTAGGACGGGGACGTTTTTGGCGGGGCGCGCCCCGCCAAAAACGTCCTAAGCAAACTGGCGACAGCTATAGCTAAATGAGTCAGCTCAACTATTCTACAAGCTCAGGCTTTTACAGGAGGCGAACTGCTGGGCGATCGCTTGCAGCACCTCAGCATGGGTAAACCCCGGCAGTGAAAGTTGGGCGATCGCCTGTATTTTGATGTTCTGCTGGATTGCTAGGGCGATCGTGCCAATGCCTTCGCTAGCATGAGTCCCGATCCAGTGCGCGCCCAAAATTTCGCCGTTGCGACGCACAATCAGCTTGCAGAAGCCAGTAGTTTCTCCCTGGATTTGGGCTTTGGGCAGCGTCTTGGTGAACTGCTTTAGGAGCCTTACATCTGCGCCGTAATGTCGTCGAGCCTGAATCTCGGTGAGTCCGACTCTCGCTAGCTCTGGGGCAGTGTTCAGGACAAAGGGCACTTGCTCATAGCGAACGGTAGATTTTTTGAGAAAAAGCGATCGAAAAGATCGCGGCGATCGAGCATTTTTGAGGGCAACTGTCGCTTCATGTCGTGCTATTGCCAGATCTGCATAGCCCCCCAGCGCTGCGCCGCAAGCATAAATGTCAGGATTGCGGGTTTGCAGTTTGTGATTGACGATAATGCCGTGGGGTTGCCACTCCACGCCCACAGAGTCCAGATTGAGAGAGGCAAGATCAATCTGCGGCGGAGTGGCTAGCAGTAGAGCATCAGCTTTTACTGTGTGATGAAGTTCGCGATCGCTCCACTCCAAACCAACTTGGATCTCAGAAGAACGATCGGAGAGGTGAATTTGTCGGACGATCGCCTGAGTAAAAATATCCACGCCCTCTGCTTCTAGTTGGGCTTGAATTAGGTTTGCTGCCTCTCGGTCTTCAGAGGGCAGTAGAGGATGCGGACTAATGAGCGCGACCCGTGTTCCTAATCGATTGAAGGCTTGAGCCAGTTCAATCCCTCTGGGGTCACTCCCGACAATTGCCAAGCGATCGGGCAAAGTCTGCCAAGGTTGCTGCCACAGGGTTTCGAGCGTCAGATAGGGCACCGTTTCAAGTCCGGCAAGGTCTGGAATGCTGCAGGGGGCTTCAGGGGCAAGGAGGAAGGATCGCGATCGCAGCAATCGCCCCTTGACGCTGAATCCCCAGCGCGGACGGCGCAAAAATTCGCCTTGTCCTACGATGACATCGACTCCAGATGCCGCTAGTAAAGCTAAATTGCCTTCGGTTGACTGATCTTCTAGGCTGTCGGCGGCTCCTTTTGCCCAGGCTAATGTCTCCTGCCATTGCAGAGGCAAACATCCCGATTCTTCCCATTTCGGATTGCAGCCTAGACCCCAGTGGGGCGATCGGCGGATCTGGTGGCTGAGCTGGGCTGCGTGTAGAAAAGTGGAATGGTATAGGGCGCTCAGATAATTGGGGGTTTCAGGCTCTACTAAGGCTACTCTTGCGGTCTGCGCAGCTTGGGCTGCGGCATAACGACCTATAGCGCTGCCGCCCACAATCACCAGGTCGTAATCATATGAGGTCATAATCAACCAGGATCGGTCTGCACCTGCATTCTAGGAGACAATCATGCCGCTAGGGCGATCGCTCCTTCTCCTTCAGGAACTTCTCTCGACTCTTATCCGTCTTTCCCTCCTCACTTCCCGGTAAAATAGCTTGTCAATGCAGCATAGGGCGTGAGTATGGAACAAGTCAAAATTGGGATTATCGGCGGTAGCGGTCTTTACAAGATGGATGCGTTGAAGGAGGTCGAAGAGGTACAAATTGATACTCCCTTTGGCAGTCCCTCGGATGCACTGATCTTAGGTACGCTAGAGGGGAACCGCGTAGCTTTTTTAGCAAGGCATGGGCGCAATCATACGCTGATGCCGTCTGAGTTACCGTTTCGGGCAAACATCTACGCTATGAAAAGCTTGGGTGTGGAGTATCTGATTTCTGCTTCGGCAGTTGGCTCCCTCAAAGCAGAGGTGAAGCCGTTAGATATGGTGGTACCGGATCAGTTTATCGATCGCACCAAAAACCGCATCTCGACTTTCTTTGGCGAAGGCATTGTGGGACATATTGCGTTTGGTGAACCGATTTGTCCGGCTCTGGCGAAAGTGCTGACAGAGGCGATCGCCTCGCTTGATTTGCCTGACGTTACTTTGCATCAGGGCGGCACCTATGTCTGTATGGAAGGCCCTGCCTTCTCGACCCAAGCCGAGTCGCATCTGTATCGAAGCTGGGGAGCCACCATTATTGGCATGACCAACCTCCCAGAAGCCAAACTAGCCCGCGAAGCCGAAATGGCTTATGCGACGTTGGCTATGGCGACCGATTACGACTGCTGGCATCCCGATCATGACAGCGTCACGGTGGAAATGGTGATTGGCAACCTGATGAAAAATGCGGTCAATGCCCAGCGCATCATTCAAGAAACCGTGCGTCGTCTCAGCCAAGATCCGCCTGCCTCAGAGGCTCATTCAGCGCTTAAATATGCCATTATTACCCCGCTGGATAAGGCTCCGATCGCTGCTAAAGAACGGCTAGGTCTGCTGCTGAAAAAGTATTTGTAAAGGCTCTGAATCTATCCAATCCCTGAATCTATCCCATCTCTGCATCTGTCCGATAAACCTCTTGTAAATTAGGTTGGGTAGGGGCACAGCCTCTACCTAACCTAATCCCAAAGCTCTAACCTCAGTAGATCGCAAACCAATGCTCACGTTAGAAATATTCATGTCTGATTCCCCTAAATCCCCGCGCTATCGCGCCGCTGCGCTAGAAAAAAGGGGGACTTTGAGTTCTGAAGCCCTCTTTGTTAAGGGGGTTGGGGGGATCAAGTGTGAACTTTGCAATCTACTGAACCTGCAAGAGATCTAATATCTACAAAATATCTACAGAGTATCTACGATGCAACCCTCCCTGTTTACGTTGTTGACATCCACAAGCCTAGTGCTGGCTCCTCTCGTGATGCCTCAAGCTCTTTTGGCGCAGTCCTCACCGCTAAATTCACCTCATCTTTCACCTTCTCTACTGGCTCAGCGCATTTCAGACTTTAGTCCGGCTTCCAATAGTGTGAATGTGTCACCTAGCACCTCTATTTCTGGGCAATTTGACACAACAACAGGCATCGGTATTGACCTCAGCACCGTTAAGGTATTTGTGAATGGGCGAGATGTGACTAGCCAAAGCACTATTACAAGCAAGTTTTTCACCTATCTCTCTCCTCAGCCTTTGCCGCCCGGTCAGGTGCAGGTACGGGTTGAGTTTAGAAATGTTAACGGTACGCCTCGATCGGCTAGCTGGGCGTTTACTGTGCAGCAAACCCAACCCGCCGGACAAATTTCTGCGGTGACGCAGGATAGCGGCGGTGCTGTATTGACCACCGGACAAACTTTAACCATGACTATGAACGGCACAGCGGGCTTGCAGGGAGCTTTTCTGCTGGTGCAGGACAGCCGCACAGTCCGCGAAATTCCGGCACGGGAAACCGCTTCTGGGGTGTATACGGCAAGCCTAGTAGTGCAGCGAGGCGATCGCCTTACTGAAGGCGCTGTAGTCGGTCGGTTGCGTCGTCAGGGTCAAAATGTCGGCGTTTTTGCGGCGGCTTCTCAGGCAGTTGCCTTCAACACGGGTAGCACTGAAGGCGGTAATTCGGGCGGCAGCACGACACCACCAGCCGCAACGCTACAGCCCCGCTTTACTAGCCATCAGGAGGGCGATCGGGTGGGCAGCAGTGGCTTTACGCTCGTAGGACAGACCCGTCCCAACGCCACTGTTGATGTCAAGATTGTGGCAGGTGCGTCCATTTTGGGAGTCAGTATTGGCGGACAAACTCTCGTAGATGATCCGGTCACTGCTGACGCTAACGGGCGATTTCAAGTCCAGGTACCTTCTATTCCAGTATCTGTTCCTGGGCTGCGCTATAGGATTCAGGCAACGGCTCGTGAAGGCAATCAAACTAGCCCCACGACGCAGATTACGCTAAGACAGCAATAGTGCTTCTTGCCTGCAGGGTTCGTGATGCAAACCTTGCAGGCTATCTGGTTTTATGGATGAATTTTTTGAAGGCGCGGAGTGACCCCTTCAAGAAATTCATAGCCAGATTCAGCACTGCTGCCAAGACTATTGATCTAAGGGAAAATAATCTCAGGGAAAACATGAATTTACAGAGATGGCGATCGAATCAGTCTCGTTTGCTCAAGGGCTTCAGCCTGCTGGTCGTAGGGTTAGGGCTACTGGTGCCGAGCGCCACTTCTCCTGCCTTTGCCGCTGAAAAAGTTGTGTTGAAGTATCAAATTTTCCGGCGATCGGTTGCTGTAGCTGATCTGACTCAGTTTGCTGAAACAGGTGAAACTTCTCGTCCTTTGCGCACCTATCTGCGGATGTCGGGGCAAGATCCCGAAAAAATTCGGGAAACCTTAACTAAACCCGTTGCGGTGAATCTGGTGACACTCGACCGGGTACTAAATAGCTTTGTGGGAGATCTTGCCCTGGGTCAGCTGAGCCAATATATTTACACCTCTTCTCGCCAAGACGACGACAAGGCAATCCGAGCCGCTCTGGTGCTGTCGGCTAACGGAGACAATGAGATTAGCATTTTGGAAGTTCTGCAAAACTATCCCACCCAAGAAGTGATCCTGGATGGAGATAAAATTATTGACGCTTACGAAGAGCTACAGGGGTTAAGCAGTACCTTAGACCGCCTCCTAGAAGGGATTCGCCTGTTCAACTGATTTTCACGCCCTCTTTTACTGGTCTAGCTTCTAGTACGCTAGGGTTTCTAGAGTCTCTCGCAAATAGCTGCTGACCAACTGCTCTAAGCTGGAGTTTTGCAGCTGAGCCTGGGTAAACACCCGCTCAGCGTGCCATCGTTGAAACCCAGAACTTGAGGCGATCGCCCGTTTCAAGCTATCCCAAGTGAGATCTTCAGAAAATTGACTCGGTGGAGGAGAGGGAACCATAGGATATCGACCTCAAGGAAGGAGTAGAGAAAGCTGCGGCTAGAGCTAGCCTTCTAATAGAATAACGTAGCCTCTCTGGTAAAGTGTGTCAGCTAACACATCTAGCCCGTTTTGCTTCAAGCTTCACTTTGGAGGCTTATGTATAGCGCTACGCGCTTAGCTCCAATGAGTTATACCGATTTAAACGAATTTGTGGGCACATCGAACCTCAGAAGGGGCTTGGCATTGCCAAGCCCGTACCGGGATCTGTCGCGGTTCCAATTCAAATTGGTATTATTTTTTGAGAGCCGCGCGGAGCGCGGCTCTCAAAAAATAATTCTTCCTAACTCAATTGCGTAGGGCTATAGCAACCGCCAAGGCGGTTAGGACGGGGACATTGGGGGTGGGGCGCGAAGCGCCCCACCCCCAATGTCCTCAGCAAGCTGGCGACAGCTATACCCATTCAAGACCCAAACAGTTCAGGTTGGCTACCCGACAGAGCCGCCGAAATCTGACGGCAGTAGTCGTTAAAAAGGAGCGATCGCCGAAACTCCTCGGTGCGGGGTTGGGGAGCCTCGATCGCCACCTCAGCCACCACCCGCCCCGGACGAGCTGCCATGACCACCACTCGGCTAGAGAGGTAGACAGCTTCGTAGACATTGTGGGTGACAAAAACCACCGTCCAATGCTTCTGGCTCCAGAGGTTGAGCAAATCGCTATTCAGACGGCTTCGGGTCATTTCGTCAAGGGCACCAAACGGCTCATCCATCAGCAGCACATCTGGACGGGTGACTAAAGCACGGGCGATCGACACCCGCATTTTCATGCCGCCAGATAGCTCGCGCGGATAGGCGGCTTCAAACCCCTGCAAATCCACTAGCTCGATCGCCTCTGCAACCGCCGAATCCGCAGCCCGCTTGGAAATACCTGACAGTTTCAGCGGCAGATACACATTTTCTTGCACCGTTGCCCAAGGCATCAATGCCGCCTCTTGAAACACAAACGCCAGCTTCCGTTGCGCTTGCCCGTTGTCCCAATAAATCTGGCCAGTGCTCATTTGCCCCAACCCGGCAATCAGCCGCAGCACCGTGCTTTTGCCGCAGCCTGAAGGTCCTAGCAAACTCACAAACTCTCCGGTCTGCACCGACAGATCCAGCGCTTTAAGGGCGATCGTGCCGTTAGCATAAACTTTGCTGACATCGGTGAGGCTAATTACGGGCTGGAGCATGGCTGTCAGAAGATAGGGCGTAGGTTTGGGGATGCTGGCTCTACCCCTTGTAGGCGGCTGTACCCTTGTTGACAAACTGGAGCGTATACGCCTGCTTGTAATCCGTGGTTTGTTTGAAGACGCCTTGTGCCACCATGGTGTCAAAGAAGGACTTCCAGCGATCGTCCGTCATAGCGCCAATGCCGTTGGTTTCGGCATCGCCTGACGTGGCAATTCCGTATTCCTTCATTTTGGCAATGCCAAAGGCAAGCTGATCGTCAGTCATCTCTGGGTTATCTTTTTTGATCAGGTCATTGCCCGGTTTTGAGTCACCCTCTAGGTAGCTATACCAGCCTTTGATGGAGGCTTCAACGAAACGCTGTACCAGATCAGGATTTTGCTGCACTAGCTCCTGCTTGCACTCGATCGTTGTGGAATAGGGATCGTAGCCGTAGTCTGCCAGCAAAAATACCGTCGGTTCAAAGCCTCCTTCCTTTTTGATGGAGAGCGGCTCAGAGCTGAGGTAACCCTGCTGCACCGAGGCTTTATCTGCCAAGAAGGGGGCAGGGCTGAAGTTGTAGGGGCGTTTCTGACCGTCAGTAAAGCCGTACTTGGCTTTGAGGAAGGGCCAAAAAGTGACATTTGCAGCCGATGAGATGAAGATTGGTTTGCCTTTCAGATCTTTGAGATCCTTAGCTCCTGCTTCAGGATGAGCAATCAGAATTTGCGGGTCTTTTTGAAAGATAGACGCGACGGTGACTTTAGGAATGCCTTCTTCAATGGCTTTGATGGCATCTGAGCCGTAGCCCATGAAAAACTCGATCGCCCCGCCCATCAACAACTGCGTTCCGTTCACCTGGGGACCGCCCATTTTAATCGTCACATCTAGCCCATACGACTTGTAGATTCCGGTCGCGATCGCCTGATAAAATCCGCCATGTTCTGCCTGGGCATACCAGTTTGTGCCAAATCCGACTTTTGTTAGCGCTCCTGTGGGGCTGGGAGAAGCACCCAGATTGGGTGAACTGCTAGGTGAACTCACAGGTGAATTGGCAGCGCAAGCTGTAACTACACCTGTGCCAAGGGCGATCGCGCCATATTGAATAAACCTGCGGCGATTAATCTGGGTAATTTTGGGCGATCTGTCTGAGGGGTAGCGTGGTGTCATAGTAGTCTAGGCCCTATTTAATCCATAATCCTAACTGTGATTTTAGATGCCCTCTTGCTTTCTGTCCGCATCACTTTTGCGATCGCTTTACCACCCACTCCATCACCCGATCGCCCAACTTCACGCCATCCAGGCGATCGATCTCCCGAATTCCGGTGGGGCTGGTGACGTTGACCTCTGTTAGGTAGCCGCCGATTACGTCGATGCCGACAAAAAATAGTCCGTCGCGGCGTAGAGCCGGAGCCACCTGATCGCAAATTTGGCGATCGCGTTCCGTAATTTCCACCTGTGCCGCTCGACCACCAACCGCCATATTGCCACGAAACTCTTTGCCCGTCGGAATCCGATTCACTGCGCCAATCGGCTCTCCGTCTAGCAAAATAATTCGCTTGTCGCCGTCTTTGGCGGCAGGGAGGTAGGCTTGCACCATAATCGGCGTTTTGCCCAAGGTGCTAATTTCGATCAGGGAATTGAAGTTGCGATCGCTGGCTTCAATCAACAAAATGCCTTCTCCCGCCTTGCCGCCTAGGGGCTTGATTACCGCCATGCCCTGCCGCTCGACAAACTCCCGAATAATTTGCTTATCTTGACTGACGATCGTTTCTGGAATCGCCCCGGCAAACTGAAGCGCATACATCTTTTCGTTGGCTGCCCGAATGCCGCTAGGTGAGTTGACCACCAGAGTTTTCGCGGGATCAACATAGTCAAGGATATAGGTAGCGTAAAGGTAAGGAATGGTGACAGGCGGGTCAGTCCGCATGAACACGGCATCCATCTCTTCTAAAGCAACGGAAACGCGATCGCCCAGCGTAAACCAGTCGAGTTTTGCCACCCACTTGCTGTTTTCAGCGCCGCTCTCCAGACTGCTCTCAAGCTGCACGGGCTTCAGCAAAACAGGCTGGGCGATCGCCCAAGCATTTCCCCTGACTACGCTAAGCCCATGAGCTTCTGTAATCCACACCTCATGCCCCAAAGCCTGAGCGGCTTCCATCAGCGCCACGCTGGTGTCATGCCCCGGATCAAGCTTGGCGATCGGGTCAATAATAAACGCAAATTTCACCGCGTAACTCCTTAAAAAAATGGCTCAGCGCTGGGCAGGTCGATCCAAAAGGCAGTTCACTTTCGGGGCATTAGCCCGCCTCTTGCAGAAGCGGATCAAGACCGCCTTTGGCATCTAGGGCATGAATGTCGTCGCAGCCGCCGATGTGCTGATTGTTGATAAAAATCTGGGGCACAGAGAATTTGCCGTTTGCCCGTTGCGCCATTTTTTCCCGCGCGACCTCATCCCCATCAATACAATGCTCAGCAAATTCTATCCCTTTGCGGTTCAGCAGCGCTTTCGCCCGAATGCAGTAAGGACAGGTACTCCAGGTATAAATCTCAACGTTTGCAGCCATAAAATTCCTTGTAGCAATCCTTGTTTATCTTAATTCAATCCAGGTTCTAGCTGCTGTTGGGTGCGCTTCACCAGTCTCAATGCTCGTTTCTCAATGCTCGTTTCTTGATGCTCATTTCTTGATGCTCGTTTCTTGATGCTCATTGCCAGCAAGATGCAGCAGTCCTCATTAACGCGATGTGCGACTTCTTTTCTAAAGCTCTTGATCTACGCGGAGCAGCCATCTTGCCTGCCCAGATTCGGACGGGTAAGAAGCCTATCCTACAAGACTTTTAGACCAAGTTGCACATCGCGTTTGTTATGGATTTCATATCGGGGAACTCCTCCCCAACAAAGCCCGAAGAAAGCCTGCCGCAGGCAGGCTTTCTTCGGGCTTTGTTTCAAAATGAGAATTGCTGAGTAAGATGGGGCATAATTGACAAAATCTGACTGTTTTACTGAGATAACGCACTGTTTTCTATGAGATCTTCCATGAGCAAACCCCTCGTCTCGAAATTGAGTCTGCCGCTGCTGGTGCCGATGACCGCGTTGGCGATCGCCCTGAGCGCATTATCTGCCAATGTCGAATCTGCGGGTGCCCAAACGCCTCTCTATAACCCTATCCAGATGCCAGCCAGCAACGAAGTTTCGGGCACACTGACCGACAAAGATATTCCGACGGGTTCTGGCGGCTTTTACCGAGACTATGTGGTGACTTTTGCAGTAGGCGATCAGATTGTACTGGATCTCTCTTCTGAAGCTTTTGACCCCATTATTGCGCTGATTGCCCCAGACGGCTCGACCGTGAGCGAAAACGATGACGGTCCTGATGGCTCTACTAATTCCCTGCTTTTTTCTCGCATTACGCGACCGGGAAATTACATCATTCGCGTGAGTCCTTATGCAGGGCAGGGGCTTGGAGACTTCAAACTTAAGCTGACTCGGCTTCGTCCAATATAGTGAACCTTTTGCAGATTAAAGTTTTGGGATTAGGTTTGATGGGGCACGGCTCCCACCAAACCTAATTTGTGAGAGGTTTAGTGATTATGCCGAGCAGAAATCCTGATTATCCATTCAACCCTACATTGCTTACTCAAATATAGGTGGCCACAAGTCAGACACCGCCACCTCCCATCCTGGAAGTAGCTCAGGCACCGTCAGCATGTCGCCATCTCTTAGCGCTATAGCTTCCTGTCCAGCACGATAGATCCTTACCGTTTTGTCGTCAGGGTTCACCAAAATTCCCACTCGCGTCCCCAATTCTAGAAAGCTCAGGATTTTCGCCTCCAGTTTCGCCACACTATCCGTCGGAGACTTCACTTCCACCACCAGATCAGGCGCTAGTTCAGCAAACGATCGCGGACTCCGCCGCAGCCGTTCAGCCACCACAAAAGAAACATCTGGCGCACGAGTATCAGCGTTCGGCAGCGTAAACCCAGCGCTAGAACCTGTTACCCGTCCCAATCGATTTGCATCGACATGAGGAAATATCTTGCCCAGCATCCGGCTGGCAACCTCTTCCGACTCATACCCAGACGGACTCATAACAATAATTTCCCCACTCACCAATTCCATTCTGAAGTCGGGATGTTCAGCCTGAAGCTTTTGAAGATCCTTAGCTGTCAAGACCATGCTGACCTCCAGTGATTTTGATGCAGATTACTTTAACTCAGACTTCGACACTGATTCAGAATCAGGATCTATGTAATCAATCAATTGATCCGGCGTACATTTCAAAGCATGGCAGAGCTTCGCAACACGCTCAAGCCAAACCAGAGAGTTCCGCCCCTGTTCCCAATTAGAAATTGTAGACTCCGTGACACCCACCTCATCGGCTAATTGCCGTTGGGTCAATCCAACACGCTTACGGAGTTCGGCAACTTTAGACACTGGCACTTTTCCCATAAAGGATTAATACCAATATATTGCCCTAAAAGTCTTTAGCTTAAAGTTTTACCCTTAAAGTATTGACAGCCTTAAAACTTTAAGGGTAGTGTTGGGACTTCCAGAACGTTCAACACAAAACATTTAGCACGGGACATTGCCCTATGTGGTCAGTTTGGTTCTACACGCCCAACGGTGAGCGTAAATTTGTCGATCGCTTCAACACTGTTCGGCTGAGCGCTCACGTCGAAGCTCGCAACGAAGCAGAAGCCTACCGTCAAAGATTGGGAAAACTCATCGGCTCACCCAAAAATGTCGTCGTTTGCTTCGAGGTTGTTTAAAATTCTCGATCGCATCTGCTTCGCGATCCTTACTACAAGCTTTAAGACTCTTTAACCAAGCGGGCGATGGGACTCGAACCCACGACGTTCACCTTGGGAAGGTGACATTCTACCACTGAATTACGCCCGCATTTCGTAGATCAATGTTTATACCAGGTCAACATCATAGCGCACTTCACCCGCGAGTAAGTAAGCAAAAAGAATCCGCCGCCACAACTCCGACTGCTGTTCATGCTTACTGCCCAACTCAGCAATTTTCTCAATGAGATACTCAATGTCTGATTTTCCCCGTTGCCTAGGAACCGAGACTGCTGACGCGCCCAGCAATAGAAACCAGCTTCATACTTTACAGAGGTTTACAGTGGCACCCATGCTGATCAGCTCCCCCGCATTGTAGGCGACAGAAGCTATTACAGAATTGAGCCAACTCACACCTAAGTGTCTATCCGCTCACACTATTAAGAATCGGACTGCGATAAGGTACAGGTATCGCTAGATATGGGTACCCTGGAATTGAGGCTGTATTCCATAGGGGCGATCGCAAAAGTTTAATTTGCACAACTCTAAGTCTGCACAACCCTGATCCGCATAACCCCGATCCGCATAACCCTGATCCGCACATTGTCAAAGTCAAAATCGTTAAAACAAAACTTTCCAACACAGATTCTTTAACACAAACTGATCCATTGGGCTGATGCGAGTCCTAGCCCGATTTTCGCCCCCCCTGACTCAGATAAGGGAGTATCCAGAATGTATAACGCTACTGAGCTTTTGATTGATGACTTCGTGCGCCAGCTCAAAGAGGGCTACCGTCGCACCTATGGCGGCTGGAAGCACGATTATGAAGACATTATTGGCTGGGTCGGAGCCATGGCGTTAGAAAACATCGCCAATAGCGATGCGCTCTACCACAACGTCGAGCATACAATTTTAGTGACGCTGGTCGGGCAAGAAATTCTGCGGGGACGGCACATCCGCGAGGGTGGCGTATCTTGCGAAGACTGGCTGCATTTTGTGATTGCCCTGGTTTGTCACGACATAGGCTATGTGAAAGGAGTCTGCCGTAACGATCAGGAAACCTGGTACGACAAAGGCAATGGTGAAATGGTGTATTTGGCACCGGGCTGTTCCGATGCTAGCCTGACTCCCTATCATGTCGATCGCGCCAAGCTATTCGTAGAAGAGCGGTTTGGCGGACACAGCCTAATTGATGCCAGTCGGGTAAAGCAAAATATTGAGCTGACGCGGTTTCCAGTTCCCAACGCCGAAGATCATCAGGACACTCTAAACTTTCCGGGCTTGATTCGCGCTTCAGATTTGATCGGGCAGCTCAGCGATCCGCGCTACCTGAAAAAAATTGGGGCACTGTATTACGAATTTGAAGAGACGGGTGTTGCGAAAGCTCTGGGATATCGGCATCCTGGAGATTTGCGGCAGAATTACCCCAAGTTTTACTGGAATGGCGTGTATCCTTACGTCAAAGATGGGTTGCGCTATTTGGAGCTAACGCAGCAAGGTAAACAGGTGATTGCCAATCTTTATTCCAATGTCTTTGTGGTGGAGCATGAACCCATGAGTGCCGACTACAATCCAGACAAAGCTCACCACGTTGATAAAGCGGTTTCTGCTTAGTTCACGCTTAGACCTCTTGCAAATTAGGTTTAGTGGGGCGCAGCTCCCACTAAACCTAATCCCAAAGCTTTAATCTGCAAGAGGTTCGTTGAGTTAGGACGAGATATTTTTTGAGAGCCGCGCGGAGCGCGGCTCTCAAAAAATATCTCATTGGATCTAAATGCGTAGCGCTCCATAAAACCAGCAGTGCCAGAATGCGAAAGGTAGAGCTTCAGTTAGCCCGATCAGATTTTCGCGGGTGAAATCAGCCATCCTTTCTCAGTTTTGGTCAGATTAAACGCATTGCAAGCCGCCAAAAAGGTAATGTATCGCTGCTTGATATTGAGGGTCTGCAACACTTGCTTGATGGTTTGACCATAATCTATCTGAAAATAGGTGTGAACCTCGGAGATCGAAATAGCCTCCTTTTTAGACTGGGCGATCAAGTCTTCCAAAATGCTGAGCAGTGCCTCTTCCAGATGCTCTGCTGAGGTAATAATCTCATAGACTTTGGCTTCCTCCTCAGGCTGTAAAGAGGCAACAGGAATGGTTCCTGGCTGCGGCGGAATAAACAAACAGATATGGAGTTCACCTCTTTCAAAAAATTGGTGAACCCTAAACAACTGGGGATTTTCTAGAAAAATATCCTTGACGCGCTTGCCCGACTGAATCCGCGTCACGTCGCTGAGGGTCATGCCGTGGGCAGCGGCAAATAGCGAAGAAATGCGCGATAGTTTCACCCAAGGAGTTCCCGTAGCCTCATGTTCAGCTTGAATAATTTCCTTCAGCCAGATTAGAGTTCGGGCGATCGTCGGTACTTCCCGAATCGCTTCAAGGCTGTAGGTTTCGGTTTTTCCCGTTACCGAGTTGCGCACAATCAGCATTTGTGCCCGCTTGCGAACCGAGAACACCGTCAGTCCATGAGCTTGCAGGGCATTTTTGAGATGGCTCAAATCCTGATCAGAGGAGCAGATAAATACGGCTTTGGCATGGGGATAATGGACGAAAATGGAGGAACCGATCGCCGTCATCTTCATGTCTGCGCTATTCTTACCCAGCGGCACATGAATCAACTGGTAGCCGCGAGCGTGAAACGCCGCATCATATCTGCCCATCGTGCGCCAGTTGGCAAAGGCGATCTTGATGGGAATCGAGTAATCACAGCTATGTTGCAAAAAGCGCTCTTCTTCAACAGAAAGCTTGATATTTTCGGCATCCAGCAGCAGAATAGCGATCGCTTTTTCCTGCGGCTTGTCGTCCTGTGATCGATCCTCCTGCGGTTCACCGTCAACCGGGATGAAAAACGCGGCTTTGATCCGCTCAATTTTCTCTAGCAGCGATCGGTAAATATTGAGCTTGAAAAACTCAGGGACAAATACCGCCCTCAAGATCTTTTCAATTTGCTGGGTCAATGAATCGGGCGATCGTTCTACTCCCTTAACAATTTGCGTAGAGACAGCCTGAATAAAATCTGATTGCCGCTGAGGCTGATTCCAGTCAAGTGAACGATACTTTTCAACCAAAAAATTCATCTGCTGCTGCTGCACAAACACGATCGCCTTGTGGATCAGCAGGCTAATTTGATGACTCATTTGTTGAATGGCAGTCGTATCGTCCACAAATACCTCAAAACCCATAGATGGGGATAGTCAAACAACCAAAAACCAAGGCTGCGCTCCTGCCGCAAAATTAGGCAAGAAACGATCCAAAAAGTAGCTTCATATTATGGAGCAACTCCTGCAAAAAATCGATGTGAAAAGTGGATGTGAAAACGCCATAGCCAATAGTACCTTTGCAACCTCTGAATAGAGCATATTGGGCGAAGCTTCAGAAAAATTTGCGGCTCCCCCTCAGATGCCCTATCTCCTCCATAATGATAAGAAGACACTTTACATAGCTTCACCTTCGGGCGCTTCACCTTCGAGCGCTTCACCTTTGAACGCTTCATCTTTGCAAGCTTTATTTTTATAAGACTGAATTATGGCGAGAGATCTACGGGGCTTTTTGAAACAGCTTGAACAGAGAGGGCAATTGCGCCGCATCAGCGCTCTAGTTGATCCCGATCTGGAAATTGCCGAAATTTCTAATCGTCTATTGCAGCAGGGCGGCCCAGCTCTGTTGTTTGAGAACGTCAAAGGCTCTCCCCATGCGATCGCCATCAACGTCATGGGCACCGTGCAGCGCATTTGCTGGGCAATGAATATGGAGCATCCCGAAGAGTTGGAGACTCTGGGCAAAAAGCTGGGAATGCTGCAACAGCCTAAACCTCCTAAGAAAATCTCTCAGGCGATCGACTTTGGCAAGGTCTTGTTTGATGTGGTTAAGGCTAAACCCAATCGCGACTTTTTTCCGCCCTGCCATCAGGTGGTGGTAGAAGGTAACGATCTCGACTTGAACACCGTGCCGATGATTCGTCCCTACAGCGGTGATGCGGGCAAGATCATTACTCTAGGTCTGGTGATCACGCGGGACTGCGAGACAGGAACCCCCAATGTCGGCGTGTATCGACTTCAGCTCCAGTCCAGAAACACGATGACGGTGCATTGGCTCTCGGTGCGAGGGGGCGCAAGGCATTTGCGCAAGGCGGCAGAGCGGGGGCAAAAACTGGAGGTGGCGATCGCCCTAGGGGTCGATCCGCTGATCATCATGGCAGCCGCAACCCCAATTCCCGTTGACCTTTCCGAGTGGCTGTTTGCCGGACTATACGGCGGTTCGGGCGTGAATCTGGCAAAGTGCAAAACTGTCGATCTAGAAGTGCCCGCCGATTCTGAATTTGTCCTAGAGGGCACCATTACTCCTGGCGAAGTGTTGCCAGATGGTCCTTTTGGCGATCACATGGGCTACTACGGCGGCGTAGAAGATTCGCCGCTCGTGCGATTTCACTGTATGACCCATCGCAAAGATCCAATTCACCTGACCACCTTCAGCGGTCGTCCACCCAAGGAAGAGGCAATGATGGCGATCGCCCTCAACCGCATCTACACGCCGATTTTGCGGCAGCAAGTCTCCGAAATCGTGGACTTCTTTCTGCCAATGGAAGCGCTCAGCTACAAGGCAGCCATTATCTCGATCGACAAAGCCTATCCGGGACAAGCCCGCCGTGCAGCCCTAGCATTCTGGAGTGCTTTGCCGCAGTTCACCTACACCAAGTTTGTGATTGTGGTGGACAAGAGCATCAACATTCGCGATCCGCGCCAGGTCGTGTGGGCGATTACGTCCAAAGTCGATCCCGTGCGTGATGTCTTCATCCTGCCCGAAACTCCGTTTGACACCCTAGATTTTGCCAGCGAGCGGGTCGGCTTGGGCGGACGCATGGGCATTGATGCCACCACAAAAGTTGCGCCCGAAACCGATCATCCTTGGGGAGCGCCGCTGGAGGCTGATCCGGCAGTAGCGGCGATGGTAGAGCGGCGTTGGGCAGAGTATGGCTTGGCCAACTTGAAGTTGGGCGAAGTCGATCTCAACTTATTTGGCTACGATATTCGTTAATTTCCTATGTGGCACACGATCGCGCCTCACATTAACCAAGCCATTAGCCAAGCTACCTGCCAAGATTTCCAGATTAGCGATCGCCAATCGGTCAGCGGCGGCAGCATTAACCAGGCATACCGGGTTGCTGATAGGCACCAAACCTACTTTGTTAAACTCAACCAAGCTAGCCAGATCGCTATGTTTGAGGCTGAAGCCTTCGCGCTTCAACAGATCGCAGACTCTCATACCATTCGAGTACCGCAGCCAATCTGTCACGGCATAGCCGAGAGTTCATCCTATCTCGTACTAGAATGGCTCGATCTCAGCTCCGGCAATGCCCAATCTTGGGAACTCATGGGGCGAAATCTCGCCGCAATGCACCGAGTCACGAGCGATCGCTTTGGCTGGCATCATGACAATGTGATTGGCTCCACCCCTCAACCCAATCCCTGGACATCAACCTGGGCAGAGTTTTTTACCCAGCATCGCCTGGGCTATCAATTTCAGCTTGCCCAGCGTCGCGGCGGCTATTTCCCTCAGCAGGAGAAACTTTTGGCGATCGTCCCCGAAATTCTGACCCACAGCCCCTTGCCCTCGCTGGTGCATGGTGATTTGTGGTCGGGCAACGCAGCAGTCACGATGGCAGGAGAGCCTGTGATTCTCGATCCGGCGGCATACTATGGCGATCGCGAGGTTGATCTGGCAATGACTGAGCTGTTTGGCGGCTTTCCGGCACCTTTTTATAAGGGCTATGAAGAGGTTTGGGCGATCGATCCGGGCTATCCACGGCGCAAAACTCTTTACAACCTCTATCACATCCTGAATCACTTCAATCTGTTTGGGGGCAGCTATGAATCTCAGGCAAATCGGATGATCGCAGCCCTGATTTAAGGAACCCCTTTTTGAGTTGAATCGTCAGCTAAGGTATCACACTACAAGATTCAGAGGGTTCTCTATGCGACCCGCCACACTCTATACTCTCAGCGCTGGACTCAGCATTCTCGTCGCGATTATCGTGGCTACAGGATGGGCGATCGCCCCACTGCCACTCGATCAATCCCCTACTCAGGTACAAAAATAATGTCTGACTCTGGCTGAAAAATGTAGCTATAGTCAAAACAAAGCGCATTGCCATGCCGAATCACGCTAAACCCAAAGCTAGAGGTCATTTCTGTCGTGAAAGTGGCAATCACCAGCTCTATGAGTTTCTTGGGCGATATTTCAGGCTGCTGAACAAAGTAGTTCCGTTTGGCAAAAAACACGCCTTCATCTTTAGGGACAACAATGCCGTTGATGCGATGGGCATGTTGAATCGGTCTAATGTAAACGTTGATAAATTCATCCTGGCTTCGTTGCAGCCGATAAAGCCGCTCATGCTGGAGCCAGCTCATACAAAACATCATCTTTAGCAGCTCAAACCCCAAGATGTAATTGAACACATTGTTGCGTTCCTCGGAGCTAAAAACCAGTCTCAGCGCTGATTGAAGGTATTGATCGGGCTGTCTCCGGGTGTCTTGAGCAGAGTGAATATAGAACTGCTTGATGTAGCTCCGCAAAACTGCTTCTGATAACTCAGTTTGGATATGGAAATCACTGAGGTATTGCCCAACGCGCTGTTTTGTTTCCTGATCTTCCAACTTGCGCGAAACCAAGCCGTCAGCCGTATAGTCATCTAGAAATTCTGCCTGAATTTCGGGTGTAGAGGCACACATGAGATGACACAAAGACAGCATATAGCGCCGCTGATGCCAGGACAGACTTTCTACCCAAACACGCGCTTCTGCTGGCAACTTTGCCAGGATACTATCAACGTCTCCATTCACCTGTGCGATCGCCCGATTCATAGCGCTAAACCCAGCTTCCAGGAATTGCAAGTCGTCAGCTCTAGTCTGCCCAATCTCAGGAATCTGCAATCGTCTGTAAGTAGGCTGCCGCGCGCTGCATTGTTTCGGCAGAGAGACTAGAATTCTCAACATGACTGAGCACAGCGACTGGCGACAGCCATACTACAGACGTAAAAAACCTACCAGTTGCTCTGGTAGGTCTGTAAATTTCAAAAACTTAATCAATGAAGGGAATTTTTTCCGTAATTCACTCATTGAAGAATGAAGTCACCCTAGCGGATGTATTCCTTAAGAACGCTGTTGCGATTGGGATGACGCAGTTTGCGCAAGGCCTTCGCCTCTATTTGGCGAATTCGCTCACGAGTGACGTTGAAGATTTGACCGATCTCCTCAAGCGTCTTCATGCGTCCATCGTCCAGACCGTAGCGCAGACGCAGAACGTCGCGTTCGCGGGGGCTAAGGGTACCCAATACGCTCTCCAGATCTTCGCGGAGCAGGTTTTTCGACACCTGGTCTTCAGGCGTTTCGCCATCCGATTCGATGAAATCGCCCAAGCGAGAATCTTCTTCTTTACCGATCGGAGTTTCCAAAGAGATAGGCAACTGAGCCGACTTGGCAATGAACCGCAGCTTCTCGATCGTCATTTCCATCCGAGTTGCAATCTCTTCTTCCGTTGGCTTACGCCCCATTTCTTGAGAGAGCAGCTTAGTAGTTTTTTTGATCCGAGAAATGGTTTCGTACAGATGAACAGGGAGACGAATGGTGCGAGACTGATCGGCGATCGCCCGCGTAATTGCCTGACGAATCCACCAGGTGGCATAGGTCGAGAACTTGTAGCCCTTTTCGTGATCAAACTTTTCAGCTGCCCGAATTAGACCCAAGCTACCTTCCTGAATCAAATCTTGGAAGGACAAGCCTCGATTCATGTACTTCTTGGCGATCGACACCACCAATCGCAGGTTAGACTGCACCATTTTCTCTTTCGCCCTGCGCCCTTCATAGAGGCGACGACGGAACTTCGGCAAAGTTTGGTTGACCTCATTTGCCCACAGTTCCATGTTGCGCTCGAAGTCCTGTACCGGACGATCGAGACGCTCAGACAGGCGATCGCGAATCCGCTCTAGTTCCAGAAGGTCTGCAATCTTTCGCGCTAACTCAATCTCTTCATCAGCCCGAAGCAGACGAATCCTGCCAATTTCTTGGAGGTATAGCCGAATTGAGTCTTCGGTATAGTGCTTCTTCTTTGCGGGCGCCCGACGACGGGAAGCTCCCTTCGCCGCCTTAGTGTCTTCCTCTCCAGGTTGGGCATCTGAGTCGTCTCGATCGTCTCCGTCATCTCCTATTAAGGCATCAAGATCTTCCGCCTCAGGTTGATCTAGTTCCAGTTCGAGTACGCCATTTTGTTGGGTCATGCCGCGCTCCTCATGCTCCTTGGTGTCAGATAATCTCAGGTCAATCAATACAAGGAAATTGACGAAATTCCCTCTTTCTAACAGATTTCTTTCTGGCTAAGCTATTTTGCAAAAAGCGAAACATCTGCCAGTAGAATCTACAGAAAATGCAGAATCCACAGAAAACAGGTTCAGTAGATTATTGTTCATAGCTATCCTTCGGCACATCTCACCTCACCACAGCCACACGAGAGCGCTGGGCAGAAGCAACCCATTCGGAATTCTTTGCCTGTAACGGATGATGCTAATATCTCTCCGATTGTAACTTTTCTCACAAAACTTGCACGTCTTTTTCGCACGTTTTGTCACAGCCATGTGACGGAAATGCTTGAAGTTGGCGTGAAGCGATCGCAATAATGTTCAATTCAGGATTAAAATCTAGCATTCAAGAGTGACTTAACAAAAAATTTGCGACTTAGGTACCCAGTCAGATTTACCGAGTTAGATGTTAAACCGTCCTGCTTCTGTCGCACTACGAGATCCCAACTACGAGACCTCACCATGGGACAGCGCTAAACTATGCGGCAGATATAACGAAGGCATGTAGCCTACACTCGCTATTTTAATAAGTTCAGCACAATTACATACAAATTGCCTAGAGATGAAAACTATGAGTTTTTGTGCTAGCTCCGGCTCAAAACTTTTCGCTAATTAAAGCTGGACGTTATGCAGGTCGGGCTTTAGATGAGCTAAATGCCAAATACCTTGATGCTAAATGCCTTAATAATTAGTAATACTTATTAGCAGAAGTAACATTAGCTTCATGTTGAGTGTTTATTAGGCTCTTCAGTTAATTCATGTATTCTCTCAATACAAAATTTACGGTAAGACCTTCAAAAACTCGCAATCGAAAAAGCAAGGTGAAATCCCATCAAAAATGTCTAAAAAGCAGAAGTTTCCCTACTTAGTGGGTTCTAAGTGGACGGCACAACAAACCACCTGGGGATGGCGACATTTTCAGGTGATGAACCGTAAAAATCAGGGTCAGTGGGTATTTGCCGAAATGGTCGCAGCTTGTGATCCAACCGTTCGATTTTGGCTTAATGCCCAGCAGTTTAAGGATCGACGGCTGTGGCAGTCCGGTTGGCAATCGCTGCAAGAGATGACGGAAGCAGATTTGACAGAAGCTGATGTCAAGTGATTCTTATACCGATTTAAACGAATTTGTGGGCACATCGAACCTCAGAAGGGGCTTGGCACTGCCAAGCCCCTACCGGGATCTGTCGTGGTTCCAATTCAAATTGGTATTAGACAGTATGCAGTAATGCTCATTTTGCAACAAAGCTCGAAAAAAGCCTGCCTACAACGGGCTTTTTTCGGGCTTTGTTGAGCGCGAACTCTCCGATATAAAAATTCCGATATAAAAATAAGGAGAACTACTGGGCAGTATAGTTTTAGTAGACTTTAAGCTACAGGTCGCCCTCTACTGCACCCGCACGGCAATCGGTCAGCCAGAGTCGAATCGCCTGAGCGATTACGCCCTGACTCGCATCTTGTGGTGCAGAGGTAAGGTGCTGGGTGGGTTGCTGCTGAGTAGGATAATCCCCGATCGCCGAAAACATCAGCACAAGCTGCCAGCTATAGCTCTGCGTTTGAGTGAGAAACAGCCAGTGATAATGCTGAAGCTTAACTGCTTCACCTGAAGCATATTGGCGTTCTAGAGTTGTGAAAAAAATCTGCGGTGGCTCGCTGAGTGAAGGTTCGCCGGATGAGGATTCGTTCAATAAGCGATTAGAGTTGAGCGGCAATGCCTGATAGTCGGGTTGCCCAGCCAATAAGACATATCCTGGTGTATCCGGGTCATTTTCTCTACGGGCAGCGGGGGGCGTGAGATAAGCCCTCTGATTGACTCGATTGGCGTAGCTAGGCAAATCGCGCAGCAGCAGTGGCATCAAATCTTCTAGTCGATCAGGACAGGCGATCGCTCGTCGGATAGGGTTTGAAGCCGCCTGAGCCACACTGCATAGCCACAGGCTGCCGATTAACCCTGTGCCGATCAATCCAACGATCCTTCCCAAGACTCTAATTTTCCCAATTCGCGGCATTTTTAGACCTATTTTTGGGTATCTGGTTTTCGGGTATCTGATCCAGGAAACTGATGTTCGCGCACTTCGGTACAGAAAGCCTGAGCTGCCTGAGCGATCGTTTCCCGCAAGTTGGCATAAGCCCTGGCAAAAGGCGGACTCCAATCCGATAAGCCCAGCAAATCTGCCGTCACCAACACCTGACCATCACAATGGGCACCTGCTCCAATGCCAATTGTCGGGATGATGAGTTTTTGGGAGATGCGTAGCGCCAGATCATCTGGGATATGTTCTAGCACGATCGCAAAAGCTCCAGCTTGCTCTAGAGCGATCGCCTCCTGCAAGATTCGCTCTCCAGCTTCTGACGACTTGCCCTGCTGACGAAAACCGCCAAACTGATGCACAGACTGCGGCGTTAAACCTACATGCCCCATCACCGGAATTCCAACTTGCACCAGCCGCGCCACGGTTTGCACCATTAAGGGATAGCCGCCCTCTAGCTTAACGGCCTGTGCTCCCGTTTCTTTGAGGATGCGACCTGCCGATCGCATTGCCTGTTCTGGGCTTTCTTGATAAGTCATGAACGGCAGATCGACCACGAGAAGCGCCGCTTTTACGCCTCGTCGCACGGCTTTGGCATGGTGAATCATCTCCTCCAGCGTTAGAGGAATGGTCGTGTCGTAGCCCAGGGCAACCATGGCTAGAGAATCGCCCACCATGATCACATCCACCCCGGCTTGATCGATCGCCTGGGCAATCAAGTAATCCCAGGCAGTCAAAACGGTAATGAGCCGTCCTTCTTTCTTGTAGCGAGTGAGCTGTTGCGTGTTGACTGCCATAGAAAAGGCTCCCTGAGGAGTTGGGGGCGAAGCTTAAATTTTACCAAACCGTAGCCCCCTAGCCTCTCGGCACATAGTCCACAGCTTGCTCTGCCGGAGTCAGATCTTCCCAAGCCAGATCGCGGCGTAGCACCTTGCCGCCAGGTGAGGCAATGAGCTTGGGTAATTCCTGCTGGTTGACTCGCTCCATCGTGGAGGCATCAAAGGTGGTGTAGCGTGTGTGTGCGGATGCTGAATCGATATCAACGATCGTCAAAGTTTTGCGAGGGGGCAGGTCGCCATTGAGCAAAGGTCGCACACCAGAACCCAAGATGCCGCAATGCAACAGCTCAAGCTGACCCTTGTGCCCCGGATAATAGGCGTGATCATGTCCGCTAACGTAGGTATGAACCTGGTGGCGCTCTAGGAGCGATCGCAGTCCTTCCGCGTTTTCCAGATACTCACCCGGATCAGCTCGCCCGACCGTGATGCCATAGAGCGGCAGATGTCCTACTACAATCCGTAGTTTTGCTGCCTTTGCTGCGGGACTCGATAAACTTTGCTCTGCCCAAGCCAATTGATCAGCCGGAATCTGAGCGCTAGAGGCATCCCAGATCAAAAAGAAAATATCCTTTTGCTGGAAGGTGTAGTAGAAAGGAAACTTGGCGCGATCGACAAAGTTTAGCCCCGGATCATGCTGAGGCTGATTCCAGTAGTCGTTTGCCAAATCGCGCTCCGCGCCAAACAGCAAGCCGCCATTGATTGCCTGAGCCGAAGAAGCATCATGATTACCCAAGGTAAAGCCGTAGGGAATTTTGGCGGTGCGCAGAGGTGCGCTGACATGCTGATCAAACGCTGCCCACATCGCTTCAATCTCCGAGCGCGTCAGCGAAGGCTGCTGTCCGGCAACCATGTCGCCGCCACACAGCACCAGATCGGGCTGCCAAGAGGGGATTCGGGCGATCGCGTTATCTACCTCTACTTCATAATCCGTAGAGCCATATTGACTATTGAGGTCGCTAATGACGACAATCCGCACGTCCCCTCTAGGGGGATTAAGGGGATCGGTGATCTCAGGCACCGCACTTGGGCTAGGAGCAGCCACAGGGTTCTGGCTGGCTGGACTGCTGTATTCATTGAGATCAATGGAGCTACGAGCCTCAGTCAGTGCGCTTTGACCTGCTGCCCATCTCTGAGCCACGACAGATAAGCCCACCCCGCCAAAGGCTCCACCCAACAACAAAAACTGACGGCGATTTAGCGGCATAGGGCGATCGGCTCTTTCAAAGCTAGGTAGATTGAGATTGACTTCGCAAAAGGTTGAAACCTAACGCAATATACACGCATCCTGCAATTCGTTCCAGTTCTTTCATCACTCTTGTTTCCCTTCGTAGCCTTCTGGAGGCAGTTGCAGCAAACAGTGCAACGAGCAAGCACCATAACGTACCGCCTACAACAAAAACAGTGCCCAGAAAGAGAAAGGGTAATGCGCCAAGTTGAGCTGTTGGCACCACAAACTGAGGCAGAAAGGCAAGAAAGAAAATGGCTACTTTAGGATTCAGAACATTGGTCAAAACGCCCTGACGATAAATTTTCCAGCAACTTACTGAATGGAGTTCTGAAACGGTGTGAAATTCAGGAGTTACTGAGGGTCGAGATTTTTTCAGCAGAGCTTGAACACCGAGGTAGATCAGGTATGCTGCTCCAACAAACTTAACGGTCAAAAACGCCCAGGCTGAGGTTGCCAGGATAGCAGATAATCCAAATGCTGCAAATAATGTGTGAATCAGTATTCCCGTACTAACCCCTAATACTGATATCCAGCCTGCTTGGCGACCTCGTGCAATACTTTGGGTGAGAATATACAAAGTATCTGATCCTGGCGTGATCCAGAGTAGAAAACTGGAAAAGAGAAACGCCGATAAATTATGAGTCCCAAGCATATTGATTGTTTAAATATCAAAGAATATCAAAGACTTGCAAAATCAATATTCTCATAGAGATCAGTAATTTGGATTTGAACTTCAAATGTGTTGAGGGACAACGTGATATTGAGATCATCGTATTCTGAGAACAGCCATTGATTGGCAGCCGTCTTTACATGGTGTTCTACATGAATGCGATACTGATCGATAAGGAGATATTCACAGAAGTTTTCGATCGCCCGGTAAGCAGAAAACTTTTCGCCATGGTCATAATCTTGTGTCGATTGAGATAACACTTCAGCTATGAAGCAAGGATTCATGATGGTATCGGTTCGTCTAGGCTGGAGTTGCAGCGGCTTTTTGACAACCATGACATTAGGGTAGGTATAGAGATTGCGATGCGGAATCCAAAGCCGTTGATCGGCACCAAAAAATCGATAAGCTTTCCCTCGCAAAGCAGATTTTAGAAGGGTTATAAGGTTAATTGCTAGTTCGTTATGGGCAGGTGTACCCCCTGCCATGAGCCTAATTGCTCCACCGACATATTCATGGCGTTCCTCTGAGACAACTTCAAACTCTAGATACTCTTCGCAAGTGTAGGTTTGCTGTTCAAGTGCCTGTGTCATAGTGGAATTCCGACTCCTGAAACTTCATGTCCCAATTCTGCGATTCTGACCTATGGACTGCCATTTGGAAGTCTATGTTTTAGAGATCTATTCGTTTGAAGCTATATTTCTTAACCTTATTCTCCGACATCTAAGGCAAAATCGAGGTGGACAAGAAATAGAGTCAGCATTGCCTTACTTTAAGGGAACCCGCTATGTCGCAACCACCTGACGATCGCTCAACAGAACTACCTTTGCAGCCCGTAGAACCTGCCGAACCTGTTCATGGCACTATCCAGTCTGGCAATAAAGCCCAATCTGGCAGTCAAGTCAAGTCCAGCAATAAAGTTGCGGCACTTTTTCGGATGCTGGGGCAGATCTTAGGCATTGTGCTTGCTGCGCTGCCGTTGGCGTTTAATCTTCTGCGTCAGCTTGCCCAGCTTGGATTAAAAGGGCTGAGAAGTATTCAGGTTTGGTGGGTCGCCACTTTGCCCAAAATCCGATCGCGCCTTCCAGAACCCTGGAAAACTAAGCTGCCTGAGCAGATTTTAACGGCGATCGCTCTCCTCTTTCTCTTGTCTTTCCTGTCGGTCACACTGGCGCTGCTGCCCGGAAAGCCTCCTTCCTTGGTCAAAGCTCCTAGCTCTAACGTGCCGAATCTGCCTAATGAGCCAGCGCCTGTGAGGCTTCCCAATGCCGTCAGCCTAAATAAGCTGACCAAAATCCAGGATCAGCTCGCCGAAATCACAGCATCCTATGCTGAAGGTCTGGTGGAATCTGTGCAGGTCGATCGCCATAGTCGCCTGAAAGTGACAGTCGGCGATGCTTGGTATGCTCTGGAGCCAGGACAGCAGGATAAACTTGCCAATGAGGTCTTGAAGCGATCGTACAAACTGAAGTTTGATCAGCTCGAACTCACTGATCCAGAAGGAGTGCTTTTGGCTCGTAGCCCTGTAGTCGGTTCGGGCATACTGATGCTGGAAAGGGTCAGTCCTGGAATCTGAATCTTGGGGTGCCCAAAAACCTTTTAGAGTAAAGTTGCTTATCGGGAGGGCGGACAATGCTGCCATCTGACCTGAAATCTAGATTGCCGAGCAGTGACGAATTAGTTGATTCGGACGATTTTCCTGTGGATAACGAGGAGCAGAATTTTATCCCCAACGTGTTGCTGTTTCTCTTGGAACACGTTTGGAAACACCGGAATGACTGGTTTTTTGCGGTAGACATGGGGGTTTATCACACGACCGGAGCGCATCCCAAAGTGCCCGTGGTGCCTGATGGTTTTCTGAGCTTAGGCGTGGAGCGGCGTAAGGGCAGTAAAGCGCGCAAGAGCTACATTACGTGGGAAGAAAATGGTATTCCGCCTATCTTGGCGTTGGAAGTCGTGTCTCAAACCCCAGGCGGTGAGTACGACGAGAAACTAGAGATTTATGCCAGATTGGGCGTATTGTACTATATAGTCTACAATCCGCAATTTTGGCGGCGCGATGGGCATCTACCGTTTGAGGTTTATCGATTGGTCAACGATGTTTATGAGTTACAGGTTGGCGAACCGTTTTGGATGCCGGAAATAGGGTTAGGAGTTGGGCGCTGTCGATTGCCAGCCGATCCCTTGGAGCGAGAGGTATTGAGCTGGTATGACTCGAAAGGCGATCGCTGGCTGAGCGAAGCAGAGGCAGAACGACAAAGAGCAGATGCGCAGCAGCAAAGAGCAGACCAGCTAGCCGAACGACTGCGACAGCTCGGAGAGGAGATCTAGACTCAATCTAATCCCCCAGATCTAGAGATAATGCCGCCATCGGGATTTCCTCGACACGCGGCAGTTTTTCGGCGATTAGGAGCGGCTGACTATTGCTGCCAGAAAGCTGGCGGAGTAGCTTCGGTCGTGGATCATGCAGCAGATAAATGATCCGATCGCCCATCTGCCACTCTTCGGCACTGGGAATCACCATAAGGCGATCGTCTCGTTCCATCAAGATGGGAATCAGCTCTTCAGCCCGGATTAGCGCCCTGAGATGAGCCTGCTGGAACTGGAAGCTGTCTTCCCGCAGCGTTGTTTCGCCTAGCTTTACGGCTTTATCGGTCAAGTAGCTATTCCAGGTCTTGAGGGAAATTTGGGCAGCAAAGGCTTGCTGCACTTTAATGACGCTGCCGTTAGCTTGCAAATCGCCACTTGGAAAAACCGCCAGCACTCTAGGCGGCTGAAATTCTTCAGCGGCACGCTGAGCCAGCACCAGATTTACCTCACCATTATTCGTCATGGCTAGGAACGTCCCGGCTGTTGCCAGACCTGCCTCCTCTAAGACATTGGCATCTAAAGCGCTGCTTGAGAAAACCTTGAAGCCCTCTTGTTCAGCTTGTTGACAAGCTTCAGGATCGGTGTCGATCAGCACAACAGACTCGTTGCGATCGCGGAACATCCTTCCGACCAGCAAACTTAGCGGATTGCAGCCCACAATCACAGCTCCAGTTGCCTGAGTTGAAGTCACTCCCAGCAGCCGCGCCACCCAACCCGCCGTTAGACCCTGCAAAAACACAGTCGAGAGAATCGTTAGAAACACTAGCGCTTTAATCGAAGCGCCGCCGTTGATGCCGCGTTCGGTCAGCACGATCGCAAATAGAGAAGCCACCGAAGCCGAGACAATGCCTCGCGGAGCCACCCAGCATAGAAACAGCTTTTGTCGCCAGTTGAGTCCGCTATTCCAGGTGCAGCACCAGATGTTGACGGGGCGCACCACAAACATCAGAGCAGCAACGGTGAACAGTGCCCCTTCTCCAAGGGCAAAAATACTGGCGATCGATAGCTCAGCTGCCAGCAGCACAAACAGCACCGACACAGCAAGCACCGTGAGCTGACTTTTGAATCGCCGCAATAGCCGCTCTTCAGGTAGGGAATAGGAACTCAAGACCAGTCCGGCAACCACCATCGTCATTAATCCCGACTCGCTCTGAATCAGCTGAGCCGTGCTAAACAGCCCCCAAACCCCTGCCAGCACCACTAAATTCTTTAAATCATCAGAGAGTGTCTTTGCATGTTTAAGCACCAGCCCCAGCCCCCAGCCGCCGATCGCCCCGATGCTTCCGCCAATACCCAACCGCAGCAGCAGACCGCTAATCACCGACAGCGGATCAGCATCGCCGTTGAGAATAATATCCAGCACCACAACCGCCAGAATTGCGCCCACCGGATCAATCAAAACGCCTTCGCCCTCTAGCAGCGTTGCAATGGAGCGATCGACCTTCACCTGTTTGAGCAGCGGGCTAATCACTGTCGGGCCAGTGACTACGACCAGCGCCGCATAGAGAAAGGCGATCGCCCAAGGAAATTCGCTCAACCAGTGAGCCGCCATGCCGCCACCCATCAGCGTAATCAGCGATCCAAACGTCACCAGATTGCGCAAACTGCCTGATACTCTACCCAAATCACGTAGCTCTAGATTAAGCCCGCCTTCAAACAGAATTAGCGCTACGGACAGCGAAACAATCACTTCTAGCCCGGTGCCCAGCAAGTTAGGATGCAATACGCCAATGCCATCTGTACCCAGAACCATGCCAAACAACAGCAAAAAAACGATGCTGGGGACTTTCAAATAGTCTGCCAGGACTTGAGCACTGATGCCCGCAATTACGGTAATGACGATTTGCAGGGTAATCTCAGGAGCCGCATCCATAAATCAGAGTTACAAAATCAGGAACGTTAGAAGCAGACAAAAAGATTTGCTTGAAGCTTTTACGAAAAGTCTTGACCTTAAACCTCCACTTCATTTATACCCATAGGATTCTGGGCATTACTCAATCTGGGCATGAATTTTTTGGGAAAGGGACGCTCCGTAACCTTTCCCAAAAAATTCATACATAAAATCAGAAACGCCTGATTCTGATATGGCAACCGCTAGGGCGGTTAGGACAGGGACATTCTTGGTGGGGGGCGAAGCCCCCCACCAAGAATGTCCTAAGCAAACTGGCGACAGCTATGGAGACTACTCTCTGAGCAGTAAATAATAAAGCTGCCCGTTGCTGTTGATTAGCCCCGCCCGATCGCCCGCCTGGGAACCCGTACCCATAAACACATCCACCCGTCCGGCTCCTCGAATAGCACCCCCTGTATCCTGATCCAACACATAGCGAGACGCAGGCTCTAGTACAAGCTGTCCTTGACTATTGGTAGGCAGCTGCGTCTGGATGAACGCCAATGCTCCGGGCGGCATTAGAGATTTGTCGGTGGCGATCGATCGTTCTGCCGTCACGGCTAAACCCAAACTGCCTGTTGCAGGTGCGCCGCCCGTTTCTTCAAAGAAGATAAACCGATTGTTTCGCGGCAAATACAAATCAAGATCGGCTGGATTGTCCCGAAAGTATTGGATCAAACGCGGTAGGGTTAGCTCCTCCAGCTTAAATTTGCCCGCATCCACCAAGGCTCGTCCTATGCTGACGTAGGGATAGTCCGTGTGCCCTGCCACGCCCACCGACATTGTGCCGCCCTCTTTGAGCTGGAGCCGAGCCGAGCCTTGCACCTGCACCAGATAGGCCTCTAGGCGATCGCGTAGCCAGACCAGCTCTAATCCTCGCAGCTTTCCCTGAGATGCTTGCAGCCCATCTGCACCTTCGAGCTGAAGTCGCGTAGGCTGAGGGCGTGACCAGTCCCTCATGTTGGGCGGCAGGCGATAGAGCGGATAGCGATACTCTGCGGTGGGCACTCGGCTAGCCGCATAGGTCGGTTCAAAATAGCCCGTGAACCCCACGGTTCCCTGCCCGTCCTTGCCCACGGATTGATAGAAGACAAACTCTTGTATCACTGACGCTTGAAGCTCTTCAGGCGATCGTGCCCCCAGCAACAGCTCTCGAAACCGCTCTAAGCTCCGATAGACCCGATCAGCCGTAAAAGCTGGAATCGCATATTGCCGATAGGCGGTTCTAGCTGCCGGACTCGCCAGATAGGTAAGGGAACGATCGATCGATTGAATTAGCGCTGAGCGATCGCCAGAATTGCCACCTGTTCCCCAAAGGCGATTGTCTAGCCCCTGGGCTAAACCAGGCGAGGCGACAGGCTGCAAGGGTAAGCCCTGCTCTGAGCGAATCGGTGAGGCTGAAACGGTGAGGACGGCAAAAAGCGTCAGGCAGAAAAGGAGCGATCGCATTATGAATTTCAAATGACGGGTCAAAGTTTCGAGAAAACAAGCTACTCGTCAATAATTTTAGTCTCCACCGCCACAGCCGCCACAGCCGCCTCCGCTATCTCCACCGCCGCTATCGCCCCCACCGCCGCTATCGCCCCCGGCATAACCACCCTCTCCACCACCGCCACCAGCGGATACTGGAATCAATAGCTGCTTTAAGCCAACCATCTCGTTTGGCAAAACGGATGCTCCCCAAAGTGCAAATGCCAGCGGCAGCTGAGGATCGGCAGGATTAACGACTGTTGAGCGAATATGACCCTGGAGCGATTGGAAAACGCGATCGCCGTAACGACTGCGGCGAACCGGATTTCGCCAAAATGCTAACCCAATGATCGCCACAATCATACACATCATGATTAAAAATCCCACAGGCTTGCCGCGCGAGAGACCTATCCCAATCTTGGCAATGCCCAATCCGAGGAGAGCAGCAATCAAGAGAGCTGGATAAGTTTGGGCTTTAAAGGATTGGTCTTTGCTAACCAAAAGCTCAAGCTGGCACAATCGATCTTGAACCGCATGGTTTGCCTGAGTTGCAGCACTCCGGACTTTAACAAGCCGTCCATCTGACGCGATCGCATTGGCAACGGCACGTTCCATAGGATGGGACAGCCCTTTGACAGGTTGATTTAGGGTCAGGCTACTCTGTCCCGATTGCACAGTGACATATTCTTTTTGGATTAGACTCGCGATCGCCGTATCCACAACGCGGCTTTTACCTTCTGCAAGATAAGCTGTTTCATAAATATCGAGCGATACAGGTCGCTGTTTTGGATCGCCATCCGGTAGGCGCAGAAAGGCTCGGAGGCGAGCGGCTAAGATGATGACGACCGTTGACAGCAGCAGATAAAAAGTTAGAAACTCTGCGCCTCCAAAGTCCAATGGATTAGGCAAGTTAGCAGCCTGACAACCCGCGATCGCAAATGTCAAAGTGAACCCAAGAGCTAAAACTGCTGCCTGCTGTAGCTGGAGCAGCTGAGCTTGAGGTTTCCAGCTCACAGATAGCTTAGGCACAAGCCAGTTTTTTTGCGTGTTGACCCGAACAAAATGCAAGTCGCGCCCAAATCGATCCTTGGGTGCAGACCAGATATCAACTGGGGGTGCTTGACCCCAAAACCGCTCGTAGCTTTCTAATGTCCTGCCATACCAATCATCAAACTTTGTCTGCTCAGAGCTGCCGCCGCGAGTTGGCTCGTGATGCAGCGGGGTTTGCAGAACTTTTGGACAAAACTCCTGCCAATACGATCGCGTGTAGCTCAAATGCAAATGCCAGACCTGATCCACCTGATCGGATGGCGTAACGGGATGCCCTGCTGCGATCGCCAGAAAGACAAATCTCTTATATTCCTCAATTACTCTCTGAGCATAATCCCGCGACCAGCCGTTCTCTCGCGCTAACCGTTTGCTAAAGGATAGGGGAGACTCCGGTTGATCTAACGAAAAGTGCTGAATCCGCTGATATAGCTTTGTTTGCTGAGCATCCATTCTGTTCAATGGATCATTCATATGTACCTCAACTCAATGCAGTTTGGATACATTACTTTTCCCAAAAACTCACGGTGCTGCTGACTTCAAGCACAGGTTTTTTGAGGGTAGTCTTCAAAAGGTATAAATTTTTGAGATCGCACGCGATCTCAAAAATTTATACCCAGATTAGCCGATACCAAACTTTTCTCTTAAAACTTCTCTACAGAGGGAAACTGCTGATGCGCTCTTGCCGCTTCGCCACAGGTGCGCGGGGTGGGGAAAATCTTTTCCGGATTCGCCAGACCTTTAGGATTAAACACCTGCCGCACCCAAATCATCGTTTCCATATCAGCCTCAGTAAACATTTCCGGCATATAGCAGCGCTTGTCAGCTCCGATGCCATGCTCTCCAGAGATACTGCCCCCCACCCTGACGCAGAGCTTGAGGATTTCGCCGCCTAGCTCCTCTACAGCTTCCAGTTCACCAGGAATCGCGTTGTTGTAGAGAATCAGCGGATGCAGATTGCCGTCCCCGGCATGGAAAACATTGGCAACCCGATAGCCGTGCTTTTGGCTAAGCGCCTCAATTTCTGCTAGGACATAGGGCAGCTTGGTTCGAGGAATCACCCCATCCTGCACATAATAATCTGGACTAATTTTGCCGACGGCGGCAAAGGCGGCTTTGCGCCCTTTCCACAGGGTCAGACGTTCTTGGGAGTCTGTGGCAGAGGTAATGTTTCGAGCGCCGTTTTGCCGACAAATTGCCTCCACACGCTGGCTATTCGCCACTACTTCCACATCCAATCCATCTAGCTCAATGAGCAAAATAGCCGCTGCATCTCGCGGATAGCAGTTGGCGGCAACCACATCCTCAACGGCATTGATGCTGAAGTTGTCCATGATTTCCATGCCGCCCGGTAAAATACCCGCGCTAATGATGTCCGACACCGTTTGCCCTGCGGCTTCGACATGGGTAAAGTCTGCCAGCAAAACACGGATGGCTTCTGGAGCTTTGAGGATACGGAGCGTGATTTCGGTAGCGATGCCTAGCGTCCCCTCTGAGCCGACAAAAACCCCGGTTAGGTCATACCCCGGCATTTCAGACATACCGCCTACGTCCGCGATCGCCCCATCCGGCAATACCAGCTTCAGCCCCAAGACATGATTTGTCGTCACACCATATTTCAAGCAATGCACCCCACCAGAATTCTCGGCAACGTTACCCCCAATCGAACAGACAACCTGGCTAGAGGGATCGGGCGCATAGTAGAAACCTGCACCGCTGACGGCTTGCGTCACCCAGTTGTTGATCACTCCTGGCTGCACGACTACCCGCTGATTTTCAAAATCAATTTCTAGGATTTGGTTCATCAGCGCTGTGACAATGAGCACGCAGTTTTCGACGGGCAAGGCTCCTCCCGAAAGCCCGGTGCCTGCTCCACGGGCAATAAAGGAGATGTGATGGCGATCGCAAATTTTTACAATCTCTGCCACCTGCTCAGTCGTTCGAGGCAGCACTACCACCGCCGGACGCTGGCGATAGCTGGTCAACCCGTCGCACTCATAAACCAGAAGCTCTTCTTTGCGCTGCACAACGCCTCTGGCTCCCAAAACAGCTTCAAAATCTCGTATGACGGCTTGCCAATTTATGAAAGGTGGCGCGTTAGCTTTGTCAAGGGTAATCATAAGGATTTATTTGGCATAATGGCTGATATTAAGCGGCGGAAAATACGGTTGCCCGCAGCAGCGTTACGGTTCAACAGTGTTCTAGTGCTCTAAACGCTTTTTGAGAAAAAACGCTAAAACGCTGAACAAGAGAAGTTTCTCTTTAAATATCCTACCTGTGCTGCTATTGATTTCAAATTTGGATGATGTTGTCTATAAGATGCTTGCCAGAAGTGAGGTATGCTAAATCTACTTTGTATCAAGGCATCACAAACTGCGATTTCAACGCTGGATAGGTGTAGCAACCGCCAAGGCGGTTAGGGCGGGCGCATTTTGGTTGGGTGGGGCGCTTAGCGCCCCACCCAACCAAAATGCCCTAAGCAAACTGGCAACAGCCGTAACACCTCTGAATCTAATGCGATCGTTTCCGGAATCTATTCTTGAATCTGTTAGTGCCCATAAGCTTTAAAGTTGCCATTAAAGCGCTCTTATTTTGTGATTAATCAATGGGTTGGATTTACTGCTCTAAGCTTAAAGGTTTTATGATTTTTGCTTTAATTTTAACCTATGCCAAAGGATATAGATATCGTTGAGAATTCTGGCTCGAGATGAATCAGGTTCTAGAGTCTTCAGAAAATGCTTTCAATTGCTGATCTGCCTTACCTAATATTAAGTATCTACTCTACTTCTAATTCAGATTCAAGCTACTTGTCTATCCTGCATTTGCCGTGCTGAGCTGTTCTCAAACCTATGTCCAATACTATTGTTCTTGTCTTATTTCAGGTACTTCTGGTAATTGGGCTATCGCGACTGGTGGGATTGGGGTTTCGCTGGATTCGGCAACCGCTGGTTATCGGTGAAATTGTGGCTGGGATTATGCTTGGGCCTTCCTTATTTGGGCTGGTTGCTCCCCAGTTAGCAACGACATTATTTCCAGCTGAAACCATCCCATTCCTAGACATCCTGTCTCAAGTCGGGCTAATTTTCTTCATGTTCTTGATTGGCTTAGAGCTTAACCCTAAGTACCTTCAAGGACAGATGGAAAAAGCTGTGCTGATTTCCCACGTCAGTATTGTAGTGCCCTTCTCTTTAGGCTCTCTTCTGGCACTGCTTTTGTATCCTCTAGTGTCAAACGCCAGCGTTTCTTTCACGGCGTTTGCTCTATTTTTAGGGGCGGCAATGTCTATTACGGCATTCCCTGTTCTGGCAAGAATCCTGACTGAAAATAATTTGCAGGGCACTCGACTTGGCACTTTGGCGCTGACCTGTGCGGCCGTAGATGACGTTACTGCCTGGTGTTTGTTGGCGTTGGCGATCGCTGTCACCCGCACTAATAGCGTGATGGCAGCAATTCCGACTCTGATTGCGTCTGCGCTCTATATTGGCTTTATGTTGACCCTAGGGCGGGCATTTCTTAAGCGTCTGGCAAGGCTGTATGAACGTACGGGCAAGCTATCTCAGCTAACGCTGGCTTTGATCTATATGGGGGTCGTGGCTTCGGCACTGATTACTGAAATCATTGGCATTCACCTCATCTTTGGCGCTTTTCTAATAGGCGCAGCAATGCCCAAAAACGAAGGGCTAACGCGAGAGCTGGCTGAAAAAACTGAGGATTTTGTCCTAACGTTTCTGCTGCCTATCTTTTTTGCCTATAGCGGTCTGCGGACTCAAATTGGCTTGCTCAACCGTCCTGAGCTTTGGCTGCTCTGTTTGGCAGTGCTGCTGGTTGCCATTGTGGGTAAGTATGTGGGCACCTATGTGGCTGCGCGAGTATCGGGGATGGGTTCTCGTGAATCTTCGGCTCTGGGATGGCTGATGAATACACGGGGGCTGACCGAACTCATTGTGCTGAACATTGGTCTGAGCCTGGGCGTAATCTCGCCGCTGCTGTTCACCATGCTCGTGATCATGGCGCTCGTAACCACCTTTATGACCTCGCCTTTGCTGGAGTGGACTTTCCCGAAACGCTTGATTCAACAGGACATGGCAAAATCCCCTGTCCTAGAAACTGTGCCGCTGAACAATGCGCCAACCTATCGCATCTTGGTTGCTGTGGCTAATCCCAGTACACAGAGAGGTCTGGTACAGCTGGCGATCGCAATCGCAGGTGCGAACCTACAAACCGCCATCATCAATCCACTCAGCCTGATTCAGCTTAAGGAAGAATACGCTTTTGAGAGTATGCCGATCGAGGCAGAGCGTCAAATTGCGGCAAGGCAGGCACAGCTTCAGCAGCTCGTTCAGAGTTTAGAACCCGCTATTCGTCCGCTCGTGCATCCCATTGTGCGCATTGCCAACGACGTAGCGCGAGAAACGGCTGAAATTGCGGCGCTTGAGCAGGCTGATCTGATCCTGTTGGGTTGGCATCGTCCTGCCTTCAACAGCAATCGTTTGGGAGGACGGGTCGGGCAAATTCTCAGTACGGCAAAAACTGATGTAGCGGTATTTATAGATCTTCCTCGCGAAGAAATAGGCTTTGATACGCTGTTGGTGCCCTACATGGTGGGTACCCACAACGACCTGGGTCTAGAGCTAGCCATTCGGATTTTGGTCAATCGTCCGACTTGCTGCCTAACGGTGTTGCGAGTTACCCAGCCCGATCGCGCGGTAGGCGAGTTTAGCTACGAATTTCGGACGGTGATGCAGCAGTTGCCGCCCCATATCTGCGATCGGATTAACCTCACCGTGGTTACCTCTGTCGACACGGTACAAACAGTGGTCGAAGCTTCTAAAAATGTAGATTTAACCATTGCCGGAGCGAGCCGAGAGTGGGGAATTGAGCGCCAGACGCTGGGTCAGTATACTGACGAGCTAGCGGTGAAGTGTCAGTCGCCGCTCCTAATTTTGCGGCGCTACAGCCAGGTTACAACTCACCTAGCAGCTATTCTCAATTCAGATTCGACTTCAGCGCTGAGCCGCGACCCGGCAGGCAGTGATCCTTTGAGCGAAGACCCGCCAAAAAGTAAAGACTCATCAGAACGTAAAGATCAGTCAGGAGCTAGAACATGAGCCGTATTTCTCATTCCAGGCATATCCTATTCTATGTGGCGATTATTGGCTCAGTCCTGACACTCTTCCAGATGGTTAGTGTCTATGGTGAAGCTAATCTCAAAGCGCCTCCTGACCTCAATGGTCGCTATTTCAGCGCCTCAGCGCCACCGGGCTGTCGAGAGGGCGATCGCTTAGTATTAACGCTTCAACAGTCTGGCATTTATGTCAACGGAATTTTGACGCTGGAGCCAGCCGATCTGGTTCAAACTCCTCAAAGCACAGACGCCACCTCTGAGGAGAAATTTTCGCTGACGGGACTTTGGAAGCCGGAACAGATTAACTTATCGGGCGAGACAGATGCGCTAATGAGCTGTGCTGTTGAAGGTGGGGCGATCGGAACAGGTGCGGCGATCGCGCTACAGGGTCAGGTCGCTCCTACTTCGTTCACCGGAGAGATGACTTATGGGTCGCAGACCGGAGTTCAGACTGGAAAGGTAGCGTCTACAGCGCAAACCTGGCAGTTCACAGCACAGCGTCAGGCGCTTGCGAAGCCGAAGGAAGTTCATTAGTCACAGCGCTAGATCACCCAGTGTCCTCTACGGCGCAATAGCTGTTCGCGCAAAGCGTCCCCAAGCTGCTCTTCTGAAATGAGCTGCCGCTCTATTAAAACTTCGCCTAATTTTTTTGAGTAAAGCATTTGAGCCGCCAGAGCAGCGCCGAGCTGGGAGGGCAAGACCATGCGATTTTTGAGCAAGATCCGGCCCAACTGAGTAGAGTGGCGAGCGGCAGGTGTTTCTACGGCGATCGCCAAATCTTGTTCTATAACGTCTTGCTCGATTCGAGGGGCGAGGATGACAACGGGGGGGCGCTGGGGAAGCATGGGGACGCTCCTAAAAGTTAGAAAGGTGGAATGAAATGCTGAGAGCATTTGTTGTTACAGAGGCATTCGCCATTACACACTATTCAGGGCAAATCATAGAAATTATGCATTTATCGATCTGATTTACCGATCTGTTTTGGCTGTCGTCAGTTTGCTGAGGGCATTTTGGGTGGGGCTCGCAGCGCCCCACCCAAAATGCCCCGTCCTAACCGCCTTGGCGGTTGCCATGAGAATTGCTATTCAATCATCACTTGTTGAACAGCAGAAAACCTTGCTTTGAGGGGTCTGACCCCATCGGCTATTAGGACAGATTTTCATAACAACTTCATAACTTAGACTGATCATTCAGAGCCGCAGCTACGCTATCCGCATTGAGTTGTAAATTTGCTCTCATTGACTTCAGAAGCAGCCAAGACACTCACTTCAGCTCTTTACTTCAGCTCTAGAGACTGAATTGCCGCCTGCATAAAAATAGCCTGAGAATCTTGCTCTGTGGGCTGCGATCGCGGTCTGCGGCGGATGTATTGCCCGTCTGCCTGAAGTTCCCAGACGCGGCGATTGTCTGCCAGCATGATGCCCAGCATCGCGGCTACTTCTTTAACCAAACTTGGATCTTCGAGCGGTACCACCACTTCAACCCGGCGATCGAGGTTACGGGGCATCCAATCCGCACTGCCGATATAAATCTCTTCTTTGCCGTCGTTGTGAAAGTAGCAGATGCGGGAATGTTCGTGAAACCGTCCGATAATGCTGATGACCCGAATATTTTCGCTGATGCCGGGAATGCCGGGACGCAGACAGCAGGTGCCCCGTACCACCAAGTCAATTTTGACCCCAGCTTGAGAGGCTTGATAAAGCGTCTGAATCATTTGGGGATCAACCAGAGCATTCATTTTGGCAACGATTCTTCCATGCCGTCCGCGTTTACTATGTTCAATCTCTCGGCGAATCAGGCTAACGAGGCGATCGCGCAGATCAAACGGAGCTACTAACAGCTGGCGATAGGTTTGTCGATGGGAATAGCCGGTCAATGAATTGAATAAATCAGTCAGATCTGCTCCTAGACTTTCTCGACAGCTCAGCAGCCCCAAATCGGTATAGGTGCGAGCCGTGCGGTGATTATAGTTTCCGGTACCAATATGCACATAGCGGCGAATAATTTCGTGGGGAGAAGCGCCACTACTCATCTCTCGACGTACCACCAAGGTAACTTTAGTATGAGTCTTTAAACCCACTACGCCATACACCACATGCACCCCTGCACTCTCTAACTTGCGTGCCCACTGAATATTGTTTTCTTCATCAAAACGGGCTTTTAGCTCAATCAGCACGGCAACTTGTTTACCGTTTTCAGCCGCCACGATTAGAGAAGTAACGATCGATGAATCCCCAGCCGTACGGTAGAGCGTCATCTTGATCGCTAGAACATCGGGGTCGATGGCAGCCTGAGCAACGAAAAGCTGCACTGACGTACTGAAAGAGTGGTAGGGATGATGCAGTAAAATGTCCTGCCGCCGAATCACAGAAAAAATATCTTCTCGGTGCCTGTTCTTAGTGACAGACTCTTCGGGGTTCAGCCCTTTCACCTTTTGCAAAGGAGCAGGGGTAAGGGGTGCCCAGTGAAGATTTTTGAGCCGGGGGATCGGCAATGAAGCCAAGCTCATCAGGTCGCTAAGCCCCATCAAACCCTCTAAGTCATAGACATCGCGCTCGCAAAGATCTAGCTCTTGCATCAAGGTTTTCCGCAGATTGCGCGGCATAGAAGCCTGCACCTCCAGGCGCACCGCCACGCCACCCCGATTGCGGTTACGCAACTCCTGCTCGATCGCCAGCAGTAAGTCATCGGCCTCTTCCTCAACCAGCTCTAGGTCAGTGTTTCGCGTCACACGAAATAAGGAATAGCCCATAATTTTCATGCCTGGAAAAAGCGCCGCCAAGTTATGGGCTATCACCTGCTCTAGCGGCAAGCCTGTCCAGACGGTGAGCCGACCTTTGCGCCGATACCAGAGCGATCGCGGCAAGGCAATAAATCGAGACAGGACAGCAGGCAACTGCACCCCGACAAATTCTCTGACTCCCGTCTCCATATTTTTGACGGTTACTGCCAGATTCAGACTGAGGTTGGAAATATTGGGAAAAGCACGGCTCTGACCCAAGACCACTGGCGTCAGGACAGGCAAAATTTGCTTCTCAAAATGCCCCTGGAGGTAAAGCTGCTGGTCAGGATTCAGCTCGGCATAATTCAACAGGTAAATCCCTTTTGCCGCCAGCTGAGGATGAAGAGACTGCTCAAAATACTGCTGACAATGGCTTAGGACAGGCTGCAACCGCTGAGCGATCACCCGGAGCTGTTCTAAGGGAGTCAGCCCATCAGGCGAGTGCTGGCTCACCTGAGCTTCCACCTGCTGCTTCAAAGCCGCCACCCGCACCATAAAGAACTCGTCTAGGTTAGAGCTAAATGTTGCGATTAGCCGCAAGCGCTCTAAAAGGGGAGTTCGAGGATCAATGGCATTTTGTAAAACGCGAGAATTAAAGTCTAACCAGCTCAGCTCCTGATTAAAGTAAAGCTGAGGATCGGCTAGCCTCAGTTCTGGCGTGACTTTTTTGCGCTTAGGCATAATTTGAACTAGGCAGAGCTTATGAAGTTAGGTACAGCTTGGACTCAGGCACAGCCGCAACATACTGCTGAACTATACGGCTGAACTATACGGCTGAACGATGAAAGAGGTTGCATCAAAACTCTTCTTGCTCAATACCAATCCACCATTCGCCCAAGTTCATCACATCCTGATGAATATCTGCTAAAGCCTTGGCATATTCTTCATCAGAGAGCTGAGACTTGCGTTCCTGCAGTTTTTTCAGCCGTAGCTGTGCCAGAAGCCAGGGCTTAGAGATGCCATTGGTCGATTCAATGTATTGAGCTAGGTCGTGACTATTCATACAGAAATAAAAAACTTTGCCCTGGGATGAGATTTTCGCGCTATCGGCGCTCGATCGTACTCTAGTCCACAGCTATCTCTAGTCCATAGCCATAGAGGTTAGCACCTGACTCTGACCTCAGGTTTTAGTGAGTCATCTACATTACCACTAATTTCACGATAGGTTATGGCTTCAGAGGAACCGTCTTGATAGATATTCTCCAAAATGTAACGGACAGCTAGAAAATAGCTGTCCGTAGTCTCGCATCAGATTAGGAAATTGCGATGTTCGCAAGCGAACTTGCTAAATGGTCACCGATATGTGAGTTCAGCAATACGAAGCTGCCAAGAAGAAGAGAGATTAAGCTGCGGCTAGATTCGCGGCGGCAAAGTCCCAGTTCACTAACTGATCCAAAAAGTTTTGGATAAAGTCAGGGCGCTTGTTTTGATAATCAATGTAGTAAGCGTGCTCCCAGACATCTAAAGTCAGCAGAGGAACCTGGTTCAGAGGAATCGGGTCTTCTGCGTTGGGGGTTTTGATCACCTTCAGTGCGCCATTGTCTAACACAAGCCATGCCCAGCCGCTACCGAACTGCGTAGCTGCCGCAGTTTTGAAAGATTCCTTCAACTTGTCAAACCCACCCAAATCGCTATCGATTTTAGCCGCCAAGTCGCCTGTGGGAGCGCCGCCGCCGTTGGGCTTCATGCTGTTCCAGAAAAAGGTGTGGTTCCAAGCCTGAGCCGCATTGTTGAAAATACCAGCCTTAGCAGGGTCTTTGGCAGAAATTTTGATCACTTCCTCCAAGGATTTATCTGCGAGTTCAGTATCTTTGACCAAGTTGTTGAGGTTGGCAACATAGGCAGCGTGGTGCTTGCCGTAGTGGAACTCGAAAGTTTTGGCAGACATGCCATGTGGCTCTAGAGCGCCGGGATCGTAGGGAAGTGGGGCTTGTTCAAATGCCATGGTGTTTCGTTCCTCTCGTGTGTCGGTCAAACGAAGCCCCTACCTGGAAAGAGCTGGAGTGAAGAACTTAACCCCAGCACCTTCAAAGTCTGGGTTCAAATCGGTGCATCGGCTTCAGTACATTGACTGAGCAAATGCTTCTTTGTATATCCTATCTCAAAACATCTTTTAGGTACGAACCTACCCCTTGAGCATCGAAATCCGGCTATCATAGCGATTGTCGCATCGGCTACAGCTATGGGCAGACAACGTTCAATTTTGGCGCTTATTTTGGTTTTGGCGATCGCTGCGATCGTCGTCCTGGTCAAAGTCCCCGTGCGGCTGGGCTTAGATTTGCAAGGCGGCTCTCAGCTCACGCTTCAGGTGCAAACCACCGAAACCGTTACAGAAATTACTCCAGACAAGCTTGATGCCGTCAAGCGCGTCGTCGAAAACCGTATTAACGGTCTAGGAGTCTCTGAGTCGATCGTTCAAACCGTCTTACCGGACAAGCTCGTCGTTCAGCTTCCGGGAGTCAGCGATCCGGCTCAGGCAGAGCGGGTGCTAGGCGGCACGGCTCAGCTCGATTTCCGGGAGCAGATTCCGGGAACCGAAGCTCGTTTGCCAATTGAGTTTCAGGTGCAAAAGCAGAAAGAAGATGAGCTGAAAGCGCTTCAGGACAGCAAAGCCGACAAAGCCCAAATTGATGCCAAGAAAGCCGAAGTAGATAGTAGTGCTAAGGTGCTTGCCGAGTTGTTTAAGCCATCGGGACTCACAGGCGAAGGGCTAAGGAACGCCTTTCCTCAGCCTGTAGGGGGCGATCGCTGGGAGGTGGTGCTGAATTTCAGCGATCAGGGCGGCGAACAGTTCGCACAACTCACTAAAAATGTTGCAGGTACCGGGCGCAGTTTGGGAATTTTCCTAGACAATCAGCTTCTTAGCGCACCCACAGTCGCCGCTCAGTACGCCGAAACTGGAATTTCGGGCGGCACAGCCACAATTACTGGCGGCTTTGACACGAAAGAAGCCAGCGGACTCGCCATTCAGCTTCGCGGCGGGGCGCTACCCGTGCCCGTCGAAATCGTGGAGAACCGCACCGTCGGGGCAACCCTCGGACAAGACAGCATCCAGAGCAGCATTTATGCTGCCGTCTTGGGTCTGGCATTGGTCCTGGTTTTCATGGTGGTCTATTATCGCCTGCCCGGTTTAATTGCCGATCTGGCGCTGCTCCTGTATTCGCTGTTTACGCTGGCGTTGTTTAATATGCTGGGCGTAACGCTGACCCTGCCTGGAATCGCGGGATTCATCTTGAGTATCGGTATGGCAGTAGATGCTAACGTGCTGATTTTTGAACGCACCCGCGAGGAGCTGCAAGCTGGCAAGACGCTCTATCGCTCTGTGGAGTCCGGATTCTATCGCGCTTTTTCCAGCATTCTGGATAGCAACGTCACTTCACTGATTTCCTGTCTAGCGCTGTTTGTGCTGGGTACAGGCTTAGTCAAAGGCTTTGCGCTGACCCTGGCTCTGGGGATTGGGGTGAGTATGTTTACGGCGCTGACTTGCAGCCGCACTTTCCTGATGCTGTTGGTGCTTAGCTACCCGGCTCTCAGGCAGAAGCCCGAACTCTTCAGCCCCAATGTTCCCCCCTCCAGCAAAACTCAGCCCAATAAAATCCAGCCAGAGAAAGCATCATGAAACTGCAAATTATCCGCCAGCGATCGCTCTGGTGGACTCTTTCCTCAGCGATTATCCTCAGCGGCATTGTTGCCATGATCATCTCCTGGAGTCAGCTCGGCGCACCCCTTCGCCCTGGTCTTGACTTTGTGGGCGGTACCCGGCTTCAAATCGAACTGGACTGTGCTGTGCCTAGCAACTGTGCTAAGCCAATCGATCCGGCATTGGTACGAGAAGTACTGGCAGCTCAAGGGCTAGAAGGCAGCACAATTCAGGTTTTGGGCGATGAAAAGCAGGCGCTGTCTATCCGCACTTCGGCGCTCAGCGTCGATCAGCGGACTCAGCTTGAAAAGACGCTCACAGAAAGAATTGGCGCATTCGATCCTCAGAAAACTCAGATTGATACGGTGGGGCCAACGCTGGGTAGACAGCTTTTCACCTCTGGCCTCTTGGCATTGCTGCTGTCTTTCGTAGGCATCGGGCTTTACCTGAGCTTCCGCTTCCAGCTCGATTACGCTGTTTTCGCGATCGTTGCTCTCTTGCATGATGTTCTGGTTACGGTGGGCATTTTCTCAATGTTGGGGCTGGCGCTGGGCATTGAAGTTGATAACCTGTTTATCGTGGCGCTGCTGACGATTGTTGGCTTCTCGGTAAATGACACGGTCGTGATCTACGATCGCATCCGAGAAACGGTTCAGACCAGCGGCGATCGCTCCATCAACGACATTGTCGATGCTGCCGTCAACCAGACCTTAGCGCGATCGATCAACACAACGCTGACGGTGCTTTTGCCCCTCGTTGCCATCTTCTTTCTGGGGGGCGAAACCCTTAAGTATTTTGCCCTAGCCTTGATTATTGGCTTCTTAATGGGAGCCTACTCCAGTATTTTTATTGCTAGTACGCTGTTAGCCTGGTGGCGAGTGCGATCGGGGCAGGAAATTCAGGATGGCGGCAAAGATCAGCTTGTGGGTGCTGAAGAGTGAATTAAAACTCCCAGGCGACGTTTCACACAAGGCGATGTTGTACGCAAATAGTCTTTGCCTCCACAGTTGCACAGGTAAAACCTACTCCATGCCCCCAGTGCTAAAGTGAAGAAAGCGCCCCAACCTGCGCTCAGTGCCATCTTGAAAGAGCCTACGTTACATATGAACGCGATCGCCACAACTCCTGAAAATCCCCTTCTCGTCGGCAAAGGACTTCCTCCGTTTGAGGTTATCCAGCCTGAACAGGTGGTTCCTGCCATTACGCAGCTTTTGGCAGAACTAGATACCCAGTTGACTGACCTGGAAGCCCATGCGGTGCCGACCTGGGAAGGCTTGGTGCAGCCCCTAGAGCAGCTTGAGGAGCGCATCGGCTGGAGTTGGGGTATTGTCGCGCACCTGATGGGCGTGAAAAATAGTCCAGAGCTACGACAGGCGTATGAAACGATGCAGCCGGAAGTCATCAAATTCTGGAATCGCCTCAGCCAGAGTCAGCCCCTCTACCAGGCGTTCAAAGCCCTGAAGCAGAGTGCCGAGTGGCAAACCCTATCCGCAAGTCAGCAGCGCATTGTGGAGTCGGCGCTACGCGATGCCCAGCTTTCGGGAGTCGGATTGGAGGGCGAAGCTAAGAACCGATTTAATGCGATTCAGCTGGAGCTTGCCGAACTCTCGACCCGTTTTTCCAATCACGTCCTAGATGCAACTAAAGCCTTTAGCCTGACCCTAACCCAGCCCGAAGAAATTGCTGGACTGCCGCCCAGCTGGACATCTCTTGCCGCCCAATCTGCCCGTGCCGCCGGAGACGAAACGGCAACCCCTGAGTCAGGTCCCTGGCGATTGACCCTCGACTTCCCCAGCTACCTGCCCATAATGCAGCACAGCCAGCGCCGCGACTTGCGAGAGAAAGTCTACCGGGCTTTCATTAGCCGTGCCTCTAGCGGCGAGTTGAACAACCAGCCTTTGATCGACCGCATTCTGGAGCTACGCCTAGAGGAATCGAAGCTGCTGGGCTACAACAGTTTTGCCGAGGTTAGTCTGGCGGCAAAGATGGCTCCCAGCGTTGAGGCTGTCGAAAAGCTGTTGGAGGAGCTACGCAGCGCCAGCTATGAGGCAGCTCAGAAAGAGCTGGAAGAACTGCGCCAATTTGCGATCGCTAAGGGCGAAACCGCCGAGTTGCAGCCCTGGGATGTCACCTTCTGGGCAGAACGCTTGCGAGAAGAAAAGTTTGCCTTCAATGCCGAAGAGCTGCGCCCCTACTTTCCGCTGGCTCAGGTTCTAGACGGACTGTTTGCCCTCTCCCATCGCATCTTTGGCGTGACCATTATCCCCGCCGATGGCGAAGCTCCGGTGTGGCATCCCGACGTGCGCTATTTCCAGGTTGCAGATGAGCAGGGAGAAGCGATCGCCCATTTCTATCTTGATCCCTACAGCCGTCCGGCAGAAAAGCGGGGCGGAGCCTGGATGGGGGACTGCATGAGCCGTTCCAAGGTATTGAAGGGCGATTCGGCATCGCTGCGGCTGCCCGTTGCTTACCTGGTCTGCAACCAAACGCCGCCCGTAGACGACAAGCCTAGCCTGATGACCTTTGGCGAAGTGGAAACGCTGTTCCATGAGTTCGGGCATGGGCTGCACCATATGCTGACTCAAGTGGACGATGCTAAAGCCGCCGGGACGCGAAATGTGGAATGGGATGCGGTCGAGCTACCCAGCCAATTCATGGAAAACTGGTGCTACGATCGCGCTACTCTGCTCAGCTTGGGCAAGCACTACCAGACGGGGGAATCTTTGCCAGAAGAATACTATCAGAAGCTCTGGGCGGCTCGTACCTTCATGAGCGGTAGCGCCACCCTGCGACAGATTCACTTTAGCTGGGTCGATCTAGAGCTGCACCACCGCTACCGTCCGGGTCAGGGTGAGACGGCAGCAGATGTGCGCCAGCGGATTGCCCAAAACACGACCGTGATGCCACCCCTGCCGGAAGATGCCTTCCTTTGCGCGTTCGGACATATCTTTGCCGGAGGCTATGCGGCAGGATACTACAGCTATAAGTGGGCGGAGGTTCTCAGCGCCGATGCCTTTGCTGCCTTTGAAGAAGCTGGACTAGAGGATGAAATGGCGATCGCTCAAGTGGGTCGGCGCTACCGCAATACGGTTTTGGCGGCGGGAGGTAGCCAGCATCCGATGGAGGTGTTCAAAGCTTTCCGAGGACGCGAACCCAATACAGCGGCTCTCCTGCGCCACAACGGTCTGGCGGCATAGCGCATCCAGGCTCTACAATTGGCGAGTCGCATCGGCAAGTTGTAGGGGCGGGTTTTCGTGAGTGTAGCGTCTACAGATCAGGCAGGACAGGTAAAAGCTGAAGCGACGATCGCCATTCTAGGGGCAGGTGCCTGGGGTTCGGCATTGGCATCTCTGGCGGCGATCGGTGGTCATCCAGTGCGGCTGTGGTCGCGACAGAGTGAACAAATGCTGGGAGAGGCGATCGCAGGAGCGCAAATCATTGTGTCTGCGGTATCGATGCGGGGTGTGTCTGATACGGTTTTGCGGCTCCAGTCGGTGGGGCTAGCCGAAACCGCCATTCTGGTTAGCGCTACCAAGGGCTTAGATCCGGCAACGCGACGAACACCTGCCCAAATATGGCAAGCCGAATTTCCTCAGAATTCGGTGGTGGTACTCTCAGGCCCTAACCTGTCTGAAGAGATTCGGCAGGGCTTGCCCACGGCAACGGTGGTTGCCAGTCAGGACATGGCGGCTGCCGAGCAGGTGCAAGCAGCATTTGCCTCCGATCGCTTCCGGGTTTACACCAATACCGATCCGATCGGCACAGAGCTAGGCGGAACCTTGAAGAATGTGATTGCGATCGCTGCCGGAGTCTGTGACGGTCTACATTTGGGCATTAATGCGCGATCGGCTCTGATAACGCGATCGCTTGCTGAGGTGATTCGCATCGGCACGCATTTAGGAGCACAACCCGAAACTTTCTTTGGGCTGTCGGGTCTGGGGGATCTGATGGCGACTTGCAGCAGTCCGCTTAGCCGCAACTACCGCGTAGGCTATGGCTTGGCTCAAGGCAAATCCCTAGAGCAGATCTTGCAGGAATTGCAAAGTACGGCTGAGGGCGTGAGCACCAGCAATGTCTTGGTTGACTTAGCTCAGCGTGAGGGGATTCCGGTGCCTGTCTCCTGGCAGGTTTATCAAGTGCTCAACGGCAAAACCACGCCGCAAAGGGCGCTGGCAGCGCTGATGGATCGCGATCTCAAGGCAGAGATCGATTTGTTCTGAGCTGAAATGGGCTGGAGCGATCGCCCTCAGACGGCTTCAGGAGGCTGCATCTCTACTGAGGGCATCAGGTTTTGAGCCGTTGCAGGTAGCTCCAGGCAATAGCCCGCGCCGTAGACGGTTTTGATATAGCACGGATGGCGTGGATCTGGCTCTAGCTTGGTTCTCAGGTGACGCACATGCACCCGAATCGTTTCAATATCGTCATTAGGGTCATACCCCCAGACTTCCTTAAGAATCTCGCTGGGCGAAACCGTTTGACCATGCCGTTGCAGCAAGCAGTGCAGCAACTCAAATTCTAAATGCGTCAGCTTGACGGTTTTCTCAAACCAGATGGCTTCCAAGCGCTCTGGCACCAGCGTTAGAGATCCAAAATTCAGGATTTCAGTATGCTTGGCGGCTTGAGGAATGCGATCGGTGCGCCGCAGCAATGCCCGAACCCTAGCCAGCATTTCCTCTAGCTCGAAGGGCTTGGTCATGTAGTCATCTGCCCCTGCATTAAAGCCCTCTACCTTATCGTGGGTTTGACCCAGAGCCGTCAGCATCAGCACGGGGATGTCGGCAGTGCGCTCATCGCGCCGCAGACGCTGGCAGACTGTAAATCCATCCACTTTAGGCAGCATTAAGTCAAGCATAACCAGATCGGGCAAAAGCTGAAGCGCCAAAGCCTGACCCTTGATGCCGTCTGGGGCTTGGCTGACATCGTAGCCCGCCATTTCCAAATTTACGGCAACTAATTCTGAGATTGCTGGATCATCATCAATGACGAGAATACGAGGCATCACTAAATTTAAAATTGATACGATTTATAGCCTAAAAAGCAGTAGAAATACAAAGATTCCTGTAAAGATTATAAACAAGGATTCTAAATACTTTCTAACGAAGCTGAATCTGCCACAGTGAGATCTGCCACAGTGAGATCTGCCACAGCGAGATCTGCGAGATTCGAGCAGCAATTCTTTGTTGGGGGAGTTCGCGCTCTGAGGGCGCGAACTCCCCCAACAAAGAATCCACAATGAGAGCTGCTGAGATTCAAGGGCAATTCCCCTTTCCTAACCGAAGTCCCGTAAAATAGGGGACGGTTAAAGATCTCAGCATTAAAACATTCTAGATATGGCTTCTGTTTCTAGCTGCATCAATGCGCTCCGTGATCGCGGTCAATGTGCGCTGATTCCCTTCATTACGGCAGGCGATCCTGACCTGGCAACCACGGCAAAAGCTCTAGAATTACTCGATCGCAGTGGCGCAGATCTGATTGAGTTGGGCGTGCCCTACTCTGATCCCTTGGCAGACGGGCCCGTAATCCAAGCGGCAGCGACACGCGCTCTTCAGCAGGGCACGCGTCTAGAGGATGTGCTGAAAATGCTGACGGCGCTTAGCCCCAGGCTCAAGTCGCCGATCATTCTCTTCACCTACTACAATCCCATCCTTAACCGGGGCATAGAGGCATTTCTGCAAGATGTGGCAGCAGCAGGAGTTAGTGGTCTAGTGGTACCAGATCTGCCTCTAGAAGAGGTGGAAAGTCTGTCAAAAGCCGCTGCTAAAGCCGAGATTGAGATCATCTTGCTGGTGGCTCCTACTTCACCCAAGGCGCGGATTGAAGCGATCGCCGCTCAGTCTCAGGGCTTTATCTATCTGGTCAGCGTCACGGGCGTAACGGGCATCCGCACCGAGATTCAGTCGCGAGTACAAGATTTGCTCACCGAACTACATGGCGTAACCGACAAGGCGATCGGCGTGGGGTTTGGCATTTCTCAGGCGAGTCAAGCTAAGCAGGTGATGGAATGGGGCGCAGATGCCGTAATTGTAGGTAGCGCCTTCGTTAAGCGGTTAGCTGAAGGCTCTCCTGAGCAGGGACTACAGGCGATCGAGAATTTCTGCCGCACGCTTAAGGCGGCTATCACAGAATAGAGTTCAAACAAAAGGCTGAGCAAACAAAAGGCTGAGCAATTTACTCAGCCTTTTGCATCCAATTGTTCTGGCACCAAAATCTGAAATCTAGCAGAGCGCTAGGCTTCGTCATAGGCTTCTAGATCAAGCAAATAGATGTAGGACTCTACCATTTCTGGACGGTGAAACGCGATCGCTCGAAGCAGATGCCAATCGTTTAATCCTTCAAAAGCATTGCTGTATTCGTCTTGCTCTAGCCGTATAGCCAGATCTGCAATCTCTTGTTCAGTAATACTGACGACATGCTCTTCTGAAATATGCAACGTTTTCATCGCTAACCCCCTCAGTTTTGCGGATCGGTATCACTGCTGTACAGAGCTACCTCTCTACATCCTACTCGCTACTCCGTGGTTATTCGGTTCGTGTCCCGATTTCTTCCACGAAACTTTGCATATGGCTTAACACAATCGGCTGAATTTCATGCCCCATGTCTTGCTCGTAATATTGCACCCTGACCCCCAGCTTCACCAAGATCTCATGCACTTGTTGAGCTGCCCTTAACGGCACTACCTGATCTTGACGACCATGAACGATTAAAACCGGAGAAATGGGTGCCGCAAGCTTGTCCACTTCTAGAGGAGCATGGAGATAGCCACTGAGAATCATGAGCGCGGCAAAGGGCAACTGCAAGCCAATATCCAGAGTCATCGCTCCGCCTTGAGAAAATCCGCCCAGGATTGTTCGGCTTAGGGGAACTCCTGTAGTTGACTCTAGCGATCGCAGCCATTCCATCAGCTCCAAACGGCTTTTTTGCAGCTCCGGCTGCTGCCGAAACTCCGGGCGACTGAAAAAGCTGTAGTCATTGGGCAGTCCATACCACATTCTTCCCTCAGATGAGTAAGGATGGGGAAACGGCGCTTCTGGAAAGAGAAACTGATAGTCGGGCAAATCCAGATAGTTTGCCAGAGTTGCTACGTCTTGAGCATTGGCTCCCCAGCCATGCAGCATCACCAGCAGTCCTTTGGGCTGGACGCTTTTTGCGGCAATAGAAATCACTTTTAGAGCCAGAATTCTACTCCTTTAGGTAAGCTCAGCACTGCGATCGACTATAGAGTTTTTTCATCAAGAAAAGCATCTTCACCTAAGCTGATTCGGCGTACGCAGCCGTCTTGAATCGCGTCTTGCAGTAGGCAGAGCAAGGAGCGATCGCGCGCTCCCAATTTTCCACATATCAACAGCCACCGCACCTGAGCTTCTGCACCGGGAGTTAGTTCGCCAAACTCCAAAGCCGCTCGGACAATGGGTTCCACAAGATTTGTTTCAAGGTGGGCGCAATCAGACGACGTGACTATCATGGTGTGCCTGCGAACAGGATAGAGGGACGACTGTAACTAAGGCTTCAAAAACTAAGGCTTCAAAAACTAAGGCTTCAAAATGATCTGTGTGAGTTCCTCAACATCTGAGGTGGCGGATAGCTAGCGTAATGTGTGAATCTTGCAACGAATCTTGCAACTGTCTCTCCTGATCTTTACCCTGCCTTTTGAGAAGGCGATCGCTCTTGCCACAGTTGATCGATCGTCACAAAGCTATAGCCCTGCTGCTGCAATCGTGGAATCAACTGCGCGACTGAAGCGGCAACATCTTCACCACCACAGGAGCCATCATGCAGCACAACCAACGAACCGTTCTGTATCTGCTGAACCACTCGTGCAACTGTCACATCTATTCCAGGTCGCACCCAGTCCTCTGGCACGACGCTCCACATCACCGGGCGATAGTGCCATTGAGCTAAATAATTCAACGTCTGGGGCGTAAACACGCCGTTGGGCGGACGCACATCTCGAATATTTTGCCGCACGTAGGTTAGGTCGATCTGACAGGCTTGAGCGATCGCCCTCTGGGTTGCCTCTAGAGATTGTTTCAGTTCCTGCTCTGACAGCAGCGGAAATGAGGTGTGGCGATAGCCATGTAAACCAATCCAGTGATCCTGCTGCCAGGTCGCCAGGGCTACCTCTGGCGATCGCTCCACACAAGCGCCCAGCCAAAAAAAGCTGGCTCGAACCTGATATTGCGCTAGCACTTCTAGAAGCTGCGGCGTAAATTGCGGATGAGGCCCATCGTCAAAGGTGAGGGCGATCGTCTTGGCATTGCCCCTGCCTGCCCAGAGACAGCCTGGGAAAGTAGGCTTAAGGAACTTATGGATGAAGGGATAAATCGGTGCAAACTGCATAAATACTATTGTACTGATTGCAAGGAGCAAAACTTACTAAGCTGACTGCTCAGCCATAGCTCAGCTCAAAATCATATAGCTACGAAATCATGCTTCGCTTCTGGTGCTGTAAGCATGAGTAGCGTTGCTAGCGCCACAGCAGTCCATCGTCCTGTGGGTGACGCTGTAGCTCGTAGCAATTCCGTAAGTTTGCCTCGCCCAGGCCGACTGTACCACTGAAGTCAAGACATCTCGATTCAAGGGTTTGACCAGAAACCCGTCTAACCCTGGATTTTCCTCCTGGTATAGCCAGCTCGGCGCATAGGAATCGGTCAACGCAACGATCGTGGTTTTACGAACATCCGATCGCCGTCGCAGCTCATGAACCGGGTTCGACCAGCTTGGCTGATTTCCTGCCAGGATAATCAAATAGGGGGAAGCCTGACTCATTTTCGCGATCGCCTGAGCGGTTGAATGAACCGCAACCCAGGTGTATCTCAATTGAGTGAGCAAAAACTCTAGCCCTTGAAGAGAGTCAAAGTCTTGGCTTAAAACCAAGACATAGCTTTGTAGTGATTTCATACCAGGTAAGACACGCTGCTTGACAATATAGCTCTTTGTCTTTACCGCATTTTCACATGGTCAAATGCCCAAAGTCCTTCATTGCCTAGACTTTGGGCATTTAACCGCAATTAATAGCTTCCAATTCTCTTAGTCTTTACAGCGCTCTGTCTTTACAAATGGCAATCTCTAGTGGCAATCTCTAGAGCAAGTCTGTCAATTTAGGATTCGCCTGGATTTGCTTCAGCACCTGTTTGATATCTTGAGTGCGGTCTTTCTTAACAATCAGTGTCACCTTGCCATCTCGGACAATAACGGTGTCTTCCAGTCCGATCGTCACAATCAGATCTTCTTCATCAGAAGAGTAAAGCAAAGCTCCCTGAGTATCGAGTCCGATATGCTGGGCTAGCTCTACGTTGGGTTTCCCATCCTTTAGCAGGCGATCGATCGCATTCCAATCGCCCAAATCGTCCCAGCCAAAGGAGACAGGCAGAACATAGGCTTTCTGGGTTTTCTCCATGACTGCATAGTCAATGCTGAGCTTGGGTAACTTGGGATAGCAAGCCGCGCCCTGCTCTTCTAAAGGCAAGAGAATTTCGGGTGCGTAAGCGCGCAATTCGGCAAGCATCACCCCGGCTGGAAAAATGAACATCCCGCCATTCCAGCTAAACCGACCTGTGGTGAGAAACTGCTCGGCAGTAGCCAGATCCGGCTTTTCGGTGAAGCGACTGACTTTATAGCCTGGGAAGGGCTGTGCCTCTGCGCCATACAAGCCCACCTTCTCACCCTGCTCAATGTAGCCGTAGCCTGTCGAAGGATAGGTGGGCGCAATGCCGAGTGTGGCGATCGCCCCCTCTGTTTTTGCCAGCTCCGAAGCCGCCGCCAGCGTTTCACGAAAAGCCGCTTCATCGTCAATCCAGGCATCAGCCGGGAAAAAGCCAATCATGGCATCTTCCCCGTGGCGACGGGCGATCTCTAGCGTTGCCCAGGCTACAGCAGGCGCAGTGTCCCGCCCTTCAATCTCCACCAGCAGATTCTCGGTCGGCAACTGGGGCAGCTGTTCTTGAACGCCGTTTTCTAAATGGCTAGCGGTGATCACCCATAATCCTTGCCAGCCTCCTGCTAAATCTAGAAGGCGATCGGCAGTTGCCTGGAGTAAGCTCTTGCCGCTACCATCCAGACTCAAAAATTGCTTCGGGCGCTGTTTGCGGCTGAGGGGCCAAAAGCGCTCTCCTTTCCCACCAGCAAGGATTACAGGGATCATAGCTGTCTTCAACCGTTTTTTAGAATTCCGCCCCATCCTATCAGGGTTTTTCTCGCTTCCCTGCCTAAAAAAGCGGCTTTTTATGGCATCTTTAAGCTTAGCTAAGGGATTATGAACATTCAAAGCCTGCGGATGATGGAACTCCGGGACGATCGCCTCAGTCCAGAATGCTAGTCAGACAGATGCTAGTCAGACAGATGCTAGTCAGACAGATGCTAGTCAGGGTTTCGCATATGGGAGAACATAAATTTTGCACTCTAAAGACCGTCAATCTGAAGTGGAATGCTTTTGTCTCCAAGGAAAGATAAGGATATGCTCATCAGCAAGCTATAATCTCGGAATGTTAAACACAAAACTACATATAGGTGTAAAGCTGCATCTATATTCTCTTGGGCGGAATAAGCTGTAGTGCCTTGTAGTTTTAGGAACCTGTAGCTTTAAGAACCTGTAGTTTTGAGAGCCTGTAGTTTTGAGAGCCTGAAAGTATAAACGTTCACTATTTTTGAACTTTTAGTCAGGTAGTTTGCATTACAGATGCGGAATCTGAGGTTTCGCAGCCTAAGTGAGTGGGAGAATCTAAAGTTGGAAAACAAAGCTGGTTCGCAGCAAAGCTCGGTTAAAGTCCCTGGTCAGGCTGTTTCTAGTCAAACGATTTCTAGTCAGACCAGTTCTAGTCAGACAAGCGGCAACCGTGTCACAGTTTTTGTTCCTCCCGCTGTATCCCCAAATCCACGATTTGGCTTTATGCCTTGGCTATTGCGCAGTCTGATGCTGGGCGGAACAGCCGTGCTTTCAGCAGCTGTGGGAGGGCTGTTAGCACTGACTACGCCCTTGCCAGCGGCGATCGAGCCTCAGAGCAGCAAGCCTGTATCCCTAGAAAATATCTGGCAGCAGGGTCTGGGGGGATATCGCATCGATCGCCCCATCAACATTTTGGTCATGGGCATCGATCTACCACTAGACCTGCCAGACAATGCAGTTTCAAGCGATGTCTTTGCAGGACGGAGCGACACCATGCTGCTGCTACACGTCGATCCGGCAAGTCAAACGGTGAGCGTTCTATCGATTCCCCGCGATACACAGGTGTCCATTCCAGGAGAGGGCGTTGAGAAAATTAATTACGCCAACGTGGTGGGAGGTTCTAAGCTGGCGGCTCAAGTGGTTAGCCAAAATCTGAGCGGTGTGACCATCGATCGCTATGTGCGGGTAAGTACAGAGGCATTCCGAGGGCTGGTTGATTTGTTAGGGGGCGTGCGGGTATTTGTCCCAGAAGACATGAAATACACTGACGAAACCCAGCGTCTTTATATCGATTTGAAACAAGGATGGCAAACGCTAGATGGCAAGCAGGCTGAGCAATTTGCCCGTTTCCGCCAGGATGATAAAGGCGATATTGGACGGGTGCAGCGGCAGCAGCAGCTGATTCGTGCCTTGCGGGAGAATCTAGCCAGTCCGGCGATGGTGACTCGTTTGCCTCAGGCGATCGCGCTATTTCAGAAATACATTGACACGAACTTATCGCCAGAGGAAATGCTGTCTCTCGCTAGCTTTGGGCTGGGGTTGCAAAAAGACAATCTGCGGATGGTAATGCTGCCCGGTCGCTTCAGTACACCTGATGAATTTGTCGCCAGCTACTGGTTGATGGATGAAACCGCCAAAGATCAGGTCATGAATGAATTCTTCAGCATCAGCTCGATTGCGGATGTGGGTCAGCAAAGTAACTTCACCAACACCCGGATTGCAATTCAAAACGCCTCCAGCGATCCCGAATTGGGCGGTCGTGCTGCGGCATATCTTCAGTCTCAGGGATTTAGCAATGTTTACGTCGTGGAAGATTGGCCCGATCGCCAGCCTCAGACCCAGATTATCGTGCAGCGTGGCGATCTCCAAGGCGCAACTCTGTTAGAAAATATGCTGGGGATCGGTCAAGTTGTTTCTGCCTCTACGGGCGATTTGCAATCTGACTTTACGCTGCGCATCGGAGACGACTGGGAAATGCGATCAAAAGTTTAGTCAGCTCAAAAATAATTTCAAAGCATAATAATCTGTCATTGACTGGCAATAGGGCTGGCTTATCGCTGAAACTCTTGGTAAGTTAAGGTTGCTGACTCCGTATATCTGGCACATGAGCAGCGGACTGAGCCTAGGTTTCCCCTAAACTAGAGCTTTACCTAGCCAACTGGTCAAGTCTAGGGACGCAGTTTTCTGGAGGTTTTTAATGAACGTTTTGCTTCTGTATCCCCTGTTTCCCAAAAGCTTTTGGTCGTTTGAGAAAACCATTGAGCTGCTGGGTCGTAAAGCGATGCTGCCGCCCCTAGGATTGATTACGGTGGCGGCGATCTTGCCCCAAACCTGGGATTTTAAGCTGGTCGATCGCAACGTTCGAGAAGTCACTTCAGCCGAGTGGGAATGGGCGGATCTAGTCATTCTTTCGGCAATGATTGTGCAGAAAGAAGATTTGCTAGAGCAGATTCGAGAAGCAAAACGTCGCGGCAAACGGGTTGCCGTGGGGGGGCCTTATCCGACGGCGCTGCCTCACGAAGTCTCTGAAGTGGGGACAGACTACCTGATTCTGGATGAAGGGGAAATTACGCTGCCGATGTTTGTCGAGGCGATCGAGCGTGGGGAAACCTCTGGTACGTTCCGAGCCAATGGCGAAAGACCAGACGTGACAATTACGCCTGTGCCGCGGTTCGACCTACTGGAATTTGATGCCTATGCTGAAATGTCGGTACAGTTTTCGCGCGGCTGTCCCTTCCAGTGCGAGTTTTGCGACATTATTGTTCTGTATGGCCGTAAGCCCCGCACCAAGGCTCCTGAGCAGTTGCTCAAGGAACTCGATCGCCTCTATGAGCTGGGCTGGCGGCGCAGTATTTTCATGGTGGATGATAACTTTATTGGCAACAAGCGCAACGTCAAGCTGTTTCTGAAGCAGCTGTTGCCCTGGATGGTGGAACATCAGTATCCGTTCTCGTTTGCCACGGAAGCCTCGATCGATCTGGCGCAAGACCAAGAGCTGATGGACAGCATGGTGGAATGTAATTTTGGTGCCGTGTTCTTGGGCATTGAAACCCCCGATGAGGCTAGCCTGACGCTGACCCAAAAGCATCAAAATACGCGAGATTCCCTCAGCGATGCGGTTCATGCGATTACGCGATCGGGGTTACGGGTAATGGCAGGGTTCATTATCGGCTTTGATGGCGAAAAGGCAGGGGCGGGCGATCGGATCGTGCAGTTCGTTGAGCAGACTTCTATCCCGACAGCAGTATTTAGCATGTTGCAGGCATTGCCGGACACAGCGCTGTGGCATCGACTCGAAAAAGAGGGGCGAATGCGTAACCAGTCTGGCAATATCAACCAAACGACGCTGATGAATTTTGTGCCGACTCGTCCCCTAGAGGAAATTGCCCGTGAGTATGTCCGGGCGTTCTGTGAGCTGTATGATCCGGCTAAGTTTCTCGATCGCGCCTATCGTCATTACCTGATTTTGGGTGAGGCGACCTACCCCAAGAAAGGTAAAAGACCTCAGAAAGCCGTCAATTGGGTGATGATTCGGGCGTTCTTGACGATTTGCTGGCGGCAGGGCGTAGTTCGCAAAACCCGCTGGCAGTTTTGGCGCAATCTCTGGAATATGGGGCGCTACAATCCGGGCGGCGTGGCTCCCTACCTGGCAGTCTGCGCTCAAATTGAGCATTTCTTGGAGTACCGCGCGATCGTCACCCGCGAGATTGAGTCTCAAGTTGCCGAGTTTTTGGCGCAAAAGGCTCAAACCGAGGTTAAAACTGAGGTTAAAACTGGGGCGATCGTCTAGTCAGGTTGAGCTACTTCATCTCTTGGTGAAGACAATACCGAGAGATAGACTGTTAGTATTTTCAACTGAGTAGATGCATTACAGAACAGCCGATGAACGTGATGTAGTTACCCTCGCAGAGATGCGGTGGGAATTTCAGGTTGAGGACAATGACTGCTCCCCTATTGTTAGCAAAACTGAATTTGTAGAAGTTTGCAGTGATTTTCTTCGACAGGGGTTGATCCAAAAGAACTGGGTCTACTGGATAGCCGAGTTAGAGAGAGAAATCGTTTCTCATATCTTTGTGCAACGGGTTAGGGGAATTCCCAGACCCTTTTGGCTAAACAATGCCTATGGCTATGTTTCCAATGTCTATACCAAGCCTGCCTACCGCAGACAGGGGATTGGAAGCCAATTGATGCAGCAAGTGCTGAATTGGGCAAGGCATCAAGAGATTGATGTTCTTATCGTGAGCATCAGCGAAGAGAGTATAACGTTCTATGAACGTGCAGGTTTCACTGCAAAGAACGAGTGGATGGAATGCCTAGTTAAAAACTATCCTGGTTGATGACCTTGATGCCGTCAAAGTCTTCAAATTTGAGTAGAGTGCGACTCCGCTTCATTTTTTCTTGGATGGCTTGCTTGATCCCTTGCTCTATATTGAGCCAAGCATCGTCTGGGTCTGACCATTTGGGCACGGGTTTCAGGTCGGTTGGCAGCGCCTGAATGTGGTTAAAGGAGACAGCATTCCAATCTACGCCCGATCGGATCAGGATGGGAATGACGATCGCTTCACCTGCTTCATAGCGTTCTAAGGCGCGAGTCATTTCAATTTTGTAGCAATAGTCTGAGGCAAGAAAATCAGGGCTAACCAGCAGCAAAATAATATCTGCCTGTTCTAGATTCCGATCGAGTTCGTCCTGCCAGTCTGTACCCGCAGGGATACGGCGATCGTGCCAGGGTTGGATTAAGCCCTGTCGTTGCAAGAGCTTCAAGCGGATTTCTAGCGTATCCCGGAGAACTTCATCCTTGTGCGAGTAGCTATAGAACAGCCGTAGCGCCTGGGTGCGGATGCCTGTCTCTGGTCTTTTTCTGCGAGTCCCGTCTAGATCAATCTCTCCCAGCAGCTTTCGGGCATTCAGTTTGATGATTTTGCCATTGACGACTTCGGTGAAATCGTTTGAGTTGGCTTCTTCCCGGACAACCAAATCTTGATAAGCCAAAACTACTTCTGGATGGGAGGGCACTGGAACTTTTGCCTGGGGTATGAACTTAAAACTGCTGTGAATCCGTTCAAAGTCTGACCGAATCACGGCTAACAAACGGCGGCGGCTGGTCATTGCGCCATCAACGCTAATGGTGACGCAACGATCCTGGCGATCGGCTTTGACCAATGCCCGATTGCCCTCAAACTCTAGAATGGCACCTGTGCGCCAGCGGAGGCGGGACATACTCAAGACATGGGTGCGTACAATGAAGCGGGGCAAAAGTCCTTCCGGCAAAATAGGATATTCGTAGCGAAAGTTGAGGCAGTCTTCGAGGTTGAAGTCTTCGGCTTCGGGAGGCTGCTGTTTATCGAGCAGATCGGGAATCAGATAGCGGTGTTCGTCTTCCTGGAAGGGAAAGCACAGCTCAAACTTGCGCATTAGCTCTAGCAAGAAACCGTGCCGTGCCGGAGGATAGTTTTGGCAGTCGAGAATATTTTCAAGGCTGGCTAGCGCTAGTTCACCTTTGTTATCGGTTATGTCATGGGCGTTGAGCAGTTTATAGATGCCGTTAGTGACCCAGTGGGGATTGAGCACATGGGTATCCCGCAGGCGAGGATCATTTTTATAGTTGAGGGCAATGCCAAGGCTGTGGAGATGGACGGCTAGAGAATTTTGGGCGCTGGAGTCGGGTTCACCATCTTCCTGGCAAATCCTGCGATATTCTTCAAAAGGGATGTAGTTGTCTGTCATGCTGGAGAGCCGATTTTTGATCGCCACCCAGCTTGTGGGGAAGGCATCTCGGAGATGTTCTAAGCGATCGGTTTCTCGATCGATCGCCTTTTGCAGGTCTTTCAGCCCAATTTCAGCTTCACAGTCGGTGGCAATAAACTCCCGAATGGCGGGAAACTTTTGCTTCAGGGCGCTGCGATTGACATCAAAGGGATGCTCTTTGACTTTGTTCAGCACGACGATGACAGGAGAATCTCCTCCGAAGCTCTGGATTAGCTCTAGCCAGTATTCGGCATCGGCGTCTTCATGTCCTTGACGACCGTTGAGCACCAGCAGATAGAGGCTGCGCTCGGTGAGGAAAAACTGGTGGGTGGAGTGGGTGATTTCCTGTCCGCTAAAGTCCCAGACGTGCAGCTTGATGTCTTCGGTGTTGTGCAATCGCAGTTTCCATTGGGTAATCTGGATGCCTTCGGTTTTCTTGGAGTCAAGATTAAATTCATTGCGAATCAGGCGATCGACCAGGGAGGTTTTGCCCACGTTGCCAAAGCCAACCAGAATTAGCTTGGCTTCGTTTAAGGGTTGGCGATCGGCTTTGGTACGGAAGTAGTAGTTGAGAATATCTTGGGGATTGGCTAAAGTCGCTCCCTCTTCTGCCTCTTCATAGGTGGCGCCAAGAATCTCATTGGAAATGCCGAGTTGATCATTGCCATGGAGCAAGAGCGCCTGTAGATTTGGGAGTTCGCCTAGGAACTTTGGTAAGGCTATGAGTTGATTGCTATTGAGATCGATTCTTTGCAAATTGGTGAGCCGACCTATGAATTCCGGTACCGTCGTCAGTTGATTGTTGGAGAGGAGAAGCTCTGCCAGATTTTTGAGGTTGCCCAAGGACTCTGGTACTGTCGTCAGTTGATTGTTGTCGAGGTAAAGCGCCGTCAAATTAACGAGGTTGCCCAAGGATTGCGGTACCGTCGTCAGTTGATTGTTGTAGAGGAAAAGCACCGTCAAATTAACGAGGTTGCCCAAGGATTGCGGTACTGTCGTCAGCTGATTGTTATAGAGGTTAAGCGCCCTCAGATTTTTGAGGTTGCCCAAGGACTCTGGCACCGTCGTCAGTTGATTGTTGGAGAGGAAAAGCACTGTCAAATTAACGAGGTTGCCCAAGGACTCTGGTACCGTCGTCAGTTGATTTTTGGAGAGGAAAAGCTCTGTCAGATTAACGAGGTTGCTCAAGGACTCTGGTACCGTCGTCAGTTGATTGTTGAAGAGGTAAAGCTCTATCAGATTAACGAGGTTGCCCAAGGACTCTGGTACCGTCGTCAGTTGATTGTTGGAGAGGGAAAGCATCGTCAGATTAACGAGGTTGCCCAAGGACTCCGGTACCGTCGTCAGTTGATTGTTGTAGAGGAAAAGCATTCTCAGATTAACGAGGTTACCCAAGAACTCTGGTACCGTCGCCAGTTGATTTTCGTAAAGGTAAAGCGTCGTCAGATTAACGAGATTGCCCAAGGACTCCGGTACCGTCGTCAGTTGCAAACCAGATAAATCCAGTTCAGTAGCTTCGGTTGAAATTGCCTCCTGAATCCGCCGTTTTGCCTCAGCCAGAGCTGCGTCTTGCAATTCCTCCTCTAACACAATCTCTTCTGGACACAGCCCCAACACTGCCGCGATCGCCGCAATATTAGCCGCACCCACCCGCTTACCCCGTTCAGGATGCCACAATCGCCCGACTGTATCGGCGCTCACTCCGGCTTGTCGTGCAATGGCAGCCGTAGTCAAATTAAGCCGTGCTTTGGCGGCGTTGAGTCGGTTTACTCCATCTGGGCTGGCTAAGAAAGTGCGAGAGTTAGAGGGCATGGGTTGCGATCGCGGAGTAGGGCAGCCTCTCTGTCGGGGCTATCCCATCCGTTATACCTTCAGCGACATGAATTCTCAAATATTTCAGGCGATCATTGCCCTCACAGCTCTTGCGCTAACTTGCAGGTTCAGATTCCACCGAGTCAAATACTTTTCGCAAAATTGCTAATCCGGCTGACAGGCTCAAAAGCTGCTCTTCTGTGAGGGGCTGCATCAGTTCGGCGATCGTGTCTCTAGTTTTTCCCCGGCTCTGCTGAAGCTGATTCGAGCCAACTTCTGTAAGGTTCAGCATCACCTGGCGGCGCTTCTGCGGATCGTCTATGCGGCTGAGAAATCCTCGCTGTACCAAGCGATCGGTCATAGCAGAAGCCGTTGCTCGCGTCACGCCCAGATGTTCGGCAACTTCTGATAAAGATGAGTTGGGATGACGATTAAGAAAGCCCAAAACCCGAAACTGAGGCACTGACAGCAGAGCCGCGTTTTGCCCTCGCATTTCGGTGCGGATAAATTGCATAACCGCCGGAATAGTTTCCATTAGCTCAGTCGCGCACTGGGTAGCTTGCGGCGTGGCTTGTGGAATAACGGGTGGCGCTGGGCTGCTGTCAGCGTTTTCTGGAGTATGGGATTCCAAACTCATGCGATCGCAAATCTCCTAAAAGGAAGTATCGGCTAGTGTAGCGAGAATGCCTTGATTCCTGCGAATCAGGCTATCTAACTTAGGGCGTTAGCCAGAAATTAAAATGTATGCCAAACTAACAGTTAGTTGGGCTAACTAAATTTAACACAAGTCGTCATCCAGGTGAGTCGGGCTATGGCGCTGGGAAATCCAAGCAGGAGGGAATCAACAGAATGGGTGTAACAGAACAAACCAATCGACAGCAAAATTGGGAGGATCAGCCGCCGCTACAGAGCGATCGCCCCATCATCATTCAAACGCAGATGCTCGGCCGATCTTTCGACCAGGTGATCGCGGTTGATGCGCTCAATCTCTCGGTAGAAGCAGGGGAAATATTTGGGCTTTTGGGGCCTAACGGCGCAGGTAAGAGTACGGCAATCAAAATGCTGACAACGCTGCTGCCGCCCACTTCCGGTCGGGCAACTATTGCAGGATTCGACCTGATTCGACAGTCAACTCAGGTGCGGCGGATGGTGGGCTATGTGCCGCAAGCCCTCTCGGCAGACGGTACGCTGACGGGTTATGAAAACCTGCTGATCTTTGCCAAGCTGTACGATATTCCTCGGCGATCGCTCAAACTCCGCATCACGGAAGCTTTAGAGTTCATGGGTTTACAGGACGCATCCCATAGACTGGTCAGAACTTACTCAGGCGGTATGATCCGACGGCTAGAAATTGCCCAATCGATTCTGCACCAGCCGCCCGTGGTGTTTCTGGATGAGCCAACCGTAGGACTTGATCCGATCGCCCGGAGTGCCGTCTGGGACTTGATGCTAGAGCTGAAGAAAGCCTACAGCATGACGATTTTACTCACCACGCATTTCATGGAAGAGGCTGATAGCCTGTGCGATCGAGTAGCCATTATGGATCATGGCAGAGTCGTGGTCACGGGTACGCCCGCTGCGCTGAAAGATTCGCTGAACAGTGAATCACTGAACGGCAAGTCACTGAACGGCGCAGCAGCAACGCTGGATGACGTATTTATTCACTACACAGGCAATCTACTAGAAGCAGGAGGAAACTTTAGTGACACTTCAAGAGTCAGGCGCACCACAAAGAGATTGGGATAAGCGGAACGAGAGCGTGACTCGTAGCGGTTCCGTTAGGGGGATGAGAGCGATCGCCAACTTAATCACAAAAACTCTGGTGATTACAGAAGTCGAGGTACGAAAGCTGCTGCATGACCCCACCGATCTGCTGTTGCGTGCCGTTCAACCTGCCCTATGGCTGCTAATTTTTGGGCAAGTGTTTACCCGCATCAGAGCTATTCCCACAGGCAGCCTGAGCTACATCGATTTTCTGGCTCCCGGCATTCTGGCGCAGAGCGTCCTGTTTGTGGCAATTTTTAGCGCTATCAGCATTGTATGGGAGCGAGATTTGGGCATTGTCCACAAGTTTCTTGCCAGCCCTACTCCCCGTGCCGCTTTAGTTCTGGGCAAAGCCCTGTCTGCTGGAGTACGTAGCCTAGTGCAGGTGGTGATTGTTTATTTAATCTCTTTCCTCTTAGGCGTACAGCTAAATTTTAATCCTCTGGCGCTATTGGGCGTTGTGCTAATTGTGCTGCTAGGAGCCGCCTGCTTCTCTCTACTTTCGCTGATGGTCGCCTGTTTGGTCAGAACGCGGGAACGGTTGATGGGCATGGGGCAGCTCATGACTATGCCGCTGTTCTTTGCCAGTAACGCCATCTACCCGATCGCCATGATGCCAAACTGGCTGCAAGCAGTTTCTCATCTGAATCCACTGACCTATCAAGTAGATGCGCTGCGCAGTTTGATGATAGCCGGCGGCTCTAGTATTTATGGATTGGGGCTGGACTTCATGGTGCTAGGGATCACGGCAACCCTGATGACGCTAGTATGCGCCCGTCTTTATCCTCGCCTGGTGCTGTAGAGTTTGCGGAGGTAAGCTACAGGGGTTCACTCGCCTCCAATGAGTGCCGATCGCTGTCCTAAAGTGCAGGGTGAACCGATCGCCCAGTTTTGATGCTGGCTTTCTCTCAACAGAGTAGGAAACCTTAGGAAACCTCCGGTATGCGCACTGAAACCTTCATCGCCCTTCTGTCTTGGTGTTTCTGGCTTACTCTCCTTTTGACGATCGCTTTGATCGTCATTGTGTCTGTGAAACGCTACTGGACTCACCGTGAGAAAAGGCGTCTAATGGCTATGATGAGTGCCCTGGGACTTTGGCTGGTGTTGTCTTTGGGAGTGCTGATTATGCTGAGTCTCTACTCATGGGCAGCAATACACACGATCGAAGATAACCCACCTATAAAGCTTGAGCTTGCCACAGTCAGTATTGTAGGGACGATCGCCCTGCATATGCTGGTGGGATGTGTCCTGGCTTATTGGGCAGGGCGAGGAATGAGATCGCTACGTTGAGAGTGAGCTGCGTTGATGTGGCTAGCAATCCAGCGTGGTCTCTAACTCCCAGGGCGTAACGCAAGCGCTGTACTGATGCCATTCTTGATGCTTGAGCTTTAGATAGGCGGTAATGCAGGATTCACCTAGCGATCGCCTCAACACCTGATCCGATTCTAAACACCGCAGTGCATCTAATAGGTTCCCTGGCAGCGCCTTCACCTGATCAACAGGCAGGGGATCGGTGTAGCTATTATTATCTCGTCGCACTCCTGGATCACGTTGTTCGACAATGCCATCCAGCCCTGCGGCACTCAAAGCGGCGGGCAGTAGGTAGGGATTTGCAGCGCCATCGGGTAGTCGAAACTCAAAGCGACCCGTATCCGGGATGCGGATCGTGTGCGTCCGATTGTTACCGCTATAGCTGGCGGTGTTGGGAGACCAAGTTGCACCTGATGTCGTGACGGCAGCATTGATACGTTTGTAGGAGTTGACCGTTGGGTTGACGATCGCACAAAGCGCTTCCGCCGAATTCAAGACTCCGGCAATGAACTGGTAGCCGAGTTTTGAAAGCCCCAATTCTCCCTGCGGATCGTCAAATAAATTTTCTGTTCCAGCAATGTCCCAGATAGAGAGATGGGTATGACAGCCATTTCCGGTCAGATGGGCGAAGGGCTTGGGCATGAACGTGGCGCGAAGACCGTGCTTTTCGGCAATCGCCTTCACCATGTACTTAAAGAAAGCATGGCGATCGGCGGTGACGAGCGCATCCGCGTACATCCAATTCATCTCAAACTGACCATTCCCGTCTTCGTGATCATTCTGGTATGCGCCCCATCCCAGTGAAAGCATGGCATCACAGATTTCACGGATCACGTCATAGCGACGCATCAAGGATTGCTGATCGTAACAGGGCTTGCTCTGGCGATCGCGCGAATCTGAGATCTGTTCACCCTCGGCATTCAGCAGAAAGTATTCACATTCTACGCCCGTCCGAATCCGATAGCCCAGTTCTTCTGCCTGTCGCAAGACGCGCTTAAGCACTACTCTAGGAGCCTGTTCTATAGGCTGCCCGGTGACGGTGTGCAGATCTGCTGGCATCCACGCTACATCAGGTTGCCACGGGAGCTGAATCAAGCTATCTGCATCCGGAATTGCCAGCATATCCGGATCGGCAGGGGTCATGTCTAGCCAAGCCGCAAACCCGGCGAATCCCGCGCCATTCGTGGCCATTTGATCAATGCTTTCAGCGGGAACTAGCTTCGATCGCTGCACTCCAAATAAGTCGGTGAACGAAATCAAGAAGTAGCGAATGCCCTGATCACGAGCAATCTGAGACAGCATCATAGGTCTGTTTGGAGTAAGGTTTGAATCTTCGATCGAATAAAGGCGGCATCGACTGGATTTTGATAGGGATTCCCGGCTCGATGTCCCCAAATGGACGGAATCGGATGATACTCGGCGTTAGGAATCAGCGCGGCTTCTGCGGCACAGTCTTCAGGGGTAAAGTACAAATCGGTTGTTGCAGGCATCACAAATGTTTTGGCTTGAATAGCATTCAAAGCCGCTTGATAGTTGCCCTGGTAGCGAGAATTATCGCTCACATCGCAATGCAGCCACGTATCAATCATTGCCAAAAGGTTATGCGGATCGCGCTGCCGATAGCCAGCTTCCCAGGCTCGAACCAAATAATCTTCGAGTGAAGAATAGCCTAGCTTGTAGTAAATTCCCTCTCGGTAGAAGGCTTGGGACGCTGCCCAACTTGCGTAAATGCGGGCGAAGGCTGGAAATCCGCGATCGGGAATTGCTTCAAATCGCGTTCCTGTCCAGGCGGGATCAGCCGTGAGGGCAGCGCGTAAGCTCTGGAGAAAAACCTTATTATGATCGGTGGTGCGAGCCGTGCCGCAGAGAGCCGCAATCCGCTGAACGCGATCGGGATATAGCGCGCCCCAGTGGTATGCCTGCTGTGCGCCCATCGACCAGCCATAAATGAGGGCAAGCTGCTCAATCTGAAACACTTTCTGCAAGAGCTGCTGCTGTGCACGAACATTATCAACATGGCTGAACCGAATCTCTAGCCCGCGATCGCTATTGCTGGGCGAAGTTGAAAGCCCGTTCCCAAACATATTGGGGATAATCACAAACCACTGAGTTGGATCTAAGATACCGTCAGAGCGAATTAACCAATCAATATCAGAATGCTGCGCACCGTATGAAGTTGGGTAAAGAATAGCATTAGTGCGATCGACATTCAAGTTCCCATAGGTTTGGTAGATGATCTGCGCTTCAGGAAGCGTTTCACCACAGTGAAGCACAAAATTCTTGAGCGTGAATGGAATCATGCTTCGGAAAGATTGGATACGATATCACGATTGACTTTGACATAGCCTGAATCGACGTGGGCGAGATATTGCTTAACCTGCTGGTGAGTCTGGGGAAGCTGATGAAAGGGAATTGACGGATAAAGATGATGTTCTGCATGAAACGGCATATTCCACATGAGGAATCCCAGCGGGAATAGCGTCATGGTCGATCGCGTATTTGTAAATGGATTGCGATCGTAACTGCATCCTGTATGTTCTGCCAACAAGACGAATCGTAGAATCGGCTGTCCTATGAACAGTGGAAAGAGCCAGTACAGCACAAACCAAGGTTGATGAGCGGCAATCGAGATGAGGATGGCGATCGCGTAAACTGTAAGCTGCAATCGGGTTGAGCGAATGACTTCCGCACGGGCGCTCTTGGGAATAAACGGATAGCTGTCCAACTGTCCTAGAGCCACACGGGTATGAGACTTTAACTTTCCCCACCACCAGGGCAAACCGCTAATCGTGATCAGATAGTCTTTGAAGGTTTGCGGCACCGGATCGCTTAGCTCTGGATCTTTGTCGGGATCTTGGGCATAGCGATGGTGCCACTTATGATATCGCCGAAAGAAGGCGCTGTTATAGAATGACAGTAGACCTGCGACCCAACAAACCGCGTCATTAAGGACATTGTTGTCAAATGCGGTGCGGTGCGAACATTCATGTAAGGGTGCAAACATCGCCGCAAAACCAAATCCGTAGAGGATTAAAGCCGGGAGTGCGATCGCCCAATGTCCAAAGCTTGTGCCCCAAACATATCCGCTAATGCCCAGAATCAGAAAATGTGAGGCAAGCTGAAGAGCGCCTTTGGTTGTCGATCGCCGATTCAGTCCTTTCAATGTGTCGATGGTGAGAACGGAACGGATTTCCGGTGCAGTAGACTCAGAAGTAGTAGACTCAGCGCTAGTAGACTCAGAAATAGGCAGAGACTCAGAAACAGCTAGGTTCACGGTTTATCTTCCTTCCAACTTGTTATAACAAGTCTAATTGTTCAGAAATTGCAACACTGTATTTGAGGCTACCGAATTTCAGCATGATTCCTTTGCATTTAGCAATTTCTGAGCAACTGCGCGATCGCATTCTCGCTGGACAGTATCAATTAGGCGACCAGCTGCCGAGCGAACATCAGTTAATGGCTGAGTTTAAGGTGAGTCGAATCACGGCAAGGCGGGCAATTTCAAACTTAACGCAGCAAGGCTTGATCACGGTGCAGCGAGGAAAAGGCGCGTTTGTTGCCACTCAGCAGAAAGTAGCTTATCTGCTTTCGAGTCCTCTATTGCTGGAAGCAGACATGGCGCGACAGGGCGTAGAAATTACCGTAAGAACCCTATTTTTTGAGCCAGTGACGGTTCCAGACGAAGTTCGGAAAGTTCTGAAGTGTTCGATCGCCCATCTCCAAAAAAAAGTATTGTCGTTTAACGGCATTCCAGGCTGCGTAGATATTACCTATATCCTGCCGGAGTTTGGTGAAGTATACGAAAAAGATCTGCGTGAGCAACTGACTTTCACCACGTTAGAGCAACAGGGGATTCAGGTCAAAAAGATTGATGCGGTGATTGAATGTACACAAGCAGACTATGAAACTAGCGAACAGCTAGAGGTGCCATTGGGACACCCGCTGATCGTTTATCAACACACGGCATATACCGAGAAGAACTGCGCGATCGTCTACGGTGAATCAATCTCACGAGGCGATCGCTTTTGTTACTCGGTGCGAATCGATCGAATATAGTTTTTTCTCTGTTGAGTACAATATTTAGCGCTTCTAAAAAACCTTCTCAGCCATGTGGCGGATCGAGAAAACACGGGAATGCTGAGTAAAGTGCCCGTAAAGGGGCTTCAAAGAGTCTGTGAAAGTTGCGGGATGTCCCGGCAGAAGTTGGAGCGATCGCGTCATAACGGATAGGGGAAGCCATAACAGAAGTTATTTAGAGATTGTATTTATGCCTAAAACAGAGATTAAATCTAGCCAAGCTCATCCAGCGACAAGTGAGCCAAAGCCTGCTTCCCAAGCTTGCCTTCAAACCCGTGCCCTTTTGTCTCTCTGGAGTCTAGAAAAAAAAGAAGGAAAGGCAGTTAGCGCAGGAAAGCTGAGCAAACACAAAGCGCTTTTTCAAGAAATGGAAGCGGCAGGCACGATCCAAATCACCCAAAACAGCAGATATCAATATTTCTCAATTTCAGAGGAGGGCAAAGGTAAACTGTTGCAAGGTTTGACGAGTGCTGATTTTAGCTTTGCTGGAACGGTGGTCAGCACAAGAGAATCACTGGATGCTCTGGAATTGGTAGTAGGGCAAAATGCTGGAATTACGATCGCACCTACAGCCAACGGTAACGGCAAAACTGCGGAAGTCACGGCTGTAAAGGCGATCGCCTCCTATGAAGAATTCAAAACCGTGGCGCTGGAAGTCTTCGATCGGCTGAATCGTGATTACAACATGGACAATCTGGTGCCAATTTACCGGATTCGGAGAGAATTGGGCGATCGGGTGGCGCGGGGACAGTTCAGCGATTGGTTATTTACCTTGCAGTCCGATGATGTCTTTGAGTTATTGGAAGAAAGCGTAGAAGATAGCGCCCCAGACAAGATCGAAGATTCTGTAACGACCAAGTTTGGCAAGCTACGCTGCTATGCCAAACGTCTGGCTGCTTAGAGTCTAAGAGGATATCTGAAAAGTCTCAAATGTTCTGCATTCGCCCCCCAACCCCCCAATTCTGGGGGGCTTTCGAGCCAGTTCTTATTCAAAGTCCCCCAGAATTGGGGGATTTAGGGGGCGGTTCGGGTAGCAAATTACACTTCTCAGACATCCTCTAAGCGCTGGCAGATTCTTTTCCTTTCTACAAGTTAATTTTCGGTAAAAGCGAGCTATGACTTCTCAATCTGCGATCGATCACCTCAATCACATTATCCAAACCCACAACCCATTTGAAAGCCATTTTGTGGTCAAGGCGCATCAGGTTTGGGACGAGGAATTTCCCGATGTTCCTTCTCTCCATGAACATGCTTCTAGAAAAATTTTGGAGACTGTAGAGAAAATCAATTCTAAACAACTTCAGAGTGGAACAGCGGGTCTAGCCATTCTTGCGCCTAAAGGAGTAGGTAAAACTCATGTGCTGAGCCGAGTTCGCAAGCACTTGAAGCAAAAGGGCAACGGCTTCTTCATTTACATGTGTGAGTATGGCAATCTCAGCCAAATTAAGCGTCAGTTCTTGCAAAGCTTGGCATCTAGTCTGAAGAAAACAGGTAGCCAAGGCGTGATGCAGTGGCAAGAATTGGCGGCTGCTCTGGTTAACCGTGCTACTGGGAAAGAGTACCCTGTTCAAAGGCTGATTGAACAGTTTCCAAAGCTACTGGCGCAAAGACCTCAGATTGTGAATCAGCTCACTACAAAAATTTCATCAACCTGTCCAGAGATCGATAATCCATACATTATCAAAGCAGTAGTCTGGATGCTTTCGCCTGCTCATGCTCCCTTCGCCGCCAACTGGCTCTCTGGTCGGGAATTGTCGGATGATCAAGCCAAAATGATGGATCTGCCAAATTCAAGTAAAGATGACAAGGACTCAGAAGCCTTCAGCACTGCTCGACAAATCCTGGATTTAGTTGGTTATTACACAACCCCTGTGATTTGTTTCGATGAATTAGACGGTACAGAATTGGCTGATGATGAAGATCCTCTATTGGGTGGATTCACAAGAGCGCAAGTCGTCGCCAGCCTTGGAAAAGACATTTATAACAGCCTCAAGCGAGGACTTCTTCTTTACTCTGCTTATGAAAAAACTTGGAGCGAGGAGTTTAAATCTTTATCAACTGCTACTGCGGTTAAGGATCGAATTGCTCACCAGGAAATTTCTCTCACTTCTCTAAAGGCGGATGATGTGGTACTGCTGGTTGGGTTTTGGTTAGAGCAATTCTATTCGCATCAGAATCTTACGCCTCCTCACCCTATCTATCCGTTTGATGAGAAGACCCTACGGGATACTTTTGGTGGGCAAGGAGCCGGGGTCAGAGATGTTTTGAGATGGTGCGCCGAGAATTTTGGCACGATTCCTATCGATCGCATAGAGCAACTGGAAGTAATTTATCAAGATGTGTTAAGCAGCCTAGAAATTGATCTAGATGATAATGAAAAAATTGCCAATGCTCTTGCCTTTTGCCTAACCTACTTGAGAGGTCAAACGATCGAGAATGTCACGTTAAAAAGCATCGATCGTGAAGTCAAGCCAAAGTATAGGCACAAAGATACCATCAACTTCAGAATTCTTGGTGAGGAAGATGGTAAGCCTGTCAAAATCGGCGTTTGTGTATTACAAAACTCTAATGGTCACTCTGTTGGAGCAGGAATTAAATATCTGACCTTGTATAAGGACTTGGATTTTACACGAGGCTGCTTAGTCAGAGGCAAGACAATTTCAAAACGTTGGCAAGTTGCCAATACTCATTTGGATTTGCTGCTTAATAAACTTGGTGGTGAATGGGTATCGCTCAAAGAAGATGAAGTCAAGCCGCTACTCGTTTTGCATACTATGTCTAAAAACTTAGATGGAGATGTGTTTAGCTACGAAGATTTTCAGCGATTCCTTTGCGAGAAGCACTCAATTCAGGACAACTTGCTCCTTCGAGAAATTCTCAGTGATCCATCAGGTCAGGTTCCTGAAGAAATCACAGATGAAGATAATGAACTTGAGAAAGCAATTTCTGAAGTGATAATTTCTGAAACAAGCGATGAACTGGATGATCTGGATTTGCTAGATGTTGCTTAACTTAAAGGTGTATTGATGATTAGTTCCATTTCTATCAATACTGCGTTTTGCTTGGCGGCATCAGACATAGAGGCTCTGATTCAAGGTCGAATGATTGCCGCCATTTCACGAACATTTATTAATGCAATTCCGTATTTTGCAATTTGTCCTGCTGATATTTCTGACAATAATCAAGCGATTGAAATTCGAGCTTGGGCGCGGCTTGAAATATGCAAGATTTATAGCAATCCAGTTGAGATTGAAAAACTGTCTCGTTTAACTATTTGGAACCATCAATCACTACAAGACCTGTTGCAAGAGCGAAACAAAATATTTGTTGCCTATTTGCGAGTCTATCAACTAGATCAAGCTGTTAAAATACTGAGTGATCGAGCTAACCCTGATAAAATTGGAAGCTTCATCAGATTGCCAATCTCTCTAACAGGTACGACTGCTAAACCCGCATTAACTGATACTTTATTTAAACAACGTCGGCACCAACTGATTAATTTAGAAAATCCACAACATCCTGAACTAGAGGAGCTACACACCGCGATCGCCCAACTTCCCTCACCTAGCTTAGCATCTCAAGCTCTCGGTCACCAAATCAAAGTGTTTCTTGGGTGGGCTGATGATTCAGCTAAAAATCAGTCTGATCTAGACGCAGATTGGATAAAGACGATCGCATCACTTGGCGATCGCAGCAAAGAACTTGAGGGAAAAAGCAATTATCAAGCTGGTACAGACTTTGAAAATATTACGCGCAGAGGTCTTGAATACTTAGGATTTAAGGTTGATGAAACTTGTAAAGGTGGCGCAGGAGGTTTAGATCTTTTTTGTTCAGAACCCTATCCTTTGGTTGGCGAATGTAAAGCAGGTAAGAGCATACCCGATCGAGCAGTTGAAGAATTAGATCGGATTGGAAAGAGGCATCTTCGAGAGAATTATATGTCTGCTGTTAGATTGATTATTGGTTCTGGTCAGCCTACCAAACAACTTCAAGAATCGTCCATAACCTCAAAAATTAGTATTATTAGCGCAATGACCTTAGAGAAATTAGTGAAACTTCAAGCTCAACATCCAAACTCAATCAATTTGATTGAGCTTAAAAGATATTTAGTACCTGGGCAAGTGAATGATGAAATTGAGAAATATATTGAGGTAGTCTCAAGAGATATTAAATTACGATCGCATATCGTCCAAATTGTGAAAGAACATTTAAAGATTACAAGTGAAGACAATGCTGATGTTGGAACGCTCTACGGTGCTTATATGCACTCTACTCCGCATCGGTTCTTGACGCGTGAAGAGTTGCGCGAAATTTTAATTGAACTTTCTTCTCCCTTAGTAGGACATTTAGGGCGAGCAAAAGGAAATGATGGCGATCGCTTCTATTTCCTCCGCGATTTGCCGATCGTCTAAAGCGTGTCAGATGAAGTTTGCAGAGGTGGTGTAGGCGGATACCAGCGTTGAGCCAGAGTATTGAGCTGCATCAGAATATCGATTAGCTCCCGTCCGCGATCGGTTAAGCCATAGGTAACTTGCGGCGGAATCGTGGCTTCGTAATGGCGAAACAAAATGCCCTCAGCTTCCAGCATTCGCAGCCGTTCGGTCAAGACTTTGGTAGAAATTCCTTCGACCTTACGCTTCAATACGCCAAACCGCGCTGCGTCTTCTGCCAGCACCCAAAGAATATACATTGTCCAGGAGCCGGATAAGACGGACAGCAAAATGCTGAGCGGACAAACAGCGTCCCTATTGTCTTCATTGTTACAAACTTTGTTCTCTTCTGTAGACATGTTGAGCAGTTACTAAAAAGTGCGTATTAGTTACCTTTAGGTTACTACTTTACTTTCGTAACTACCCCCTTTAGGATAAGCCTGAACGGTTGAAAATTAGAGAGGTTTGGTATGTCTAGCGTTGTCGTAGTCTATTTTTCAGGCGCAGGTCACACGCACTTAATGGCGGAAGCGATCGCCAAAGGTGCGAATCAAGTTGCGGGAACAGAAGCCAAGCTGCTGCGGATTACGGGCGACCAAATTACAGAAGGACGCTGGAAGCAGCCCGAATTTCTAGAAACTCTGAATCAGGCAGATGCGATCGTCTTTGGCTCACCCACCTACATGGGCGGCGTAGCAGGACAGTTCAAAGCCTTTATTGACGCTGCCAGCGAAATTTGGTTTGCTCAGGGCTGGAAAAACAAGATTGCAGGGGGCTTTACCCACTCAGGCTCCCTCAGCGGCGACAAGCAGGGAACACTGCTCTATCTGGCAACTAACGCCGCTCAGCATGGCATGATTTGGGTGGGGTTTGCCGACCTGCCTAGCGCTTATTTTGGCAAAACAGACGGAGTAAATCGACTCGGCTCTTTCCTGGGCGTCATGGGGCAGAGCAATCTAGATATGAGCGGCAGCCCCGCAGAAATTGATTCGGGCGATCGTCTCTCCTCTGAAATCTACGGGCAGCGCATTGCTGAAGCGGTACAGCGCTGGCATTGAACCCTAAAATCCTAGAAAAATCGTCTCCACACTCCAGCCAGAAACCATCAGCAAAACTGAACAGTTGCAAGTCTCAAGGCACCCTGATAGATTCTCAGTATCGAGGGTCATAGTCTTAGCTGTCGCCAGCCTGCGTAGGACATTCAGAGTAAGGCGCGAAGCGCCCCACCCTAAATGTTCTCGTCATAACCGCCAAGGCGGTTGCTATGTGACCCTTGTTCAGTTGAAGTTTCAGACTTACTGTATTTCAGACTTACTGTATCTGAGGAGTGCGTAACATGGTTGGGTTCTTAATTTCTATCGTGGTGATTGCGATTAGTCTGTTGATTATCTCCAAGCTGCCTTTGGGCGTTGAGATTGATAATCCCGTGATTGCCTTGATTTCTGGAGCAGTCATCGGAGCCATTAACGGCTTAGTCGGGCTGTTTCCTGACTGGTTTAGATCCTTTGGAGCGATCGTCAGTCTAGGGCTAATTCCTTTGCTGAGTGGCGTGATTATCTTTGGTCTGGCCGCCCTCCTCGTTGAGGGTTTTCGGCTGCGTTGGGGAATCTGGAGCGCAATTTTGGGAGCGATCGCTCTCAGCATTGTCAACTCCATCCTCTTCTACATTCTGGGTCAAGTGGGCTTAGCTACAGCTTAATCAGTTGATTCCCCTAAATCTCCCAATTCTGGACGACTTTGAGTTCCGAAAGTCCCCCAGAATTGGGGGGCTAGCGAACCTCAGACGCAAATCAAAAGACTCGTGTGTACACCGTAGCCCTCAGAAGGGTTAGGGAAGATTTCTACTATTCTAGCTATCCAAGCAGCATGGCATTACTAATCAACATTCATGATTTTAGGAACCTTGAAGAAATCTCCCTGAGCAGTCACCTCCCGATCGGGCGCGCTGTCTAGGATGAGTTCGCGATCGCCACCGGATTCCACGCGATCGGGGCGCGTCACATTGCTGACATCAATTGCCCTGGTCGTAGGCTGCACGTCGTCAGTGTTGAGTTCGCTCAACTGCTCAAAATATCCCAAGATGCCATTTAGCTGCTCTGTAAACTGAGTCTCTTCTTCAAGAGTCAGATCTAGCCGAGCCAGATGAGCGACTTTGTGAACCTGTTCGCGATCGATCATAAAAAATGGGTCAGCAGAGAATAGTAGAAACCTAGCGGAATTTTAGAAGAAAACGTCGGCTTTGGAACGCCCGGTCGTCTTCAGCCAGTTCTGCGCTTCGATATAGTTGTTGGGAGCCTGACGAATAGCACGCTGCCAGTAGTCCGCTGCCTGGTCAAAATAGGCTTCGGCTTCGTCCGACTTGCCTGAACTGCTAGCTGCCTCCAACTGTTCGCCCAGATGATGGTAGATCACGGCAATGTTGTTGAGAGCCTGCGGCATCCGGGGACTAATTTCGATCGCCTGATGATACAGCTCTAGCGCGCGGGTATGGTCACCATTGCTGGCATAGATCAAGCCCATGTTGTAGAAAATGAAGCTGCGATCGTAGGGATCTTCTTCTAGCTTCAGGGCTTCCTCGTAGTTGGCAAGCGCCTCAGCATACTCGCCATCCCCTTGGGCAGACATACCATCTCGGTAGTAAGCAAACGCCTGTTTCGCAGTCTTGTTCGTCGGGATCATCTTCAGGATCATGTCTGCCATGACCGTGAAGGTTTTATCGATAAAGTTGTCGTTTCGTTGAGATCTGGGCATAGTTGCCTCGCGAGTCGGGGTTAGTGAGAAGCCAGTTGATCAAGCAACCTACTGAGAAGCGTGAACGAATTCTACCTCTCACGTCAAGTAACCGTATCTCAGCTTAACCTGTATTTCAGCTTAATCTAGATGGGCTGAGCTTGAGCAGCGAAAGGCAGCCGCGCAGACTCGATCGCGCAGACTCGATTTCCACACCCACCCCTTCCAATTCCTATACTGGAGGAAACAGTGTTCTTCATTACCGCTGTTCTTTTCATTACCGCTTAAGAGAGCTGAGGAATCAAGACGCATGGCTCCAAATCCAATCGTCATGCAAGCCGTAGAAAGGCTGAAGTATCGCGCTACCGTTGGTGATGTAGCGGCTCAGGCAGGGTTAGACATCAAAGTGGCTGAGCAATCTCTGCTCGTCTTAGCCTCTGAAGCCGGAGGACATATGCAGGTCGCAGAGTCCGGTGAAGTTGCCTACCTGTTTCCCCGAAATTTTCGGGACGTGGTGCGCAACAAATACTGGCGACTGCGGTTTCAGGAAACCTGGGGCAAAATCTGGCGGATTGTGTTCTATCTCATTCGCATTTCCTTTGGGCTAATGCTGGGCGCGTCCATTCTGCTGATTGTGCTGGCGATCGCTATTATCCTACTCGCTCTCAACTCGCGAGACGATAACGGCAGCAGCTCTGACAGCGGCTTCAGCGGCTCCTTTCCCTCCCTTTTCATGTGGGATTGGTACTGGATATTTTCACCCAACTACGGCTATTCGACCCATTCTCGCCGATCGTCTACTCGCAGCAAACGCGGCAGAGGTGGACAAGACGAGGATTCCATGAACTTTCTGGAAGCCATCTTTTCGTTCCTGTTTGGTGATGGCAACCCCAATGCCGACCTAGAAGACCAGCGCTGGCGATCGATTGGCACCGTCATCCGCAACAACGGCGGAGCGATCGTGGCTGAACAGGTAGCCCCCTACCTCGATCGGCTCCCTGGCGACTTTGAAGACTATATGCTGCCCGTCTTAACCCGCTTTAACGGACGACCAGAAGTGAGTCCAGAGGGCGAGATTGTTTACCATTTCCCCGATTTGCAGGTCAGCGCCAGTCAGCGTCAGTCCAAATCTGTGTCGGCATACCTGCGGGAGTCGGTCTGGCGGTTTAGTCAGGCTAGCAGCGGACAAATTATTGCCGCGGTCGGGCTAGGGGGCGTAAATCTGGTTGGAGCGCTGGTGTTAGGGAGCTTGCTGCGCGATGGGGCGATCGCGGCTCAGATTGGGGGTTTGGTGGGCTTTGTTGCCAGCATCTACGGCGTGCTGCTTGTCTACGGCATTGGGTTTTTGGCCATTCCGCTGATTCGCTATTTCTGGGTGCAGTGGCGCAATCAAAAAATTGAGGCACGCAACCACGAGAGACAAGAAAGAGCGATCGCTCTAAATGCTGCTCTTCCTGCACTAGAACAAAAGCTTGCCTTTGCTCAGCAGTTTGTGGCAGAAACGATCGTCAGCGAAAAAGATTTGGCTTACACCACCGAAACAGACTTGACCGAGCAGGAATTTCTCAACCCCAGCAAGGTGGATGCCGACTGGCAAAGGCGGCTGGAGCAGACCGACTAGCCCTTCTTTCAAAGGGCAAGCATAGCAATACATTAGAGCAATGAAAGCTTTAGATGCTCCACAGGATATCAATGCTGATTGGTTGAGCAGACCTTCGACCCAAGTTGCGCCCGACCTCATAGGCTGTGTCTTAGTCAGACAGTTGCCTGACGGCAAGATTTTGCGCGGATTAATCGTAGAGACAGAAGCCTATACGCCCGATGACCCAGCCTGTCACGCCTATCGTCGTCGAACTCCTCGTAATTCAGTGATGTTTGGTCCGGCAGGAGCTTGTTATGTGTACCTGATATACGGAATCTATCATTGCCTAAACGTTGTGACAGATCTGGATGGGATTCCTAGTGCTGTTCTCATTCGTGCTCTTCAGTTGGAGACATCGCCTCCTTGGATAGACCCTCAAAAAAATGTGAAGCTGCATCGGTTAGCTGCTGGCCCAGGTAAATTATGTCTTGCTTTGAAAATTGACCTGTCTCTAAACGCAACCCTGCTGCAACCTGTACAACCTTTATGGCTTGAACACCGTAGCGAACAATTTCAGCAGCAGCTTAATGAGTCGCCCTCCAACTTAACTCAAACGACTCGAATTGGACTGACACAAGGTGTGGATTTGCCCTGGCGCTGGTACTTGACAGATAGCTCAGCTGTGTCAAAACGAGGGTGAAAGTTGTGAAATATAGCGTGGGGGATTGCCAGCAGATTGGGATAGGCGATCGCACTGTTCCACAGCATCAAGGTTAACAGAAGCAGTTTAGCGTTTTCAATCGCCTGCGGCAGGCCGTTTAGGGTTGTGAGACCGGAGCTTTCAGCTCAGCATCTCAGGTGAGGGCTAGCGCAGGCTGGCGAATGGAGATTTCAATCACAAATCCTCTTTTCATAATTCTTTCATTTTCCCTGCTTTTCGTGGTATAGCCCTACGTAATTTAGTTAGGACAAGTTATTTTTTGAGAGCCGCGCTCCGCGCGGCTCTCAAAAAATAACTCATTGGATCTAAGCGCGTAGCGCTATACTTTTGAAAAATGAAAGAATTATGAAATTAGCCATGAGGCACAAGCCGCCCTTTAACAAGCATTTTCGAGTCGTTAATTTATATCCAATTGGGCTGGTGGGTCTATTAGTCGGTGTTTGGATCAGTGGATGTACACCCACAACTCCAACTCAGCCGCGTGAAGAGTCCCGTACCACTACCACTACTCCCGCCCGAAACGACAAAAAAGTTATTCTCACCACGTTTACCGTTCTGGCTGACATGGTGCGAAATGTAGCGGGAGACAAGGCGATCGTTGAATCTATCACCAAACCGGGTGCTGAAATTCATGGATATCAAGTCACACCCAGCGACTTGGAACGGGGTCAAAAAGCTGACCTGATTTTGGAAAATGGCTTAAACCTAGAGCGCTGGGCAGATCGCTTTCATAACAGTCTACCTAAAGTTCCTCGCATAACTTTGAGTGATGGGCTTCAGACGGTCAATATTGCTGAAGATGCCTACCAAGGTAAACCTAATCCCCATGCTTGGATGTCGCCTAAAAATGCCTTGATTTACGTTGAAAATATTCGCAAGGCGTTAGGAAATCTCGACCCAGCCAACGCTATAACCTATGACGCAAATGCCAAGACCTACAGCGAACAAATTCGGGCAATTGATGAAAAACTGAAGCAAGCGATCGCGACAATTCCCGCTGATAAACGCTACATCGTCAGTTGTGAAGGCGCATTCTCTTACATTGCCCGCGACTATGGCTTGAAAGAAGTTTACCTTTGGGCAGTCAATGCTGAACAGCAATCCACGCCAAAGCAATTAGAAAAAGTGATTAATACCGTCAAAGCAAATCAGATTCCTGCTGTATTTTGCGAGAGCACCGTCAGCAATGAGACGCAGCTTCAGGTTGCAAAGGAAACAGGCGCAAATTTTGCAGGTGTGTTTTATGTCGATTCTTTGTCTTCTGCCGATGGTCCTGCCTCCACCTATCTCAGACTACTAGAATACAACGTCAATACTTTAATCAAAGGCTTGCAAGAGAAGTAAAGGAAAGGAAAACAAAGAAAACTATGAATTCAGTCAGCATTGACATTGAAAACGTAACCGTTACTTATCACAGCAAAGTAGCATTACACCAAGCCGCGCTCCAGCTAAAAGCAGGGACGATTTGTGGATTGGTGGGGATGAATGGAGCAGGGAAATCGACCTTGTTCAAAGCCATAATGGGATTTGTCAAGCCCGTCAGCGGGAAAATTTTGATCAATGGATTAACCATCCGTCAGGCGCAAAAAAGTAATCTGGTGGCCTATGTCCCTCAGTCCGAGGAAGTAGACTGGAATTTTCCGGTTAGTGTCTACGATGTCGTCATGATGGGGCGCTATGGCTATATGAACCTCCTGCGAGTGCCGAGATCATGCGATAAAAAAGCTGTAAGAGACAGTTTGGAACGAGTGGAAATGTGGCAGATGCGCGATCGCCCAATCGGTGAGCTATCCGGCGGGCAGAAAAAACGCACCTTTTTTGCGCGGGCATTGGCACAACAGGGAACAGTCTTGCTTTTGGATGAGCCGTTTGCTGGGGTCGATATCAAAACCGAGAAAATGATGATCACTCTGCTAGTGGAGCTTAGCCAAACAGAACGCACGATTCTGATCTCAACCCACGATTTAGCGTCAATTACGACATTCTGCGATCAGGTTGTTTTGATTAATCGCAGCATTTTGGCTTATGGCAAAACCTCTGAAGTGTTTACCGAGGAAAATTTATCTCGCACCTTTGGTGGAGCAGTTGGCGATTTCTCTTCTGCCAAACGTCAAGTTAATTAAATCAATCAGGAGAAGTTCTAATGGATTTAATTCAATGGTTTGCTGCGCCATTACAGCATGGATTTATGATTAAAGCAATTCTGGTCAGTGCGTTGGTGGGAGTTGTTTGTTCTGCTCTATCATGCTACATGACTTTGAAAGGTTGGGCATTGATGGGCGATGCTGTTTCCCATGCCGTCATGCCGGGGGTAGTGATCGCTTATGTGCTGAATATTCCTCTTGCGGTTGGTGCCTTTGTGTTTGGAGTGGGTTCTGTGATAGCGATCGGATTCATTAAATCAAAAACGCGCATCAAAGAAGATACGGTGATTGGCTTAGTATTTACTGGATTTTTTGCGCTGGGATTAGTATTAGTATCTAAAATTAAAAGCTCAGTTGATCTGACTCATATTTTGTTTGGTAATATCTTGGGAATTTCGGATGCAGATATTACTCAAACAGTAATAATTAGTGCGATCACTTTAGTGACATTAGCAATTTTACAAAAGGACTTGATTCTGTTTTGCTTTGACTCGACTCATGCTCGATCGATTGGTCTAAACATTACTTTTCTCTACTATGTCCTTCTGTCTTTACTATCGCTCGCAGCTGTTGCTGGACTTCAGACAGTAGGCATTATTTTAGTCGTAGCAATGTTGGTTACTCCAGGTGCAACTGCTTATTTATTGAGCGATCGTTTTGATCACATGCTCCTGATTGCGATGGCTTCCGGCGTATTTTCCAGCGTCATGGGCACTTATATTAGTTACCACATTGATGGTTCAACTGGGGGCTGTATTGTTGTGGTACAAACCCTACTGTTTCTCGCCGCGATGATTTTTGCACCCAAGCACGGCTTATTGGTGAGATCTAGGAACTCTCAGACTGTCAGTGAATCGGACGCAAATCAATAACCTTTCAGCACTGACTGCTGCCCCCTCATATGGCGCTACGCGCTTAGATCCAATGAGTTATTTTTTGAGAGCCGCGCGGAGCGCGGCTCTCAAAAATAACTCGTCCTAACTCAATTACGTAATGCTGTATAGCTTTCGGAAATATGGCTAAAGCCTACAGCGCATCTACAAAATCACCCGATCGCCCTTACCGCTTTTTCAGCAAATCTTGAAACTGTTCGTTGTCTCGTAGAAAGTCGAAACAGCTATCGGTTTGTGCCATGACTCGGTATAGGTTAGGGCTGAGAACGATCGCCCGATACAAGTTCTTGAGGGCTGCTTCTGCATCTTCCTGGGTCGCATAGGTGCAGGCTTTGCCATACCAGGCGTTGGGATTGTCAGAGCGATATTGCAGCGATTTATCGAAGCTGGCGATCGCCTCTCCATAACGACTCAGCTTAGTCAGCACTAGCCCCCGATAATTCCAGGCATAGAAACAGGTGCGTTTCAGCGTTAGTGATGTGTCTAAACTCGTGAGGGCATCTTCGTAGCGACGAAGGGCGGCCATCGCTACAGCACGGCTATACCAGGCTTGGTAGTTATCTGGCTTCAGTTCGATCGTTTTGTCGAAGCTAGCGATCGCCTCTTTGTAGCGGTAGAGGTGCAGATAGGTTTGCCCCTGGTTGTACCAGGCTTTGATGTCTTCAGGCTCGTGTTTGAGAGCTTTATTAAAACTGATGACTGCCTCTTCGTAACGCCCTAATTTGGCTAGCGCAATGCCTTTGCCATGCCATGCCAGCGCGTGTTTCGACTTGATGCGAATGGCTTTCTCGAAGCTGGCGATCGCTTCGTCATAGGACTTCAGTTCACAGAGGGCATAGCCCCGCTGAGTCCAAGCCTGATGATGGGCAGGCTGAAGATCTAAAAATTTGTCGAACCGAGAAACGGCTCCCTCATAGCGCCCCAGTTTATATAAAGCATTGCCTTGGTCGTACCAAGTTTGCAGATCTTGACTCATAGAAGTTTCTGAGCCTGGAGCAGTTTGCGATCGGTTTAGAGAGAGTTTAAGCACAGCCTTTCTACTTCACAGTCTAGAGGCTAGACTCGAAGAATACTAGAGAAGGCTTACCTCCTAGGCAGAGGGCTATCTCTTTCTCAGCTATTGTTGCTATTGTTCCCTATTCGGCATATTTGATCGACTTAGACGTTTGGGTAGCCCTCAAAATGTATAGGATTTACGCAAGCCCTCTAGCTGTAGTGCATTTTTGTTGTGTGTGGTGGGCGCAGCCCACCACACACAACAAAAATGCGTAACTCCTAATGTAATGATTTCTTATGGGGTGAGCGAAGCCTACTCCATAAAAAATCATTACATGAATACCAGTACTGAAGTTTGCGCTAGTTAGGCAACAGCCGCCCCGGTGAGAGCCAGTAGCCCCTTAAATAAATGAATGCCCTCAGTATTGCCCAGTATCGGATCTGCGGCTCGTTCGGGGTGGGGCATCATGCCCAGCACATTGCCTTGGCGGTTACAGATACCCGCAATGTTGTGGAGCGACCCGTTGGGATTGCCTGACTCGATCGCCTCTCCCGCAGATGTACAGTAGCGAAACAGCACTTGCTGGTTGGTTTCCAACTCCTCCAAGGTTTGGGAATCGGCGTAGTAGCAGCCTTCGCCATGAGCGATCGGGAGCGTCACTACCTGCCCCGGATAATAATTTTGTGTCCAGGGTAAATTAGTGCGTTCAACCCGTAGGGCGACACGATCGCAAATGAAATGCAGGTTCCGGTTGCGGACTAAGGCTCCGGGCAGCAGCCCTGCCTCAGTCAACACCTGAAAACCATTGCACACGCCTAAGACAAACTTGCCCTGTTCTGCATGTTTGAGCGTTGCCTGTAGCGCTGGAGAAAAGCGGGCGATCGCTCCACAGCGCAGGTAGTCTCCATAGCTAAACCCGCCAGGAATAATCACCACATCCAGATCAGACAAATCGCTGTCTTCATGCCAAACCATGCGCGTCGGCTGGCGCAATAGATCGCGTACCACCATGGCAATATCGCGATCGCAGTTGGAACCTGGAAACACAAGGACTCCAAACTTCATCGGTTCACCTCATCAGCGACTTCTTTTAGCTCAAATCGATAGTTTTCAATCACAGGATTGGCGAGGAGCTGGTCACAAATGCGATCGAGCTGTTGTTGGGCGGCAGCTTGATCAGGAGCAGTCAAAGTCAGCTCCACATATTTACCAATGCGCACCTGCTCGACATTGCTATAGCCCATATGGGTTAGCCCCGACTGTACAGCGGTTCCAGCTGGATCGAGGACAGAAGGACGCAGAGTAACGTAGATTTGAGCCTGAAAAATTTGGTTCACGCGCTTGAAGAAGACGAAAGCACCTTCTATTCTATAGCTCTTTTAATCCGGTACTCGTGATCGTTCCGGTTAGTGGCGAACTGGCGCTGGCATAGGATTTGATGGGAATTCGCCCAGCGAGATAGGCTAAACGTCCGGCTTCTGTGGCGAGTCCCATGGCGCGACCCATAGCCGCCGGATTTTCTGCCAGAGCGATCGCCGTATTGATCAGCAGCGCGTCAGCTCCCATTTCCATTGCCTGAGCCGCTTCGCTAGGTGCGCCAATTCCAGCATCCACCACAACAGGCACTTGAACCGTTTCAATAATAATCTGAATATTGGCGGTATTCTTGATACCCTGCCCTGAGCCGATCGGTGAACCCAGCGGCATAACGGTGGCACAGCCCACCTCTTCCAATCGCTTTGCCAGTAGCGGATCGGCATTGATGTAGGGCAGAACGGCAAAGCCTTCTTTTACGAGCTTTTCAGCGGCTTCCAGGGTGCCGATTGGGTCGGGCAGCAGATATTTGGCATCGGGAATGACCTCTAACTTAACGAAATTGTTGTCTTCCTGACCCAACAGCTTCGCCATTTCTCGCCCTAGCCGCGCCACACGAATTGCCTCCTCTGCGGTTTGGCAACCTGCCGTATTGGGCAGCATCCAGATTTTGCTCCAGTCCAGCGCTTCGGCAAGTCCTTCATGACCGGGTGCGTTGGTCTGGACGCGACGAACTGCGACCGTGACGATCTCGCAGCCGCTAGCCGCGACGCTCTGACGCATTTGGTCAAAGTTGCGATACTTTCCTGTCCCTGTCATCAGGCGCGATCGAAACGATCGCCCTGCAATCACTAAAGGCTTAGGATCAACCAACGGTGCAGCGGCAGAATCAATGGGGGCAGAATCAATGGGGGCAGAATCAGGCGGGGCAGAATCAGGCGGGGCGATCGGGGAAGAATATTGCAGCATTGTGTCAGAGGGAGAAGTAGAGTCAGAGATGGAACCTGTAGGCTGGGAACCGTAAAACCGCTCCCAGGAAAAAGCGTCGAGTAAGGGAGAAGATTGCTGATTGAAGACGCGATCGCCCACCAGCCTTGCCGTGATGGGTGCCAGCAGAATTCCGTTGCGGTAGTGTCCCGTTGCCAAGGTCAGGTTATCACAGAGGCTTGACCCCAGAATGGGTAGCTCATCGGGCGTTGCCGGACGAAAGCCCCACCAGCATTCGTGAATCGGCAAATTGCTCAGCGCTGGGTAAAGCCGAATAGCGGCATTGAGCAATTTCTGCATTCCGGCGGGCGTATTGTAGGGAGTAAAGCCCACCTCTTCATTCGTGGCACCTATGACGATCCGTCCATCTCGACGGGGCACAATATACGCCTCTTCGCCAAACAAAACCCGCTGAAGCGGCAGTTTCTCAGCCTCAGCAACCTTTACCGCCAGCATTTGTCCTTTGCGGGGCTGCACGGGCACAGGCAGCAAGTCTTGTGACCAAGCTCCGGTTGCTAAAATGTAGTGTCCGGCAGTGCGATCGCCCCCCGTCGTGGTTAGCCTCACGACCTGCCCTTGGTACTGCTGAATTCCAGTAACAGCAATTCCTTCCTGAATATCTACGCCCAGGATTTCTGCAACCGATCGCAAGACCTGAGCCAAGGCCCGATTATCGACCTGTCCTTCTTCAGGATACCACCAGCCGCCGATCGCTTCACCTAGTCCAGGCTGGGCATGATGGAGGGCGGTGCGATCGAGCCAAATTTGGGCAGGATTGCTCAATTTAGTTTCAGGGAGCTTGTAAAGTGGGGCAAGGATGCCGCTCGACCAATAGCCTGTACTCTTGCCGCTCAGGTTTTCTAACTTGCTGATCCAGCCTGGATAAAGCGACAGGCTCTTCAAGCACAAGTCCAACATGGGGCTATCGGGAAGGGCTTCAGCTCTGGGAGCCAGCATTCCGGCGGCAGCATGGGAGGCTGCCTGCTGAAAATCACGGCTGAGGATAGTCACTGCGGCTCCGCGCAGCTTCAGGTCAATGGCGATCGCCAACCCGATGATGCCGCCACCGATGATTGCAATATCACTTATCGGATGCATGAAAGACTCCGTACTTGCCCTCAAATCGTGCTTGCCCGAAACCTATTCCAGTTCAGCTTCTTCAGCTATGAAATTCCAGCTATGAGATTCTCTACAAAAGTCGCTGGATTGTAGAAAAAAAGCATCTAACGCAGGTTAGGCATTAGCGTCTTGAGACAACCTAAAGACAGTCTGCCTTGCTACCACCATGCAGACACGGGGCGGTTCGCACCTGCTCCACCTGCTCCAGCTGTAGCAGCATTTGGTGCTCTTGCAGAAGAAGGTGAGTCAGGCACCACTAGCGTACTAACTCGGCTGGGCACTCCATCTGGGCGAATCTGATAACCTTGCTGTTCAGGAGGCAGTTCTACCTGAGAGGATTCGGGTTCTGTACGTCCGTCAGCTTGCCGATCAGGGGGTGGTTCAACGGCATTGGGATCGCCGTATACGAATCTGTCAAGACCTTCTGAAACCGACTTTGCAAAGTCTGAAATACCTTTGGAGACAGAATCAAAGCTGAAGGAGGGCGATCGCTGAGTTGGAGAAGTGGATGCGTCAGGATTGGGATTGGGAGAATTGTTGGAATTCGGGTAGGTAAAAGTGGGATCTGGGTAAGTGGTGTAGGGACTTGGAGAAATAGGAATATTAGGATTTGGATAGTTGGGATTAGAACCAGGGTTGGTCAAGTTTCCTGAGGGCGACATCGTCCGGTTAAGCAGCACCAACAGCACAAACCCAAGCAGCCCTAATCCGATAAATCGCCCAGCATCTTTGACGAGGTTAATAGCGGTGAATATCAAGCCAATCAGAATAATTCCGGCAATCCCAATCGTTACTCCAAATGGTTCGGGCATACCCTGATCTCCATCAACAAATCTATTTCAATCATCGCCTATGATCTTCAATTTTGCGGTTACTAAAAATAATTGCTTGTAGCTAAAGCTGGAAATGCTGAAGCTGGAAATAGGAATATTTACCAAAGCCCTCTGATCGGTTGAGCTGTCGAGACGCGGGGAGGAGGGGCAGAAGGCTGTAATAATGCTGTGCCAGATTCAGAGCCATTGGGAGGAGCTTGATTGATCAGGTTTGGCTGACCTGATTGCCCCACCTCAACTTCCCCTAATTCGCCGGGTTGCGCAGGCTGACTTTGCGCAAGCTGATTCTGACCATACAGCGTAGACAAAGAAGGATTTAAGCCTTGTGCTACGGATTGCCAACCCTGCGCCAGCGGTGGAGAAGAAATTGTGGAATTTGAAGACAGGGTGGAGGTAGGATCAGGAACAAGCGATGGATTCTGGCTGGGCTGTGAATTGGGGCTAAGCTGTGGATTCTGGCTGAGCTGTGGATTTTGGCTGAGCGCTGGACTCTGGCTGAGGGCGTTGGTAGCATCCACAATTTTGCTAGAACCAAACAAGAGCGCGGCTGCCGTTAGCATTGCCCAGCTTAGCGGACGAAGAATCCCCTTGACTGCCGTTCCTGCGATCGCCGCAATGGCGCTAGCTCCCAGCAAACCAAGCATTGGATCCATGTGGCGTACCTCCGTTCTACTAATCTTGTTCCGCTACCTCCATTCTAAAGTGAAGCAATAGAGGATTGCTAAACAAATATCAAACCTGATATTCAGTCTCATCAATTAGGCTCATTGACTAGGCTCAGACTAGGCTTACAGGTCAGTGGTTTTGCATGAGAGAATAGGAGGAAAGCGATCGCTGGTTTCCTGGCGTTCCTGATGCTTTGTCTTTACTATTTTGTTTTCATAGCTTTGTTCCCATAGCTTTTTCCATGCCATGAACCCAGACTCACACGCCGCCAAAACCCTCTGGATCTACGACACTACCCTGCGGGATGGCGCTCAGCGGGAAGGGCTGTCGCTGTCTACAGATGACAAGCTGCGGATTGCCCGTCAGCTGGATTGCCTAGGAATTCCATTCATTGAAGGCGGCTGGCCTGGAGCCAATCCCAAAGATGTGCAGTTCTTCTGGCAGTTGCAGGAAGAACCGCTGACCCAAGCAGAAATCGTTGCCTTTTGCTCGACCCGTCGCCCCGGCAAAAAAGCTGCTGAAGACCCGACGCTGCAACCGATTTTGGCAGCAGGAACCCGCTGGGTGACTTTGTTTGGCAAGTCTTGGGATCTGCATGTAATTGAAGGGCTGCAAACGACGCTAGACGAAAATCTGGCGATGATTCAAGACACGGTCGAATACTTCCGCAGCCAGGATCGGCGCGTCATTTACGATGCTGAACACTGGTTTGACGGCTACAAGCAAAACCGCGACTATGCCCTAAAGACGCTAACTGCGGCGATCGCTGGCGGAGCCGAATGGCTAGTGCTGTGCGACACTAACGGCGGCACTCTGCCCCACGAGATTACGGCGATCGTCCAAGACGTCATTCACTTCGTTGAGCTTTCCCACTCCTCCTCTGCGCTCCCCGCTCCCCAGATCGGTATCCACACCCACAACGACTCTGGAACTGCCGTAGCCAATGCGATTGCTGCCGTCATGCAGGGAGCCAGAATGGTTCAAGGCACCGTCAATGGCTATGGCGAACGCTGCGGCAATGCTAATCTCTGCACTTTGCTACCCAATCTACAGCTCAAGCTAGGCTATCAGTGTGTCCATTCCGATCAATTGGCTCATCTCAGCGCATCCAGTCGGCTCATTAGCGAGGTTGTCAACTTAGCGCCAGATGACCATGCACCGTTTGTGGGTCTGTCGGCATTTGCTCACAAGGGCGGTATTCATGTCAGTGCCGTTGAGCGCAATCCCCTTACCTATGAGCATATTGCGCCAGAGCTAATCGGTAACGCTCGCCGAATTGTCATCTCCGATCAGGCAGGCTTGAGCAATGTGTTGGCAAAAGCCCGTAGCTTTGGCATTGATCTAGATAAGCAAGATCCTACCTGTCGGCAAATTTTACAGCATTTGAAAACGCTGGAAAATCAGGGCTATCAGTTTGAAGCCGCTGAGGCTAGCTTTGAACTACTGATGCGGGAAGCGTTAAGGCAGCGACAGTCATTTTTTGTGATCAAAGATTTTCATGTTCATTGCGACATGGTAGGCGGATCGAAGGCAGGACAAAGCCACTCTTTAGCAACTGTGAAGGTCATGGTCAACGGACAAGATATCTTGGAAGCCGCCGAGGGAAATGGCCCTGTTGCAGCGCTAGATGCAGCATTGCGCAAAGCCTTGACTAACTTCTATCCTGAAATTTCCACCTTTCACTTGACAGACTATAAAGTTCGGATTTTGGATGGCGGCGCGGGAGCTGCGGCAAAGACCCGCGTACTGGTAGAGAGCAGTAACGGACATCAGCGCTGGACGACTGTAGGCGTATCAAGCAACATTATCGAAGCGTCCTACCAGGCTAGCGTTGAAGGACTAGAGTATGGACTAATGCTGCAAAGTCAGGCTAAAGCCGCCCTAGCACCTTCCTCCTGATTCTCTTTTGAGCCGATTCATCTTTCGAACTTGAGCCGCTACTCAAAATACAGCGTTTTGCACTTGGTCGAGTCTGGGCTATCCAATTGAAAAATGCTGTAAGTTAGCCCCTTTTAAGTTAGCCCCATTAATGTCATACCAATTTAAGACCCAATCAGGGCAGATGATTTTCGAGAGCCGCGCGGCTCTCGAAAATCATCTGCTGTCTCATCAATTTAAAGTGGTATCAGGGTCGATGCTGTTCCTTGCCTTCGTTCTGGTACTCCCCTTGTAATTCCCTCTTCGCATCGATCGAAATCACAGGTTGGTGTTGATAAAGCTGTTTCACTCGTCTGCTAATTTGCTGTTAATCTGCAAAAAGGCTTCCACTAGGATTTGTAAATCCTTGACCCATTAAGGGTCAGGGTTTTCAGTGATTTGCGTCTTCCCAGTTGACGAATGCTTGGGCTTCCTGCCATCCCTCACTTGGTGGCTATTCCGATGCAATCACTTTGCAAATGGTAGTACGGGACAATCCAGTGACTTCAGCTATTTCGCTCACTTCGTCCCGTCCAATTGCTCTTGCTTCGGTGGCTGCTCAGGTGCACTATGTCTCCTCATTCGGAAACAGTTTAGTAGACTCATATTCTCACTAATCATAGCTTCAGTAACAGCTTGCACAGTCATAGACCTTACTAAGCTAAGCAAGTAATAGTCCTCATTTCCAATTTAGATCTGTTTAAGTCGTTCTAAATAGCTGCCTGAGAGCTTGACATTAAGGGCTTAATGTTCAGAGACTCAAGCCGTTAGAGAGCCGAGCCATCGAAGCATTTTGAATACTGCGATCGCAAAAAATGAGTTGACCAGAAATCACTCTTCATCATCATCCTGATCCAGCTTGACTAACTGAATGTGCTTATAGCCCAACTTGATCTCAAATTCATCTCCTGCAATCAGCCCCATTTTTTGAGTGTAGGTTGAGCCAATCACAATCTGACCATTTTGATGAACGCTGACACGGTAAGTCGGCTCGCGCCCTCGACCATCTTTCGAGCTTTCCGTATCTAGCGTTGTGCCTTTAGCTTCTAGAATTGCCTCCAGAAAGTCTGCAACATTGACGCGGGCTTGGTTATTTTTCCCAGTCGTATAGTAGCCGCAACGTTTAGCCTTTTCTCGTCGCGGTAGATCTGATAGCTCTTTAACTTTTTGCAGGAGTGCTTTTCCAGTCAGTGGAGCAGTTGCCATTTCAGTCATTGCTTTCTAGGGTTCCTCACAATCGTTGAGATCAACACGTCAAGATTATCGATGTAAATCGTAATCTGCTTTAAATCCTATAAAGAATATAGCCTTAAAGCTCTAAAATTTGATAGCTAAATGATGACTCGATCGATAAAATCTAAGATCACAATTATCCGGTTCCAAAAAATTCTACTTCATATCAGATTAAATACTTCTCCAATCAACATTACTCTCTTAGCCAACATCAAGAGAATTTGACTCAATATCTGGATGAGTCGAATACCTGGGTAGGTTAAGTATCTAGATAAAACTTAAGTTAGTTGCTCAACAGAGGCTTGCTCAAGATGAAATCTCCCGTGAATTATATGGGCTGGCAATAATGAAGCTGGCAATAGCGGTCAAAGAATTTGAATTAGCTTAAGTTCGTAAGAAAAGCTTGATGAGATGTAGAACGAGTCTGTACATGGCAAAGCCGATCGCTTCAATCAAGAGAATCTGTAAGCATTCTGCGATCGCACAGCTTCAAAAAGGTTTGGGTTTAGACTAGAGATATATCGCTCCGCATCACGATCGCCCATTCAAATCTATGCAAGTTCAATTTCAGGTCATTCGACAAACCGCAGATTCTCCCGCACGAATCCAGACTTATGCACTAGAAGTGGAGCCAGGAAACACGATTTTAGACTGCCTCAATCGGATCAAGTGGGAGCAAGATGGCGGTTTGGCATTTCGCAAGAATTGTCGCAATACCATTTGTGGAAGCTGCACCATGCGGATTAATGGTCGATCGGCACTAGCCTGCAAAGAAAATGTGGGGAGCGAACTAGCGCGACTGGAGGCGATCCATGCCGCATCACCGGACGGTGGTTCTGCCCCTTCAGCCAGTGCGATCCCCACTTTAACGATCGCCCCCATGGGCAATATGCCTGTGATCAAGGATCTGGTCGTGGATATGCAGAGCTTCTGGGATAACCTAGAGGCGGTCGATCCCTACGTCAGCACCGAGGCGCGGCAGGTGCCAGAGCGGGAGTTTTTGCAGCTTCCAGAAGAGCGCGATCGACTGAATCAGGTGGGCAACTGTATTCTCTGTGGAGCTTGCTACTCAGAATGCACCGCCCGCGAAGTGAATCCTGAGTTTGTTGGGCCGCATGCCCTGGCAAAGGTATATCGGACGATTGCCGACTCTAGGGATGACCAGACAGAAGCACGGCTAGAGCAGTATAGCGAAGGCACGAGTGGCGTTTGGGGCTGCACGCGCTGCTACTACTGCAACTCTGTCTGCCCGATGGAGGTAGCCCCCATGGAGCAAATTAGCAAGATTAAGCAAGAAGTGCTCGATCGCCAAAATGCCCAGACTAGCCGCCCTGTGCGCCATCGTAAGGTGCTGATTGACCTGGTGAAAGAGGGGGGATGGATTGATGAGCGCAAGTTTGGGCTAATGGTGGTAGGCAACTCATTCCGGGATTTGAGAGGTCTAGCAGGCTTAGGGCCTCTGGGCTTGCGGATGTTGGCACGCGGCAAGTTCCCGCTGATGTTTGAGCCATCTGAAGGAGCCGCAGAAGTGCGATCGCTGATGGAAGCCGTGCAAAAAGCAGAAAGTTAGCGGCACAAGCAGCTTAGGATCGTAGCACTAACCTGTAATAGTTATTTGGAAGTGCCGCGCTTCGCGCGGCACTTCCAAATTATTGGATCTCATCTAATCCATGCTCCTTAGATTTTTGGCTAGGGTTGTTCGAGAAACTGGGGCTGTTGAAGGAGCTGTGGCTGTAGCGGCAGCACCGCTAGTCCGTAAGCAATGCGACTACAGCCAGGAATACAGCGATCGCTTGAGGCTCGGTAGGTATCTTGGGTAATAGTGGCATTGGGCAGCTTTTGCCTCAGCCAGCGAGCGATCGCCCCCAAGGACGCAGTGCCGCCTGTGCAAATGACTTGATTAACGTCTGTTACAGTCAGATCTGCTTGGGTCAGCAACGCATTTAGCTCACGATTGAGCCGCTGAATATAGGGCAGCAAAACCTGACTTCCCAAATCCTGCCGGAGGATGGTCTGCTGTTGATGACCCAACTGTAGGCGGCAACGGCTCTGCTGCTGGAGGGTGAGCTTAATATATTGCGCCGCATTGAGCAAAATATTACCCGATCGAGAGCTTTGTAGACGCTGTTGAAGTTGACTACGCAAAGCTAAATCCGGCTCTCCAGCATGAGGCAGCTTCAAATTGTGGAAGGCAAGCACCGTCAGATCGATCGCCTCGGCAATAAAATCTTCTGCAACGGCTTCTCCCAAACCCTCTAGCGATCGCGCAATACTGTTCCCTGCGTCTTGGGTGAGAAAAGGATAGATTAATTGACAGATAATATCCTGATCAATCCCCTGACCGGCAAACGGAAGGCTGCGAATCTGCACCTTGTTTCGATTCAAATCTAGCGAGTTTGGGGCTACTGGCGAATTTCCTGCAATCTGCATGATTGCAAGTTCGGTCGTGACGGCTCCAGCAACCAATACCAGCGTGTTTTTGGACTCCGAAGTTTCGGTTGCAACAGCATTTCGCTGAGAGCTGTGCGGCAAAACAATTTCTCGACCGCTACTGCTGTTCAGAGTAGACAAGAATGCTGCGATCGAGTCTTCCACAAAGTAAATCTGATCTGGATCAGTTACCAGATGGGCATCCAGGACAATTTGCCGCAGATTAGAACAGTAAACCTCTGACCAGTCAGCAGGATAGCCGATCGCGACACCCGTGATCGGCGGCAGGGCAGCTTCAAGCTCTAGCGCTTCAGCCGAGCCGATGAGACTAGAAAGCAGAGCTGACAGCGCCTGAGTGATTTGAATGAGCGAAATTTGCTGAGTATCTGACCCTTGCACCACCGTTGGTCTGCGATCGCTCGTCTGCTGGGGAAGCTTTAGGTAAGGCTTAAAATCATGCAGATGAAAGGCAGCGTGGTTAGCAGTCTGGAGCGAGAGAGCTGAGGGCAGACGAAATTTGAGTTCGCTAGGGACTTCAGATCTTTCTGGCAGTCCTGAGATCGGCGATGTCCAGTAGAGGGGGTAGAGGTGATAGGTTGCTTGATTGAGCAAGACGGCTGAAATTCCAGTCGTGCCAAAGTCTAGACCCAAATACCACCGGGCTTCAGTAACTTGAGGGATGTCTTCAGGGATAGGTGGCTCGACAGCGATCGGCGCTGCCTGGACTTCTTCTGCCATGTCCATTGCCCAAGCCTCTAAGCTTAGAGCTTGAAGGTCAGGCGTTTGAGGATCGGGCAGGAGAACCTCTTGAAGTGATGGAGATTCAGGGGCGATCGGCTGAGCTGCCATCATATCCATTGCCCAAGCCTCCAGGCTCATTGCCCCAGCACCGCCTTCCTGCGATTCGCCTGTTGGCGCGTCTACCGGAAAAATATCTACGAAGGGATCGTTTTCCAGAAGGCTTTCATAGTCGATCGACGAGGAATCAGCGTCGGGACTTGCCGAAACCCAGCCCGGACTGATATCGGGATCTAGACTTTTTTTTTAGGCTGTGTCTCAAGCTCAGGGGCTTCAGTATCGGGGATCTCTAATCCGGGCAGCGACGGTATTCCTTCAAACAAAATGTCTAAGCCTTCTAGAGTAAAAGCATTGCCTGATGCAGCTAAGTTCTCTGAGGAAGCGCTCCGGCTGTCTGAAGCCCGGTCTGAAGGTTGGTCTGAAGCTTGGTCTGGAAACTGGACAGATGTTTGATCAGACGTTTGATCAGGAGCCTCGAAGAAATTGATATCGGGATCTGGGTTAGCACCTGAATTAGGATCTGGAGCAAATGCCTCTAGCTCATCCGTAAATAGAAGATCTTCTAGCGTGATGGCGTTAGCAATTTGGTCAGCCTGACTGTCGATCGTCCCTTCCGAAGGAGCCTTCAGGTATAAATCTGCCAAGGGATCTACGCTCAATGTATCCTCACGATTCGTTGCCTGTGGCGCCAGGTCACTTTCCAGATTTAAGCTTGCGCTTTCCAGATTTAAGCTTGCGCCAGGAAGCTCTAGGGTAGATAGATCTGCCGTGAGTCGTTGCAGCGTGTCCTCGCCGACCTCAAAGTTAGCGATCGTCTCTTGCGAGGTGGCTGAAATCAGCAGATCTTCTCCAGGATGAGCAGGTTCAAAGGCATCAGGATCGCTGACATCAGATTCAGCGGGGGTAGCGATCGCCCACACACTGTCTTCAGGTCTTTCTAGCTCAGGGACGTCTAGATTGGGAGTGGCATATTCTGAAATCAAATCGGTCAGCGCCGAAATGGTCTCTACCGGAGCCGTAACGGCTGGAGAAGCCGCAACTGGCTCGATCTGAATTTCCTCTGCCAGCTCCCAAAAGATATCTTCCTCAATGGGTGTGCTGATTTTAGATGAGTCGAAACTAGAGGGTTCTTGGGGGGATGCAGGTTCGCTCAACAGGAAATTTTCGACCGACTGAGGGAAAGGAGCGATCGAGAAATCGGGTAAAAAGTCAGCTTCTGCATCTTGAATGGGCTGAGCGATCGCCGGATCGACGGCTCCACCAAAGAGGTCTTCGTGGGAAGGCGCTGCCGTCAGGCTGTAGCTTTGGAGCGGATCTTCTGGCTGAAGCGTGTTGCTCTGGGACGTGTTGCCCTGGGGCGTTGGCACATCCTCTTGAAACCACTCATTCAAATCCACAGATGGCGCTAGTTCATTCTCTGTATCTACCTCAAAAGACAAGAAATCTGTTGGCTCCAGAGTTTCAGAGGCTAAATCAGGGTTTGGCAGATTTGTGAGATTGCTGTCTAGATCCCTGTCTACATCAGAATTCTCCGAGATTTTCAAGTTCTTGTTGGTATCACCAAACAAGCTCTGATAGAAATCGTCAGTGTAGAGATTGTCAGGAGAATCAATCAGTGAAGGGGGAGCGATCGCCTCAGACTTCTCCTCAAACCTTTCCTCAACTGACCCTAATTCTAGAGTGCCGTCTGGCTTGAAGGAATCTATAGGCAGTTCATTAGATTCGGCTTTAGATATGCTGCCTTCAGGGAGTTCTGTCTCAGCTTCAGCGCTAAGTTGATTGAGCAGATCTAGGGCAGACTCCAGATCTTCAGAACTAGAATCAGATGGGGCGTCACTCTGGGAAAAGCTTTCTGGAAGGAAGGTGTGAGAGATGTCATAGGAAGGGGAAGGGTCATGAGAATCCCTAATACTGACCTGATCCAGATCTTGAATAGCCTGATCTAAATCCAGATTTTGAATACGGGTTGCGTCTTCCGAGGAGAATTTTGAGAAGGGAAATTCCTGATCTTCTTGGAAGAAAGTCAGGTCGCCATCGTCATCAGGAAAATAATCTACCTCTAACGGAGCAACCGACAGGTCAAGCTGCTGCAACTCCTGATCCAGCGCTTCCAAACTGCCGACCTCTAGCGCAAAGGGCTGTGGCTGCCATCGCGTCTCTAAAGAATCGGGTTGAGGATTGGTGGGGCTAAGCGAATTCAATTCCTCTAGGAGTCGGGCAATCTCAGCATCTGCATTTTCATCTAACGCTCTTTTTGTAGACAGAGCGCGATCGCCCTCCAAAATTTGCGGTTGAGCAGGTGACTGGACTTGTTGCTGAGCTTGCTGCTGGGACTGCGACTGCAAGTAGACTGATGCCTCCTTGCCCAACTGTTCTGCCAGTCGAGTGACGAGCGCAGAAAACATCGCTTCGCCCTGCTGCCCTAGGCTTTGCATTCGGCTTAGCCCTTGCTCTAGAGACTCTTGGTAAGTCAGAATATTGTTTTGCAAGGAATCAAAAATGACTTGCAGCGTTGAATCTAGCTTTAGCAAAAGCTGATCCGACTGAATTTGTACGCGCTGAATTTGCTCAAGCCGCTGGGCTGAACTCAAGGAAGCGATCGCCAAATTCTCAGAGTCTGCCGCACCATGCAGCAGCGGCGGCTCAACCGCGCCCTCAACGGCCAGACTGGCAACCATTTGCGTCACCTGCCCCCGCAGACTTTCCTGCATCTGCCCCATAGCCGACTGAAGAAACTCCATCAAAAGCTGCGGATTGCCCTGCGGTAGACCATACTGCTGGCGTTGGGCTTCGAGCTGACGAATTTCTTGGGTGAGCGCCTCTCGCTGCTGCCGCAACAAATCTACATCCGATCGCATCGGTTGCAGCATATTGACCCGCAGATAGGTCATTTCCTGTAAAACCGCTTGCAGCACTTGTTGAGCAGATTCTGCTGCGGGCTGTCCAGAAGGCAGGAGCTTTGCTTCAGGATCGATCGTCTGATCGGTTAGCCCTTGACTAGGGATTTGCAGTTTGTCCAGACAACTCCGGGCTTGCTCCAAAACTTGCCGCTGCCGCATAGCATCGGTGGACATGACCCAAGGCAAACGAGGGGTGGTTTTGCTAAGAACCTCGTCAATTTCTTGGATAAGCGCTTGAATTTGGTCGTTTTGAGCCACGGTTTAAGTCCCTGACTAGAGTTTCGCAGATGAGCAGGTTACAGAAGACGGGAGCGGGAAAACAGACGCTTTGTTTGCTAGGTAATCTGCCCCCAGATAATCTACCCGTAGATGAAGGGTACACCCATTCTAGAAAAATTATCCCTAGATATTCCTGAAACAAAACGCAAATCTAGATTTCTAAAGAATTAATGATTTCTAGAGAACCCAATGACGGCAATTCGTTGAATTTAGCGCCAACGGTTCATAGTTATAGCTTGCTTCAAGAGATTGCTTCAAGAGATTGCTTTAAAGGAATTGTCTGTAAGCTCACCTAACTCTATTAAGCCCACATGGAGGAATTCAATCGCCATTTAGAACGATTCTTTAAGGAGAACGATAGATTGAGCGATCGCGACCGTCACCGCTCTATGCCCATCTTGGCGAAAGATCTGCTTGGAAACGCGCAAGAAACCACGGAGATTTTCGCCTGTTGCTCTACAGTCTGTAGCCGCCAGGATTGCTGCCGCTTCGGAGATGCTGGGTGTTCCGATCAATTGAGCAACAATCGCTGAAGGACTAGACACAGCCACGGCACCTAAATCACTTGCCGGAAAGCCGCGTAGCTGCCACTGACGATCGTGACACAAATCTATAAGCTGGCTGTCCTGCGTTTTGGAGTCGAGGGTGGCAAGTCCAGCGATCGCCCTTTCTGCCAGATTATGGGCAAGACACACAGATCGAATTGCAGTTTCAATCAACTGTCGCGAAGTGTCTTGCCCATAGCCAACGCCCACCCATAGCATCCTGAGATCGGTATCTGCCCGATCGCCGCTGTCTACTGAATGGGCTTGCATAGAGTTTTTTAGCCTGAAATACCCACTACCACCTTACCAAAATGACTGCCGCTTTCTAGGTACGTCATCGCCGATCGCGCCTCCTCAAACGGAAACACACGATCGATCACCGGATGAATTTGGTGCAGAGCGATCGCCCGATTCATCTCCTCAAACATATCTCGTGAGCCAACATAAATGCCCTGCACCCGCACCTGCTTGTGCAAAATTGCGCTCGTATTAACCTCTCCAGTCGTACCATTCAGCACGCCAATCATCGCAATCTTGCCGCCATAGCGCACCGATCGCAGCGACTTTGAGAGCGTTGCCGAACCGCCCACCTCCACCACATGATCCACACCGCGACCATCTGTTAATGCCCAAACCTTCTCCTCCCAATCAGGCATAGTCCGGTAATTAATCCCCGCATCTGCGCCAAGCTGTCTTGCTCGCTCCAGCTTTTCATCACTGCTGCTCGTCAGAATCACCTTTGCGCCAGCCATCTTAGCGAACTGCAAAGCAAACAGAGACACTCCCCCAGTTCCCAACAGCAACACCGTCTCACCCGCCTTAAGCTGACCCTCAACAACGAGCGCATTCCATGCCGTCACCGCAGCACAGGGCAGCGTCGCCGCCTCTTCATAAGAGAGAAAATCAGGAATCTTGACCAACCCCTGCTGATCAAACACCACATATTCCGCCAAAACTCCATCGATCGCCCCACCCAACGCCGAACCCGACTTTTCAGGAGTTAGCTCCCCGGAAATAAAGCCCTGCATAAAGATACCCGCCACGCGATCGCCCACCGCCACACGAGTTACCCCCTCACCCAGAGCCACCACCTCACCCGACCCATCCGACAGCGGCACGATCGGCTTAAACTCCTTTGCCCCATAGGAACCCTTCGCCACCAGCAGATCGCGATAATTCAGACTAGCCGCCCGCATCTTCACCAACACCTGCCCAAAACCAGGCTGAGGTTGCGATCGTTCCAGCAAAGCAGGAGAATCCGAGCGATCGTTCCGCAATTCATAAGCTCTCATAAATCTCTCCCAAAATATTCGTCGGTACGTTCCAAAGCCATTTTCAAAAAAAACTACTGCCGCCTTATCTAATGCAACGCGCCCTCTCCCTCCCATCCACCATCTCGTGCGGAGGGGGTTCGGGGGAAGTGCTTCGTCCCCCGATGGGGGTTTGGGGGAAACCCCCAAGGCTGTTTGCCTTGCTATGGCATTCCGTAATTGAGTTAGGACGAATTATTTTTTGAGAGCCGCGTGGAGCGCGGCTCTCAAAAAATAATTCATTGGATCTAAGCGCGTAGCGTCATATCTAGCTTTCAAGCTTTCAGGCTGTTACACTTTTATTGTTAGGACTACTCCCAGCTTTGACAAGTACGTACATTTTTGTAGAGTAGTATCAAAAACTATCCTGTCCAACAACAAAATGCCCACACGAGAATATAGTTACCGTTACGGTTGCTCAGTCGAAGCTACCCTAGACGTAATTGGCGGACGCTGGAAAGGCGTAATTCTATTCCACCTGACCAGCGGCACAAAGCGATTTAACCAGCTTCAAAGACTGGTGCAAGGATGCACTCAACGAATGCTGACCCTCCAGCTTCGTGAACTAGAAAAAGACGGCGTAGTAGAACGCACGGTATATGCTCAAGTGCCGCCCAAAGTGGAATACTCGCTCACAGAATTTGGACGTAGTTTAGAACCGATTTTACTACTCATGAGAGAATGGGGCGATCGCTACATTCAGCAGCTCGATGACACGCAGCAGTCTGGTGAAAAACTACCTGAATAACAGCTAGGTGAACCTCTAGAAGCGAATTTTTAACGTCAGCCCTCTTCTGGGAAACAATTTAAATTGCTGTAGCTTCCGCCTGAACTCCAGAATAGAAGATACGAGCTAATTAATGAGCGATAGCTGTAATGGCTTCCGGTATTCCCCATCAGTTCGCAGACAACGATAAAAGCCACCAAGAGCAGAGCGCGTTTTGCTTGTCGCCCCAGCAGCCCTGCAAAAACGCTTGTTCGGGCATGATTGGGCAAGGTTGATGGATCATGCAAGTTAACAATTGACCACCGATCGTCGGCTCACCCCTTAAAATAGCTTTTATGACTACAGTTTTCACCTACCCTGTCTTTACCCTATGAGTGCCCAACCCCAACCTACGTCCCAGACTGACCGGATTCTCATTTTCGACACAACTCTGCGAGATGGCGAACAGTCCCCCGGAGCCACCCTGAATGTGGATGAGAAACTGACGATCGCCCGTCAGCTAGCGCGTCTTGGGGTAGACATCATCGAGGCAGGGTTTCCGTTTGCCAGCCCTGGCGACTTTGAAGCCGTCAGCAAAATTGCGCAGCAGGTGGGCACCGAGGATGGCCCAATTATCTGTGGTTTGGCACGCGCCACGCGATCGGACATCGAAGCTGCCGCTAAAGCAGTTGCCTATGCCGCCAAGCCGCGCATTCACACCTTCATTGCTACTTCAGATATTCACCTGGAATATAAGCTGAAAAAAACGCGCCGTGAAGTCTTGGAAATTGCGCCCGAAATGGTGGCTTATGCCAAGACCTTCGTCGATGATGTAGAGTTTTCGCCCGAAGATGCGGGGCGCTCTGATCCAGAGTTTTTGTATCAGGTATTGGAAAGGGCGATCGCGGCTGGAGCCACCACCATCAACATTCCTGACACCGTTGGCTACACCACGCCCGCAGAATTTGGCGCAATTATTAAAGGCATTAAAGAGAACGTGCCTAACGTCGATCAGGCAATTATCTCCGTGCATGGGCATAACGACCTGGGTTTAGCGGTCGCCAACTTCCTGGAAGCCGTGAAGAATGGCGCAAGGCAGCTAGAGTGCACGATCAACGGCATTGGCGAACGGGCAGGCAATGCGGCACTGGAGGAGCTGGTAATGGCGCTGCATGTACGGCGGCAGTACTTCAATCCGTTTTTGGGTCGTCCGGTTGATTCGGAAGCACCGCTCACCCAAATTGACACGCGCCAGATCTACAAGACTTCTCGCCTAGTGTCTAACCTGACCGGAATGCTGGTGCAGCCTAATAAAGCGATCGTCGGTGCCAACGCCTTTTCTCACGAGTCTGGAATTCATCAAGACGGCGTGTTAAAACACAAGCTGACCTATGAAATCATGGATGCTCAGTCGATCGGGCTGAATGACAACCAGATTACTTTGGGCAAGCTGTCGGGACGTAATGCCTTCCGGGTGCGCCTGAAGGAGTTGGGCTTTGATCTAGCTGACCAGGAGCTAAATCGTGCCTTCTTGCGATTTAAAGACATGGCGGACAAGAAGAAAGACATCACTGACTGGGATCTGGAGGCGATCGTCCATGACGAAACTCAGCAGGCTCCCGAACTGTTCCGCCTAGAGCATATTCAGGTGTCCTGCGGCGACCATGCCCGACCCACGGCAACCGTTACCCTCCGCACCCCCGAAGGCGAAGAACTGACCGATGCGGCGATCGGCACAGGGCCTGTGGATGCCGTCTACAGAGCCATTAATCGCGTCATTGATATCCCCAATCAGCTGATTGAGTTTTCAGTGCAGTCTGTGACGCAGGGCATTGATGCCCTGGGGGAAGTCACGATTCGCTTGAAGCACGAAGAGGTGATTTTCTCTGGTCATGCCGCCAACACAGACATCATCGTTGCCTCAGCGCTTGCCTATACCAGCGCATTGAATCGTCTCTATGCCAGCCTGCAAAACGGCAAGGTGTTGCATCCGCAGCATGACGAGGCGCAGCCTGTGGCGTAAGAAAATCTGAAAAACTTGAGTTTAACTCACCGATCGCCCGATCACTCTGGCGATCGTTTTTTTGTAGCCTCCACCAATTCCTCAAATGAACACTGCAAAGTCTCCATAAGCTGCTTCGTCTGAACAGGAGTCATCCGAGGCTCATTCGCACCCATTTCCCAGACATAAATTGTTTTTTCGGTGACTCCGAGAGCGATCGCCACTTGTCTGCGCGTCAATTCAGCCCGTTTGCGCAATTCCGCAAGTGTTACTTGATCGTCTGCTTGAGTCATACTATACTGAAATGTAATTACATTCTCGTATATACATTCTTGTAAATGTAGATTCGAGTGCATTTGAGCCGTCTGCTCTACTCTAATTGCAGAAAGGCTAGAACGTTTCGGGTTTCTCCCTTATCAGTTTCTCATCAAGCGGACTCGAAGACCGCCAAATTTACTATGCCTAAAATTCAACTCCTAAAAGAGATAGTGCCATGAGCTACCACGATCGCCTTCATCCCTGGTGCATCATTCGCTGTTTGCCCAATGCGCAAGTTCTGATCGCAGCTCGATTTCGTAAACGCAACGAAGCTGAAGAATATCTCATCCGACTGCGGCGACTTGTGCCTGACGGCATTTTCGAGATTGTTTTTGATTTAGAAACAGAGACTTGATTTAGAAATAAAAACGATAGAGCGCGATCGATGGCACATTACGCATTTAAAGACGCATTAGAGGGTATCGGGATCAATACCGAGCGATCGCAACTGAGCTTTCAATCGCTCAACCTGTTCTTCTGCTTGCTGTCTTGCCAGCCTTTCCTGCTCTTTTGCCAACCTTTCCTGCTCTTTTGCCAACCTTTCCTGCTCTTTTGCCAGTCTTTCCTGAGCCAAGGCTGTTGCTAATTCCTCCGGAATCAGCAATTTCTCCCCCGTGTCTTCCCGATAAAATCCAATGAGCTGTTCCTCAACCTGCAATCGCAGCTTCAGCGGTTCACTTCGTCCATCTGTAATAGGCGCATAGCCTGACTCCTGCAAGCGATAGCCCCGAAGCTGAGGTGAGATCCATTCACCTTTCGGGTCAAAGAGCCAGTATTCCTGCACCCCCAGCCGTTCGTACAGCGTTTTCTTCTCGCCCATATCTTCAGCTTTTGTGCTTTTTGAGGTCATCTCAAACACAACCACAGGCACCTGCTTTTCTTCCCAAATTTTGTAGTTATCGCGTCCACCAGGAGCCACGTCAAAAATTACCATGACATCAGGAGCTACACGTAGCTTTGGGAAACCTTGGGCATAGTACATAAACTGATTACCCAAGACAGTTGCGCTCCGCCCCTTCAGGTACTGCCTCAAGACTTCCAGCGTGACGAGCAGAGCATAGAAATGCACGTAGGTTTCAGCCACAGGTTTACCATCTGCACTAGGGTAAAAGACTGCTGTTGATTGAGAATCAGTGAGAGAGACAGTCATGGTTAAAGATTGCAGCTATCGCCTTATTTTATCGCGATCGGCTAATGACTAGCCCAAATTTACCTTACCCTTCTGACGCTGACAGGTTCTAGGGTCATGATGTCATTACTGTTGCGCTGCATGGTTTCGCAAAAGCTGTCTAGTGGCAGATCGTTAGCATCGCGACCAAAGGGATTTTCGATTTCTAGCCCAATCTCTTCAATGCCCAACAACGTGAAGCTGATGAGCGCAACGATCGCCCCCGTAAGCCAATGCAGGTCAGCAACAAATTGAAAGGGCAACGTTAGGCAATAGATCAGTAAAAGCTGTTTCAGGTGAATCGCATAAGCTAACGGAATAGGAGTCTTTAAAATGCGCTCACAGCCTCCCAAGCAGTCCACCATTTCATTTAAAGTTTGCAGCAATATGTTGAGCTGAAACCCATCTAAACAGCCTTTATGAGCCTGCTGCTGCAAGTAATCCTGAATCCATACCGCGATTTCTAACGGCGGATTGTTCATCGTTTTGAGCGTGTTGTAATGAGTTTGTGAGAGCAGTGGTTCCAGCTCTGAGTTGATAGGTTCCTGTCGCAAATGCAGCTTTGTTGCTACTGCAAAAGCAATGATCAGATGAAGAGCAGCAACCTTAGCAGCGCGATCGTGCGGATCTTTTTCATCGATAGAAACCCAAATATTTCTAGATAAATTCCGCACCGTGTTGATGAGATTGCCCCAAAGCTTTCGCCCTTCCCAAAATCTTTCGTAAGCCGTGTTGGTGCGAAAAACCAGCATAAGACCTAGGACAATATTGGGGATCACTCCTGCCAGAATCGGTAAGGCAACGGGATATCCCAGACTATGGAGCCAGGAAACAAGCACCCCAAACACACCGCAAACTAGGGCGCGCAGACTCACTACGGGTACAACGGAGCCATGCAGCGTCAGCGCCGATCGAAACCAATTTTTTTGTTTCATCCAGCCTTCTTGTTTCGCCCAGCCTTTTTTCACGATAGCGGTATACCTGCCTTATAACCCGTTTAAATTGGGATGAGAAGCCAATTTTTGAATAGCCTACATTTAAGTAACCCAACAATTCGATCGCCTTGGGTTATGAAAGAAGTCACTCACTGCAATTCTCAGAGCGAGAAGAGTTATTCTATCAAGCCCATTTCTTCCAGGGGCGTAAAGATACTGGCATCCACATAGTTAATCCGCGCCATGGGGCTGAGTGCCGCTAATACCTGCTGCCCGTAGCTCCGGTGATTGACCCGACTGTCTAGTAGCGCCACTACGCCCTGGGCATCTCGTACGGGGGCGATCGCCCGTTGCAGGGTTCCTAACGCCTCAGGCAGCAGATAGAGGCGAAACCAGTCTTGACGCGATCGCTTGTAGTGGGCAACTCGTCCAGCGACTAGCGGCTCCTCCAGCGAAGGAAAGGGGAGAGTCGTAATCAGCAATAGCCGGGGAGCAGGCAAAACAGATTGGTGCTGCTGCCAAAACTCCCAGCCTGACACCAAGATTCCCTGCTCGTCAAGACAGGTTTTTTCGACTTGCACCCGTGAACCAAATTCTGCGGCCAATACAGAGCCAACCTGTGCTTTAAGCGGGGTATCGCCCACCAAAATTACGGTGAGTCCCTGACGGGCAGTGTGCGTTGACCCAATTAAAGTGCGAATCTCTTGGAGCAGCGCCCCCTGAAACTGAGGCGTGTTGGGCATGGGCATTCCGTCGGGCAGATAGAGCTGAATTAGCTCATGCTGGCGATCAGGACAAAACTTGAGACAGGTCATGTCGGGCAGCCCCAAGCGCTGCCGATAGACGGGAGCTTCAGAGTACAAATCTAAAAAGCCACCAATTAACACAACGGGTTGCTGCGACCAGATTTGGCTTAGAGCAGGAGCTAATTCAACAGGGCCACAATGGAGCGAAAATTGCCCCTGTCGTCGGTTAACTTCTGTCCACAGCAGTTGATCGGTCTGGTGGAGCGCTTTGCCAAACTGCTGCCAAACGGCAGGCAAAAAGTTGCTGCTCAGCCAATCTGAATGAGGCTCTGCTTGAGATTCAGTATCGCTTTCCACAAGACTCAAGGTGTAGCTCAGGCGCAAGACTTGGTAAAGCTGGGTCAGGATGCTCTGTTCCGAGGCTTCGATCAGATAGCAGTTGTAGGGGTTGACGGGGTGCTGAAAAAACGATCGCGTTAGCCCCACGCGCGCATCTCGAATGGCTTCGGTCTGGGTTGGGCAAGCCCGCATCAGGTCGTCCCAGTCGTGGGGCTGAATTTGGGCAGTGAGCTGTTGATATGCCCAAGTCTCTAGGTCATCGGCGCTATCAATAATCGTTGGAATATCTTTGGGAAACAGCCCTGTGGCAGACAGGCGATCGGCAAGCCAAGCCTGGGGCGAGGTGATGAGTAAACCCTGGAAGTTGTCTGAAGGCCAGCGATCGCCCGTCCGAATTGCCTTGTGAGCTGAAATCCACTGATGCAATCGGGGAATTTCTACCATCAGCAATCTCTGCTGCACTGCTTCTGGTACCACCAAGAGGGTTGGCTCTTGCCATAGCAATAGCGGCATCAGGTAGCTCAAGCGGTAGCCACCGTGATACCCCGATGGAGCACCTGCCTGAATCAGCGCACTCCGCCCTAGCCGCAAGGCGCGAGCCACCAGTCGCGCCATCGTCAAGTGATGGTGCCAGTATGGCTCTCCCTGCTCTCGTAGGAAGGCACGGAGCTGTTGATGAACTTCGACCTCAATCACATGCGGTGTCTCGTACTGTGAACCCTACAGACTGAGCCTGGATAAGCTGAACCTTAGCCGAATTCTATGGACTGCATCTCATTGTGCCACAAACCTTATGAGGGTAAACAGCCAACAGCCTTATGGGTTCTCGAAAATCGCAGTATGAGCCGTGTATGGCGCTACGCGCTTAGATCCAATGAGTTATTTTTTGAGAGCCGCGCGGAGCGCGGCTCTCAAAAAATAACTCGTCCTAACTCAATTACGTAATGCTATGTGAGCCATGTGTGAGCCATGTGTGAGCCATGTCTGCCCCTAGGTTCTGATCGTGTAGATTCTGGATTTTTACCTGTTGAGAATGAAGGAAGCGAAATCAATTGCAAGATCCTTTACAGTGAGAATTATCGAGTGAAAGATATCGTCACCTTTTCCCTAGCTGTGTAGTAAAGTTTATGCCTGTTTTTGCGCCTAGTTTATGGCTTCAGATAACGATCGCTTCCTCATGGCTGGTGATCGTGGGGCTATTGGCGGTGGCACTCCAGCGCTGGACGGCTGATCCGGAAGTGGTTCGTAAGGTTGTTCACATTGGCACAGGCAACATTATTTTGCTGGCATGGTGGCTCAAGATTCCGGCTTGGGCAGGGATTTCTGCATCGGTGATCTTTAGCCTTGTGACGCTGTTGTCCTATGTTCTGCCAATCCTGCCAGGAATTAACAGCGTCGGGCGTAAAAGTCTGGGCACTTTTTTCTACGCGGTCAGCATCGGGGTGCTGATTGCTCTCTTCTGGCAAAGGTTTCCTCAATATGCGGCGATCGGTATTCTCATCATGACTTGGGGCGACGGTCTGGCAGCGCTTGTGGGACAGCGTTGGGGCAAACATCCCTACAAGCTGATGGGAATGCAAAAAAGCTGGGAGGGTTCGCTAGCTATGGCGTTGACGAGCTATGGAGTCACTAGCCTCGTTTTGTGGGGTGTTCAGGGACAGAGCTGGCAGACCGGACTGATTCCGGTGGGCGTGGCGTTGCTAGCAACGGGGCTAGAGGCTTTTTCGAAGCTGGGAATTGATAATCTGACGGTGCCTCTGGGCAGCGCGATCGCCGCATTTTTACTCAATGAAGGCTACTTCAGTATCTTGCTATCGGCTTTAGAAAAACACTTGACGTAGGATGATTCATTGAGACAATGAATGTTCTGCAAACCAGCTGTTTGATCTGTTGTGGGAATCGATCGCTTTGTCTTTTAGCTTTCAGTTCTACAGCTGGATTTCATAAGTTATATCCTGCGACAGAAGAGCGTTTCTACAGAAATCGATAACGTATTAATAGGAACTAAACATAAAGGCTTTAGAGGTTTACCATGAACATTATTGCTTGGCTATTATTGGGTCTCCTAGCAGGTGCGATCGCGAAAGCAATCTATCCCGGTAGTCAGGGTGGCGGCATCCTCTCCACGATTATTCTGGGAATTATTGGTGCATTCGTAGGCGGAAGTTTGTACACGTTGCTGACCACGGGCACTCTCCAGTTAGCCGCGACAGGATTGAGTATTCCTGGTTTATTGGTGGCAGTGCTAGGTGCAATGGTTGCTATTTTCTTGTGGGGTCTGATGACGCGCCGTGCGGCATAGATTTGGCTGTTAATCTACGGCTGTTTCAGTCTGATTAAGCGATGGGTGTAGCAACTAGGTCATCTCTCTAAAGCCTAATATTTGATTCTCCAACTTGCTGTTGTTAAAGTATTCGCAAATTTTTGTGAGACTTTTCGTACGGTGACTGCGGCTAGCGATCAAGTGTTCTGGAAGCTAGAGGTGAGTTGGGGGCATATCGCACCAGTGAGAGCTGGTTATGAAGCAGATATTTTTTAAGAGCCGCGCGAAGCGCGGCTCTTAAAAAATATCTGCTTCATAGTGAGAATGAAATTACCGCACTGCCAGCTTTCATTGAACAGATGGCATCTAAAGATAATCGTATTTACTTTTGACGAGTACCCCACAAAACAGCACAGACCGCCTTTGACAGCGGCAAAGATGAGTTGAGGTGCTCAAAAGCAATCAGTCTGGCTTGCTGGAGACAATCAAAATTCGTTTTCAGCCTCAGCAGCAGTGGGTCAGTAAAGGAGTAAGGTCGCATCGAAAAGCGCACTCCTATCATTCCCCATCGCTTAGATAGCAGAGTGAAAATCAGAGCGTGAGATTACTTTAAGATTACTCATTTCGTAGACATAAGCGCGCCTTAATAGTAATCTTCAGATTCGTCAAAGTATTCTGGAGTATCGCCATGGCGATCGGACAATGGGTTCTGCAAGAATTCCTTATTCCAGCAGCGCTCTAAAAACTCAACCACTTGGAGGCTCTGCACAAGCTTGATGCCAACCCCCGTTTTTAACCAACATATCTCCAGAAACTGAACCGGGTTCTCGACCCAGACAGGTTCCGATATATGCCTTTCCCAGCAGACTTTAAGCTGTTCGGCGTTGTAGAGGTGCCAAAACCGCCGAGGGTTAAGCGATTTGAACTCAGGGCTAAAGAGAGGCTGAGTGAGGTATTTCCAGAGGGGAAACTTCAGACGGGTGCGATCGCGTTCCGTATCCATGATCAAAAGACGTTAAACCGGGAGAGGAAGCAGGTCAGGTTTTTGCCTACTTTGCTAGCATAGGAAGTCCTAAAAGTTTTGGCTTCATTCATATGGAGTATTCCGCCAGAATTAAAGGATCTATCTAAAGGATCTAAAGCCCTAGTTAAAACCTTAACCGCTTGAACCTGGGCTTGGGTAAAGCTGCGACATTCCCGGTTAAGGTTTTCAAAAAGACTTACGGGTCAAGACTTAGATCAGATTTTGTAGGCGACGCACTATTTGCTCAGCCGATAGCAGCCCTTCAACGCGATCGACAGGCTGACCCTGATTGAACAGAACTAAAGTGGGCAAAGCCTGAACCTGATACTTGGAGGCAAGGTCAGGATATTTATCGGTATTGATCTTCACGATCTTCACCTTTTGCTTCATGGATTGGTTCACCTGATCTAGGTTTTTTGCCATCATCTGGCAAGGACCACACCAGGATGCATAGAAATCTACAAGGATCGGTAGATCTGATCCAGAGATTAATTCTTGAAAGCTGCCAAACTGTTTTTTCATTACGCTGAGGTTTTTTAGGTAAACGGTATTTCGGTCAGTGGCTAGATTGGGGGCGATCGAGAAAGTGCTCAATGCCGCTATGAATGTCATGAGCAGAGGCTTCTATAACCTGGAGCAGAGATAATCAATTAAGGGCAAAGTTAAGCATTCATCGCCGGACTTAAATTTCCCGCTCTAATCCTAGATAATTTTTTATAAAGTTGCCGAAGATAAACTAAATGTCTTAACAGAATAAATGTCCAGACTCCACCAGAGTGCCCATTTTGAGAGAGGATTGAGTCAGGCTCTAAAAAGCCATGTATGCAGGTTCAATTCAAATGTTTGATGTAGAGAGGGATTGATCGTATGACAGCATCTTCAGCTTTGCGATTGCGCGACCAAGTTGCCATTGTCACCGGAGCCTCACGGGGTATTGGTCGTGCTGTGGCGCTGGCACTTGCCGCAGAAGGCGCTAAAGTCGTCGTCAATTATGCTAACTCTAGCCAAGCCGCAGAAGCCGTTGTAGCTGAAATTGCGGCGATGGGTGAAATGGCGATCGCTCTTCAAGCCGACGTGTCCAAGTCTGAACAGGTGGAGACGCTGATCGATACCGTCATGGAAAAATGGGGTCGCATGGATGTCCTGGTCAATAACGCTGGGATTGCGCGGGACACCCTACTGCTCCGGATGAAGCTAGAAGACTGGCAGGCAGTAATTGACCTGAACTTGACAGGCGTATTTCTTTGCACCAAGGCAGTGAGCAAAGTGATGTTGAAGCAGCGATCGGGACGAATCATCAATCTCACTTCTGTGGTGGGCGAAATGGGCAATGCTGGACAGGCAAACTACAGCGCCTCTAAAGCCGGGGTAATCGGTTTTACCAAGACAGTCGCCAAAGAATTTGCGCCGCGTGGCATCACGGTAAATGCCGTAGCTCCTGGCTTTATTGCCACAGACATGACAGCTGGAATCAAATCAGAGGATCTCCTGAAATTTATTCCCTTGGGTCGTTATGGGCAACCCGAAGAAGTTGCTGGAGTGATTCGATTTCTAGCCGCAGACCCAGCCGCGGCTTACATGACGGGACAGGTGATCAATATTGATGGCGGTATGGTGATGGCGTAGCAAAAAGAAAGTTTAAGATTTAGACAGCATTTAGAAAGTTTGTATATTAAGCCACATTTACCCCGTGGCTTTTTTGTCATGGTGTACCGTATCTAATTTGCAGTTCCTGCTAGATATTTCCGAGTTAGCCAAGCAATGTTTTAGAAGTTTTTTGCAGGTTTTGATAGGGTTTCAGAACTCTACTTTTGATTCTTAACATCAATCTTTATTAATATCAATATCAGGGGGACAGCATGGGGTACGCATTTGACTTCTCTGTTATTCGAGATAATATTGGGCTATTTGTTGCAGGTGCGCTGCTAACTTTTAGGGTTTCACTGATTGCGATCGCCTTCGGGTTAATCCTGGGTATTATCGGAGCCTTGTTCAGAACGTCGGGTAATCGGATTTTGAACGCTGTTACTCTGGCCTACGTTGAAGTGATTCGGAATACCCCCTTTCTCATTCAGCTATTTTTTATATTCTTTGGATTGCCGAAGCTAGGAATTCGCTTAAATGCAGAGCAGGCGGCTATTCTGTCTTTAGCAATTAATTTTGGGGCTTACTCAACTGAGATTGTGAGAGCAGGCGTTGAGAGCATACCCAAAGGACAAATTGAAGCCGCAATGGCTTTGGGATTCAAGCCTCTGAAAATCTTTCGCTACATCATCCTTACGCCCGCTTTGTCCAACATCTACACGGCGTTAACCGGGCAAGTGATTCTGGCCGTTCTATTTACAAGTGTTGTTTCACAGATTGCCACAGAAGACCTCACCTTTGCGGGTGACTTCCTGAATTCCCGCACCTTTCGTAGTTTTGAAATCTACTTCACCGTCTGCCTGTTCTATTTGGCAATTGTTTGGATTATTAAAGGCTTTGCCTACTGGATTGAACGGCGCTTTTTTGAATTTGCAAAATACTCTCGACGTTAATCATTGGCTTAGGTATTTATGAGCGACGAATTTACACTAGGGCGAATTTTCATTAATCTGCTGATTGCCACAAAGTGGACAATTATTCTATCAATTATTGCCTTTGTTTTTGGCGGTATTGCTGGATTTTTGATCATGATGATGCGGATTTCTCCGATCAAGCCGATCCGGTTCTTGAGCTGGGTCTATGTTGAGTTCTTTGAAGGAACGCCTCTGCTGTTGCAGCTCTTTCTGGCATTTTTCGGCGTTTCTGTGGTGTTTGGAATCAATCTATCGCCCTTGGTTGCAGCAACGATCGCCCTAACAGCATTCACCAGCGCCTTTCTGGCGGACATCTGGCGAGGTGCGGTCGAAGCGTTACCCAAAGGGCAGTGGGAAGCGTCTTCTGCGCTCGGATTTGGCTACTTCAAAAAACTGCGCTACATTATTTTGCCGCAAGCCGTAAAGCTGGCGATCGCTCCCACAGTGGGCTTCCTCGTACAGGTAATTAAGGGCACTTCCCTAGCTTCGGTAATTGGTTTTACAGAGCTGTCTCGTGCCGCCTCCCAGATTAACAACGTCACTCTGAAGGCGCTGCTTGTGTTTGCGCTGGCAGGGGCAATCTACTTCTTGCTCTGCTATCCTCTCTCTCTGTGGAGTCAGCGGGTTGAGCAGCGATTAAATCAACAGGCTCATTAACGTAGCGCTTTCGCTTATTAACGTGGTGCTTTTAAAGGTGAGGCAATTATGTTTCTAAAAAGTTTTCGAGGGGCGATCGCCCTGTTTTGTGTCAGTCTGTTGCTCACTGTAGGAATTACCGCCTGCTCTGGAGCGTCGGTCAAATCTGCGAAAGTCGATACTTCCTCCGCAGTAGTTAATTTGCCCAGTGCGCCCAGTCCTGGCAAGGCGCTAGAGGACATTATGCAGCGCGGCGAGGTCAAAATTGCAGTTCCTGATGACTTTCCACCCTTTGGATCGATCGGGGCAGACATGAGTGTTCGTGGGTATGACGTTGATGTCGCTAGCCAGGTGGCTCAAGCAATGGGGGTCAAACTCGATCTCGTACCTGTGATTGGGAATTACCGCATTCCCTTTTTGCAAACAAACCGGGTAGATATGGTGATTTCTAGTTTGGGAAAGAACAAAGACCGAGAGAAAATTATCAGTTTCTCTATTCCTTACGCGCCTTTCTACTCTGGTATCTATGGCGGCGATGCGTTGACTGTCAAATCCTACGCCGATCTTCAGGGGAAAACCTTGGGTGTTGCGCAAGGCTCTCTAGAGGATCTGGAGTTGGCAAAAAACTTGACGGAAGGAAACGTGCAGAACGTCACGGTGAAACGATTTGCCAACAATAGCTTGACCGCTTCGGCACTCATTTCCGGACAGGTTGAGTTGATTGCGACTGGGAATGTAGTGGCAAACAAGTTGATGCGAGACAATCCCGATCAGCGGATCAAAAATCAGTTTGTGATGAAGAACTCGCCCTGCTATGTAGGACTCCGCAAGGGGGATACTAATCTACAAGCAAAAGTGAACGAGATTTTGAGGAATATGCGTCAGGATGGGGAGCTAGACAAGCTGGCAAAACAATGGTTTGGTGAACCGCTGGGTGATCTGCCAACCGCATAGTTTTAGCAGGTGTATTCAACTCATAGATGGCTCAGGTATATAGCTTAGGCACACAAAAGCACACAGCTCAGGGGAAGATTCAATGACTCAGTTTGAGACATCTGGAAGTAGCGTCGCTACGGCAACAGAAGCGGCGATCGTCGCGCGGGACGTGGAGAAATGGTACAGCAATGGCTTCCATGTCCTCAAAGGCGTTAGCCTCACGGTGAATAAAGGCGAAGTAGTGGTGCTCATGGGGCCTTCTGGCTCAGGTAAATCCACTTTTATTCGCACATTTAATGCTTTGGAACCTTTTCAGAAGGGCAGTATCGAGGTAGATGGCATTTTGCTCACCCCGAAGCTGAAAAACGTAGACGCTATCCGGCGAGAAGTAGGGATGGTGTTTCAGCAGTTCAATTTGTTTCCTCACCTGACGGTGTTTGAGAATGTCAGCATCGCTCCGATTCAGGTGCGAAATATGCCAAAAGCCAAAGCTGACGAGATCACAACTCAGCTGCTAGAGCGGGTCGGCATTCTGCATCAGGCAAAGAAATATCCAGGTCAACTCTCTGGAGGACAGCAGCAGCGGGTCGCGATCGCCCGTGCCTTAGCCATGCAGCCCAAAATCATGCTCTTTGATGAACCCACCTCGGCGCTTGATCCCGAAATGGTGCGGGAGGTTCTAGACGTGATGCGATCGCTGGCTAGCTCTGGTATGACAATGGTCTGCGTTACCCATGAGGTGGGTTTTGCCCGTGAAGTTGCCGATCGCATCATCTTCCTAGCCGATGGTTTGTTGGTAGAAGACACAACTCCAGCGGAATTTTTCAACAATCCCAAAAGCGATCGCACACGCAAGTTTCTGTCACAAATCTTGCACTAAAGCCTAATTAAGCCCCTGTTTTCGATCGTCTGCCGCCTCGACTCGCTTTGGGCTTGTCTGCATCTTTCTCTCGCTTTACCGATGCCAAATATCGCTTGAGCGAAGGAGCCGTGATGTCTACCCCCTTCTCGCCCAACATAGCTGCAACTTCTTCGTGGCTGTAGCCGCGATCGATCGCGCTGATAATAGAGTCATGTAAGAGACTAACTGCCTCTCGCAGAGACCAGTTGTCCTTTGGCTTTTGTGGCAGCGCTTGCAGCATAGTGCTTGCTTGGGCGATCGCAGATTTAGAAACTGCTGCTGAGGCGGACGACCGTCTTTTAAATGTTGCCATACATCAATTCCTATAGGAGTTAAGCTTCTTGCCTTCATAAAAGCAGTGAAGGTGATTTCTTTATACATTACAAAATCATTTTTGGATCAATTAAATTTTTCAAATTATGCAGATTGGCGTGAATCGTAAGAGCATCAATCACTTAGCGCATTTGATCTAGCATAGAATCTTGAATGGTTTGGCGAACTACCGCTATAAACGCATGCAGTACACAAGACATATTGTCTTGTCGCCAGATCATGGCAGTTTTAAGGGGAGGAATTTTTTCCTCTAAAGCAGCGTAAATTACTCCCGTTCGCTGAAGGTTTTGTAGGGAAGCGGGAACGAGCGCAACTCCCATTCCGCCTGCAACTAGACAGACGATCGTCTGCATCAATTTTGCCTCCTGAATCACGTTAGGTGTGAATCCAGCTTGCTGACAGGCGCTCAACACCTGATCATAAAAACCGGACGCGACGTGACGAGGAAATAGAATAAAGCGATCGTTTGCAAGAGATGTCAGAGAAATCTGAGGATGATCAGCCAAGGGATGAGTTTTAGGAACGGCAACCATCATCGGTTCTTCTAAAACAGTGAGCAAATTCAATCGCTCTTCTGCGATCGGCAAATGCACAAATCCTAGGTCGATCGTGCTGCCATGAACGCCTTGGGTTTGTAAGCTGGTGTTCAGCTCATGCAAAATCAGCTCCACACCGGGAAATTTTTCTCGAAAAGCTCGCAGGATGTCGGGGAAAATGCTGTAGGCGATCGAGCTGGCAAAGCCGATCACCAACCGTCCAAGTTCGCCCTGACTAGCGCGCTGAGCGGTTTCAACGGCGCGTTCTGCCTGTATCAACGTTTGACGCGCTTCCACCAAAAACAGTTCTCCCACTTCAGTCAGGCTAACGCGATGCTTGTTTCGGTTGAAGAGCTGCACGCCTAGCTCTGTTTCTAGGCTACGGATTTGCTGACTGAGAGGAGGTTGGGCAATGTGCAGTCGCTCTGCGGCTCGACTGAAGTTCAGTTCTTCAGCAACGGCAACAAAGTAGCGCAGATGGCGGAGTTCCATAGGGGGCTATGACTAGGGGAAGACGATCGCTATATCTTTTAAGTCTTACCATGCCTTGAAATATATATTGGACATCTAGCAGAGAACTTTCTAGGATGGGCGTGTTGCGATTAAGGTTTAGCAGTTGAGGTCAGATACGAGTGTCTTTCGGTAAATCTTTTCGGCAACATCGGTTAGGTCTTTCTAAAACAAGCTCTTCTAAAACAAGCCTTCCGGGAAAGCGATCGGCATATGCGATTGCCTTTGTTGGATTTTGCTCATTCCTGAATTTGTATGCGACTCAGCCGTTGCTGCCATTGTTCACCCAGATTTTTCATGCCTCCGAAGTAGAGGTGAGCCTGACGGTGAGCGCTACCACGATCGCCGTAGCCCTATCGGCACCTTGGGCAGGTGTTCTTGCCGATCGCATGGGTCGTAAACGAATGATTGTCCCAGCGTTGCTTCTACTCAGCCTGTTTACAGGGTTAACGGCAACGGCAACTGGGCTGGACGCGCTCCTTGGCTGGCGGTTTATGCAGGGATTGCTGATGGCGGCGGTGTTTGCCGTCAGCATTGCCTATGTCAGCGAAGAATGGGCGGGTGCTGGCGTGGGCGCAGCCATGGCGATTTATGTCACCGGAAATGTCTTGGGCGGCTTTTCAGGCAGAGTTTTATCGGGATTTGTGACAGATACGCTGGGGTGGCGCTGGGCGTTTGTGCTGCTCAGTGGTCTGACGCTACTGGGGGCAATCGCCAGCTGGCTTTGGCTGCCCAGCTCCCGCAACTTTACGGGCAAAAAAAATATTCGATCGTCCCTTCAAGCCATGGCGCTTCATCTGCGAAATCCGCATCTCATTGCCGCCTATGCTGTGGGCTTCAATATTCTGTTTTCTAGTGTGGCGATTTTCACCTACGTCAATTTTTATCTGTCGGCTGCGCCCTTTAACTTAAACACAGTCGCTTTGGGTCTGGTGTTTTGCGTCTATCTGCTGGGGGTGGTGATTACCCCCATTGCGGGACGCTGGATTGAGCGGCTGGGCTACCGTCGATCGCTGATGCTGGCGATCGGCATGATTTGTGTGGGCATATCGATTACGCTGATCCCGCAGCTTTGGATGGTGATTGTGGGATTGGCAGTTAGCGCTTCGGGTATCTTTGTCTGTCAGTCGGTGACTACTAGCTATGTCGGCACTACCGCCCGCGAATCTCGGTCGGCGGCAACGGGGCTATATGTTTCGGCGTATTATGTAGGCGGCAGTTTAGGAGCCGTACTACCCGGATTCTTTTGGAATTTGGGACAATGGAAGGCTTGCGTGCTGCTGATTCTGGCGATTCAAGGGATGACGGCTGGAGTGGCGATCGCCTCTTGGAAAAAGTAGCGTTCAAGAGCCTTACATTTGGGCGTTGCTGAAGGCAAGTATGAAAGCCCCCTAAATCCCCCAATTCTGGGGGACTTTGAATGGCTCGGAAGTCCCCCAGAATTGGGGGATTTAGGGGGCGAGAAAACTGTCAACTCAGATAGATTCATACTTCGATTCAGCAACGCCTACATTTGCCTCTATTCAGGGTAGAGCCTGACGATATAGGGGTGAAGTCGAGCTTAGACCCAATGGATTCTTTTTTGAGAGCCGCGCGGAGTGCGGCTCTCAAAGAAGAACCTGTCCTTACTCAATTACGTAACGTTATATCGGTTAAGGCAAGGGCTAAGCGGCACCTGTTCGTAACTTTTGTTTACAATTGAATAGAGTAAACCCTTCAAAGCAAACGATCGCTAATTCCCATGACCCTCTCAGAAACCTCGTCTCAAGCCCCGGCGATCGCCTCCTGGAAAATTAAGCTGCTTTATGACGGCGAATGTCCCTTGTGCATGCGGGAGGTCAATTTTTTGCGGAAGCGGGATGCCGGACGGGGGCTAGTGAAATTTGTGGATATTGCCGCAGATGACTATGCTCCTGAAGCGAATGGCGGCGTGGATTTTGAGACGGCAATGGGGCGAATTCATGCAGTGCTGCCAGACAACACCGTAATTAAAGATGTGGCGGTATTCCGTCGCGTCTACGAAATTTTGGGCATGGGCTGGATCTATGCCATCACCAAACTACCGATCGTCGGATTTTTGGCAGATAGTCTCTACGGCATTTGGGCTGACTGGCGGTTGGCGCTGACCGGACGACCTAATTTGGCTGCGATCGTGACCGAACGGCAAAACCGAATTGAATGTGAGGCACGGTGCCGAATAGAGGGATAGGCTGATGTGGGAATTTGACCTCGGAGGGCGATCGATTCAGCTCTGAGCTTGAAGGTTTGAGCTATTTGCTCGACATTCCGAGTTCGGAGCTTGAATGCTGGAGTGAAAAGGTCGAAGATCCGAGTTCAGCAGGCAAAGTTTCGAGTTTTGAGGTCGGAGTTTTGAGTTCAGTAGGCAAAAGATGGACTTCTGAACAGGATTAGTTCTGTCTGGAAGCAAAAGTTTCGTGTGTGAAACCTGACATTTCCGGATTTGAAGGTAAAAGATGGAGAATTGAGAGGGAATACTGAGCCGTGACTGCTCAAGCTTCGTTCTTCTGCCCGCTCTGCTGTTACTGATGGGTTGCTTCATGCCTTCTACACCCGAAAGCCTCCAGAAATTTGTCCAATATTGCCAGCAGCATCTCACAGGCGATGAGAAAGGAGAGTCACAAAACTTCCTCGATCGCTTTTTTCAGGCATTTGGGCACGAAGGTGTGAAAGAAGCGGGGGCAACACTGGAGCAACGGGTAAAAAAGGGCAGCAAAAAAGGCAATACGGGCTTTGCCGATCTGGCGTGGAAGCCGCATTTGCTGATTGAGATGAAGAAGCGGGGCGAAGACCTGAATAAGCACTACGCCCAAGCGGTAACGTATTGGATGCAGTTGCAGTGCCCCAGCTATGTGATGCTGTGCAACTTTGACGAGTTTTGGATCTATGACTTTCGCAAGCAGTCGGAAGAACCGATCGAGAAGGTTGCTTTAGAACGGTTGCCCGAAAGAGCGGGGGCGTTCACGTTCATGAATCCAGAGTTGGAGCGATCGCCTGTCTTCAACAACAATCTGATCTCGGTGACGGAGAAAGCTGCCGGACGGATGGGCGAATTGCTAACGATGCTGACCCAGAGACAGCGAGATGCTGTTGATCCCAAAACAGCTCAGCGGTTTGTGCTATCGAGAAGGTTGCTTTAGAACGGTTGCCCGAAAGAGCGGGGGCGTTCACGTTCATGAATCCAGAGTTGGAGCGATCGCCTGTCTTCAACAACAATCTGATCTCGGTGACGGAGAAAGCTGCCGGACGGATGGGCGAATTGCTAACGATGCTGACCCAGAGACAGCGAGATGCTGTTGATCCCAAAACAGCTCAGCGGTTTGTGCTGCAATGCGTGTTGGCGATGTTTGCAGAAGATCGAAAATTGCTGCCAGCGGATCTGTTTATTGGCATGGTGCGGGAGTGACTCGATCGCACCCGTCAAGGCAAACCCTCGAATACCTACGATATTTTGGGCAACCTGTTTCAGGAGATGAATCGACCGGGCATGACTCCGGCAGGACGCTATCAGGGCGTAGATTACTTTAACGGCGGTTTGTTTCGGGAGGTGCATCCGCTAGAGCTGACCGGGAAAGAGCTGGAGCTGTTGGAGGCGGCGGCATCGCAGGACTGGAAGGCAGTGCGTCCGTCGATTTTTGGCAATATCTTTGAGTCGGCGATCGGTAAAAGCGACAGCAAAGAACGTCATGCCCACGGCATTCATTTCACCTCAGAAGAAGATATTCTCAAGATCGTTCGCCCCACGATCACGCGCTATTGGGAAGAGAAGATCGCTAACGCAACAACACTGGCAGAACTCTCTACGTTGCAGACGGAGTTACGCAACTACAAAGTACTTGATCCGGCTTGTGGGTCGGGCAATTTCCTCTACATGGCGTATCTAGAGCTAAAGCGCCTGGAGCGAGTGCTGCAAGATAAGATTGATGCCCGACGGCGATCGGAAAGTGGGCAGGGGCAAATGAGTATTGGCTTTGTCACCCCGCAGCAGTTTTATGGCATGGATACGAATGCGTTTGCGGTGGAGTTGGCGCGAGTGACGCTGATGATTGCCCGCAAAGTGGCGATCGACCTGTGCGATATTCATGATCAGCCTGCTTTGCCGTTGGATACGCTGGATGAAAATATTGTTTGCAAAGATGCGCTGTTTACGGAGTGGGTGAAGGCAGACGCGATTATTGGCAATCCGCCGTTTTTGGGTGGAAAACATATGCGGATCAATCTCAGTGATGAGTATATCGATCGCGTATTTGCTCGTTTTCCAGATGTCAAAGATTCAGTTGATTTTTGTGCCTATTGGTTTCGGTTGGCGCATGACCAGATTGGCGAAGAAGGTCGGGCGGGATTAGTGGGAACCAATTCAATTAGTCAAGGTAAGAGCCGGATTGCTGCATTGGATTACGTGGTGCAAAACGGTGGCGTTATTTATGATGCGGTTTCGACACAGGTTTGGTCGGGTGAAGCGAACGTTCATGTGAGTATTGTGAATTGGGTTAAAGTGCCTTCACTCCTAGATCTGGAACCCTCACCCCTAGCCCCTCTCCCTACTGGAGAGGGGGACAAGAAGGATCGGCTCTCTTCTCCCTTAGGGAGAAGGGTTGGGGATGAGGGGGATTGGGATAAAGATATTGCAGACTTGGCAGGACGAACCCGACAGATTCCACGGGAACTTTTACAACGTGCAAAAGAACTACGACAAAAGCAAACGCCAGCAGAACAGCTTTTGTGGGAATGTTTGCGCGATCGCCGTCTTCTAAACGCCAAGTTCCGTAGGCAGCATAATCTTGGTCAGTTCATTGCAGATTTTTACTGCCATGCAGCCCATTTGATTATTGAGCTAGACGGCAATATTCATGAGTCACGTCAGGTTGAAGATGCCGATCGCGATCAATGGATGCAAGACAATGGCTTCACAGTTTTGCGTTTTTGGAATGATGAGGTTTTAGAAACTATTGACCAGGTTTTGGGGACGATCGCGGAAGTTCTAGAACCCTCACCCCTAGCCCCTCTCCCATCGGGAGAGGGGGACAAGGCAGTCCGGCTCCCTTCTCCCTAAGGGAGAAGGGTTGGGGATGAGGGCAAACCCACAGCCACACCACCAACCATGCTCTGCTACCTCGACAATCAACCCGTCCCCTACATCAATTCATCCTTAAAAGCCGCGATCGATGTTTCCCAAGCCGTTCGGCTCAAAGCCAATCTCAATCAGTGTTTTCAGGGCGTAATTCCTGTCGGTAAAGGATTTGTGGTTACAGAAAAGCAGGTGAATGATTGGATTAAAGCTGATTCTAAAAACCAAGAAGTTCTCAAGCTTTTCTCAATGGGCGCAAATTTGGCACAAGAAGTAAACGGAAAACCGGAAAGATGGATTATTGACTTCAACGATAACGATATGTCACTTGAAGATGCGAGTGATTATAAACTTCCTTTCGCTCATCTGAAAACCAACGTTAAGCCAGAACGTGATAAAAATCGTAGAGAAGTCACCAAACTCAACTGGTGGAAATATGGTGAGAAAAGACCCGCAATGAGAAAAGCGATCGCGTCTTTATCACATTATTTCGCCATTCCCAGAGTCTCTAAATGGGCAATCTTCATTCCATTTCCGTCTCATTGGTTGGCTGGTGATAAATCAGTGGTGGTTGCCTCAGATGATTTCTACGTTTTTGGCATTCTTACATCCAACGTCCATCGCACCTGGATGCACGCCCAAAAATCAACCCTCAAAGCCGATATCGCCTACACTCACAACACCTGCTTTGAAACCTTCCCCTTTCCCCAAACCCCAGCCCCCAGCCTCATCACCACCATCCGCACCACCGCGCAAGAACTCCACGAATACCGATCGCAACAAATGGAGAAGAAACAGTGGGGCATCACCAAACTCTACAACGAATACTTCCACGAACCCACCAGCCAACTCTTCAAACTCCATGCCAAACTCGATCAACTGGTGCTGCAAGCCTACGGCTTTAACCCAGATGATGATTTGCTCGAAAAACTGCTGACGTTAAACTTAGAATTGGCAGAGAAAGAAAAGCGGGGAGAGGCGATCGTGGGTTGCTGGGCACCGACACAATAAACTTAATGAACCTACTGTTTTAGTTAAAGCACCCTTGGAGTAACCGTTATGGAACCCACTATCTCGCTTGACGCACAAGCTCTCAAAGCCCTGATCAAAGAAAGTGTTCGTGAAGTCATGCGCGAAGAGTGGTTCAAATTCTTTGCCCTGCTAACTCCCTACGTAGACAACGAAGAGCAGGCTGCGATCGAAGCCGCATTCTCCCCAGATGATCACCCCGATACCGATTTCGTTGATATCACAAACTGGTTTGATCATGAAAATCAAGCTCAGTAAAGCAGCCGATAAGTTTCTGAAAAAGCTTGATAGCAGCAGTCAAAAAGCTGTTATCGCAAAAATTGGCACGCTAAAAACTTGCCTGGAGACTCAAAAGATTTATCCCCCGAAGAACTGGATATTAAAAAGCTAAAGGGCGAACTGTCAGGATTTTCTAGGATTCGCGTCGGTAAAATTCGCATTATCTTTCAAATTCGTAGAGAAACGAATGAGATTTTCATTTATGACATCAACTATGGAGGCAATATCTATAACCAATAATCCAAACAGCGACGACAAAACAGAACAGCACCACCAAACTCTACACGAATACACGAACCCACCAGCCCACTCTACAAACTCTACGTGCTGAAAGCTTACGGCTTCAACCCAGACGATGATTTTCTCGAAAAGCTCCTAACGTTAAACTTAGAATTAGCCGCAAAGGAGAAAAGCGGGGAGAGGCGATCGTGGGTTGCTGGGCACCGGAGCCGTGAGGGGCGATCGCTTATGGCTACTGGATTGACTGAAGAAGAGGCGATCGCGGAGAGGAAAAACGCAAAGGATGCTGATGCAAGAAATCAGTTATGAAAAGCACCCACTACTTCAATGAGTTTGCTTCTCAGAAGCATCCTGAAATTCGGCGAGAGCAGATAGAGTATGTGCTAGCTCATCTGGTTAAGCGAGAAGTCGTTAAGCGAGAAGGGGTTACGGTTCAGCCCCCATTTCATCAAGCAATTTCTCCAGGAGGGAATCATGGCGATTCCTCAACTAGAGGCTTTGAGCGAGGTCTTGCTAGATTTTACGGAGCGACCGGATTTGACAACTTGGCTGCAAGAGAATCAAGTCTAGAGAACGTGAGTAGCAATAAGAACTACAGATGGTAAGGCGGTCGAGTGCTGAAGATAAATTGGCGGTGACTAAAGTTGGCTGTGTCGAGTGACGCAGCTGTTGTTTGAGTTCTCGAATTTTCTTAGGCATTGCGGATTCTAGTCCAGTAGGGTGGGGGATGCCCACCCTACTCTCTGCCTACAGAGCTTTATGCATTATCCAAGGCAGCAATTCCCGGCAGAACCTTGCCTTCCAGCAGCTCTAGGCTGGCACCACCGCCCGTCGAAATGTGGCTCATTTGATCGGCAACGCCAACCTGCTCGACTGCCGCCACAGAGTCGCCGCCGCCGATGATGGTGGTTGCGCCCGTTTTGGTGATGGCTGCCAAGGAATGGGCGATCGCTTCAGTTCCCGCCGCAAACTTGGCAAATTCAAACACGCCCATGGGGCCATTCCAAATCACCGTCTTACAGTCTGCCAACGCCGCTTCAAACACCTTCACAGAGTCAGGGCCGATATCCAGACCCATCCAGCCATCCGGAATATTCTCAACACTGACGGTTTGGGCGTTGGCGTCAGGAGAGAAATTATCGGCAACGACCACGTCTGTGGGCAAGAGTAGCGCCACGCCTTTCTCTTTTGCCTTGGCTTCCAGGGTTTTGGCTAGCTCCACGAAATCATCTTCTACCAGAGATTTGCCAACGCTAAGACCGCGCGCCTTGTAAAAGGTAAAGATCATGCCGCCGCCGATCAGCAGCTTATCCACTTTTTCTAGCAGCGCTTCAATCACAGTGATTTTACTGGAAACCTTGGAGCCGCCAATGATCGCCGCCAAAGGACGCTGAGGAACTTCGATCGCTCCCTGCAAATACTGCAACTCTTTCTCAATGAGGATTCCGGCAACCGAAGGCTTCAGGTAGTGGGTTACGCCTTCCGTCGAAGCATGGGCGCGGTGTGCTGTCCCGAAGGCATCGTTGACATACAAATCGGCAACGGAGGCAAGCTTTTGAGCAAAGCCAGGATCGTTCTTTTCTTCTTCAGGATGGAAGCGTACGTTTTCCAGCAGCAGCACATCTCCGTCTTTCATGGCGCTCACGGCAGCAGCAACCTCGTCGCCGATGCAGTCGTCAGTTTTCACCACGGGCTGACCTAGAAGCTCCGAAAGGCGAGTAGCAACGGGCGTGAGGCGAAATTTGTTTGTGACCCGCGACGCAAAATCATCGCCTTTGGGTCGCCCAAAGTGGCTGGATAAAATCACCCTTGCGCCATTGGAGGTCAGGTATTGAATTGTGGGTAAAGCTGCCCGGATGCGAGTGTCGTCGGTGATGCTACCCTGATCATCAAGGGGCACATTGAAATCTGCTCGGACGAGCACTCGTTTGCCTGACAAATCTGCTGCTGATAAACTCGTTACGCTTTTCTTAGACACGACCTTAATCCCCTTAAATAAGTCTTTTTACCTATGAAGTATTGTAAAACGTTGGGGATCATTGCAAAAGTCTAAAATTGCCCTGAGTTTTAAATTTCCCAGAACAATCTGTAGCCGATCGCGCAAAATGTTCCAAAATATTTAGACTTGTACTTCTGCACATGTATAGCTGTCGCCATCTTGCTTAGGACATTTAGGGTGGGGCGCGAAGCGCCCCACCCTAAATGTCCCCGCCCTAACCGCCTTAGCGGTTGCCATATCATGTCTCTGCGAGTCAACGACGTTTGAGGTCATTATGTTCAAGACTGTCTTATTCCCGATCGATCACAGCCCAGAGTCCCGTGAAGCTGCGGAAACGGTAGCCAATGTTGTCAAAACCTGTAATAGCCGTCTGGTGATTCTTTCTGTGGTGGAGTCAGAAGTAGGTGAAACTCCCCCAACTGTCCCAGACACGACTTCCCCGGAGGCGATCGCCCAACTTCTATCTACGGCTAAAGCCCTCTTCGCTAACCTAGGCATTGAGGCAGAGCTGATAGAACGCCAAGGAAAACCTGCTTTCACTATCTGCGATGTGGCAGATGAGATCGACGCAGAGGTGATTATCATGGGGTGCCGTGGTCTGGGGCTAACGGATGAAGGAGCGCAGGATAGCGTCACCCTGCGGGTGATCAATCTATCGCCTTGCCCGGTACTCATCGTGCCTTAAATAAATTTGGGTCTTAAATTTTCGGCATGGCTTAGTCGGGAGAGGCATTTTGGGGTGAAGCGTGAGCCTGATGGTAAAAATTAAGGCTTATACACTTGAGCCGAAATCCCCTGCTGTTGGAGTTCCTGAACGCGCTCTTGGGCAGCGGCTTCGCTGGTAAAAGCACCCAGTTGAACTTTCGCCCCACCGGGCAAATTCCGCACATAGGCATCTGGAACTGACTGGCGAGCTTGCTGCAAGCTGGAGTCACTGCTATAGTCTGTGCCCACATAATAGAGGCTTTCGGACGGGCTAGCAGGACGAACTGCCGTCTTTTCAGGGCTAGGAGCTGCTGGCGGCGCGGCTTGAGGAGCAGGTGCGGGTGCAACAGAACGCACGGGTGCTTCTGCTGAGGGAGCCTCAACTATGGGGGGATTAGACTCGACCGCGATCGCTGGGAGTTCTGGCTGGGGGGCAGGCTCTACATAGGTTTGCGGTTGGCTGCGGGAATCAGATGGGGCGATCGCACCTGTAGCGGGGCTAGTCGATCGATCGTTAGCGCGACTAGAAGGCTGATTTGCGGCTGGCTTAGATGGGGCAGCAGAGGGGCGTTTGGCGCTCCCTGGCAGGGTGCTCAACGTGTCGAGGTTTAAGTCCTTGAACTCTTCAGCCGCTAGATTGGGCGAGGGCGGAGCTACGTCGATCGGGGTTGTGGGCACTTTGGTCAGCGGGCTAGGGCTGGGAGTGCTGGCGGTCGGCGCGAAGAAAACGCCTAGGACAGAAGGATTCATGATCACGAAGCCCAGAGTGGTGCTAGAGAGCAGCAGCAACAGCATGGAGCCAATGCCTAGCGGTGTGAGCAACGTATCCAGCAGATCGGGGCGGCGCTGCGCCCTTTGCGATGAGGTTTCCTCTTGAATGCTCTTAAGCAGCTCTTCCGAGGATTCTAAGTAATCTTCTGGTGCTTCTGAGGCTGCTGTTGAGGCAGAGAGATTGTCTTGAATCAGCTTTTGCAGGGCGGCATTGGGTTCATGTGTTGATAACTCTATCTGCTGAGCATAGCTGGCAATGCCTTCGTTAGGAAATTGAGGAAGGGGCGGCGGCTCGATCGCTGGAGGCTCGATCGCCTGAGAAGCCGCATCTGCCGTCGTTCCAAAAAGAGTTCTGACGGGATTTTCACTAGCGGCACTGTTGCCAATGGGAAACTCACCCGTTGTATGCAGATGAAAAGCCTCTCGCACATTGGGCAGACGAATGCCGTCCTGCGTTGGGCGGGTTGGAATACGGTTGAGACGGGGTGGAGCAACTGCCTTTCGCCGCCCATACGGCTCAGACTGCAAACGCTGCTGCCGACGGTAGCGAATCAGCTCTTCTTCAAGATTGACATCAAGATTGTCAAGAGCCGCCCGCAAGACCGGATGGGGCACTTGTGTATCTGGAGAAGGAATAAAGGGTTCTATCGAAGCGGGTTGGCGCATTGCAGCACTCCTACCATTCACGGGCAAAATAATAAGTGAATTTGTAAACATTTATGAGGCTCTGAGGGAGTCTCTGTGAAACTGAGTCTTTTGAGGCACACCTGAATCGATCGCCATTCTAAAAGTCTTTTAGACCTATATCTCTTTTAAACCCTATATCTGGAGTTGAGAGCTATATTAACTCCTAGTAAAGCCGCTGGCGACGCTATATGTGGAGAGCAGAAGCCTGCTCCTGCCACTCCCAATGGCATATGATAACCAATTTCTAGAAGAAAACCGTGAAGTCGTCAATAATGGCGTAAATATATCAGGTGGCATCAACATAACAGGGTTAATCTATGTTTTGCAGCCTCATAGATTACGTCTAGTTAGATCACGCCTGGTTAGATCACGCTCAACGTTGGGGTTTTCTGGGTCAGCATCTGGATAACCATGGGGTATACAAGGCAGTCTGTAATGACGATGTAATGGCGATGTAATGGTTATGAAAGCAATGGCGATGAAATCTCTGCAACAGGTTTTGGGTGGGCTAGATCATCAAGAGAGCTGGAAAGGGCGGCGGCAATTTCAGCAGCTTTTGCTTTGCTGGGGAGAAGTCGTGGGCGTTGCCGTAGCCGCTCAAACTCGCCCGATCGCCATTCAGCGCAAAGCCCTGAGCGTCGCCACCTCTAGTTCTGCCTGGGCGCAAAACCTGGTGTTTGAGCGTCATCGCATCCTAGAAAAGCTAAACGATCGCCTTGCCCTAGGCATTACGGATATCCGGTTTTCGACGGCTCAGTGGCATACTCAAAGCCTTGCGCCAGAGCCGCCAGAATCTGTCACCGTCTGGAAAAATCATCCCAGTCGCCTTGTCCCCGATCAGGCTGCTGCCCCGCTTCAGAACTCTGCTGACCCTCAGAGTGCTTTCCGGGACTGGGCAAGAACGATGCGATCGCGTGCTCAAGATCTGCCTCTTTGCCCTGACTGTCAGTGCCCAACTCCCGCAGGAGAACTAGAGCGCTGGTCGGTCTGTTCGCTCTGTGCGGCGAAGGAGTTTGGGCGTGGAACGCGCGATCGGGCTTGAGAGACAATCAACCTTGACGGCTCTCTGGTTCACTTTAGCTGGTTCACTTTAAACTGTGCCTGATGGTTCAGTTTGAAACTTAGAACGTAGACTTGAAAACTTAGAACTTAAGGCAGCAGTTTTCCCCACCCTACTTCCCGCATCTCATGACTTTTCTCTCCATTATCTACAGCATCTTTCTGCTGAGTACCCTCGGAATTTTCTGGTCAGTTGAGGGGCGATCGCTGCGGCTGTGGGTGATTGTGATCACAGGTATGGTGTTCTACAGTTCGCTGCAAATTCAGTATTTGCCGCTCCTGTTGGGCATGATCCTCATCACTTTCTTTTTGGGCAAGGCGATCGGCGCACCCATGAACTGGCGAATTTCTAACGAAGACTGGCAATATGTACAGCAAGATTGGGATCAGCGAAGGCTAAAGCTGCTATGGGTGGGAGTTTCGCTGATTTTGCTGCTGCTGTTGGGCTTTAAGTATGTGCCCTTTTTGCTAGAAACGATCGGCTGGATGTCGGAACAGGAAAGCTTGGTTCAGAGCGCAGACTGGCTCCGTAGCAACCTGCTGGCTCCGCTTGCCATCAGTTTTTTCAGCTTTGAGTGCATTGCGTATCTGGTAGACGTCTATCGAGGTGCGCCTGCTACCCATGATTTTCTTAAGTTTTCTGCCTATAAGCTGTTCTTCCCTAAGCTGATTTCAGGCCCTATTACTCGATTTCATCCTTTTGCCTCGCAGCTACAAACCTTAAAGTTTCCTGTTTCAACTCAAATTGTCGAAGGGCTATGGCTGATTGCCTGTGGGGCAATTAAGAAGCTGCTGCTAGCCGATCATCTGGGCACTGTAGTGAACCTGATTTTTGGCAACGTTGAGCGGGCGGGCAGTGCCGATCTGTGGCTGGCGATGGCTGCCTATGGGCTGCAGCTCTATTTGGATTTTAGCGGCTATGTGGATGTTGCCAGAGGAAGCGCGCTGCTCATGGGGTTTGACTTGCCCCATAACTTCAACTTTCCCTATCTCAGCGCTAATATTGCCGACTTTTGGCGACGGTGGCACATGACGCTAGGTGACTGGCTGCGAAACTATCTGTACTTTCCCCTAGGCGGCTCCCGACAAGGACTGTGGCGCACTTGCCTCAACTTGATGATCATCATGCTGGTAGCAGGCGTTTGGCATGGTGCAGCTTGGGGTTTTATTGTCTGGGGAGGGCTGCATGGGCTGGCATTGGCGGCACATCGACTCACGGATGCCCTGTCTCAGCGCTGGAAATTCTTGCAGATGTTTTGGCAGAGCCTGCCCGGAGTGCTGTTGGCTTGGGCAATGACCCAGATGATGGTGTTCACATCCTGGATTTTCTTCCGTCTACCCAACCTAAAAGATTCAGGACTGGCAATACAACGGCTATGGGGTCAGGTGGGCGACATCCAGTTTGCTCAAAAGATTTACGTAGAAACACTGCAAATCGATCGCTTCCACATTGCTCTACTTCTAGGAGCTATCTTTGCGGGAATGGCGATCGCCTACACGATCCATCGCGGCTTAAAGCTTCACCTCAACTGGATTGTGAAACTACTGCTAGTCCCAATTTGCCTGTTTGCGGCTTGGCTTCTAGCTCCCAATGAGGCTCCTCCCTACATCTATTTTGATTTCTAATGCCAGTCCTCGCCCTAACCGCCTTGACGGTTGCTATGTGAGCTTTCGATCGATAGCGAAAAAGGAGTGATTTATTCATAAGCCGTATAGACCTCATGCGGTTTATCAATAAGCCCCTCTATGTTTGTGACTTAACGAACAAATTAGGAAGAAAATTGCCAGTAACTTTGGGTGAAAGCAGTAGCAATGGTCTGAAATCAATTCAATGAGTGTACACCTTGTATGATTTCATCACCATCAAAACTTGAATTGAGCAAACAGAAAGGTAGCCTCTAATTGAGTTTTTCGTAATACGCAAACTTTGATAGAGATTCTCTATTCAAAGATATCCGTGAACATATCGCTCTGTTCCTACATCTCGCTAGCTCTCAATGATGGCTGCCTATTTTGGCAATCTGTTCGGAGTGGCGAGGCGATGATTTTGCTGTGCAATTTTTATTAAGAGGAATGAGATCTATGGCTGGAATTTGGTCATTCACTGGGCGACATCGCATCTTGCATTTTACCTGGTTTGCTTTTTTTCTCACATTTGTAATTTGGTTTAACTTTGCTCCGTTTGCGACAGCAGTGAAGGCTGAAATGGGGCTATCGGAAGCACAAATGCGAACGCTGGCGATTTGTAACGTTGCCCTAACAATTCCAGCACGAATTATTGTGGGTATGGTGTTGGATCGGTTTGGTCCGCGCATTACCTATTCCTGTTTGCTGATCTATGCGGCATTGCCTTGTTTTGCATTTGCAATGGCGCAAAATTTTGAGCAGCTAGTCTATAGCCGTTTGGCGTTGAGCATTGTTGGCTGCGGGTTTGTGATTGGCATTCGCATGGTGGCAGAGTGGTTTCCGTCAAATGAAATTGGTCTGGCGGAGGGAATTTACGGCGGCTGGGGCAACTTCGGCTCATCCGCTGCGGCATTCACACTGCCTGCGATCGCTGCTGTCAGTACGTTTATGGCGGCAGGTCAACTCAATTGGCGGTTTGCGATCGCGCTCACAGGCCTTGTTGCGGCTGCCTACGGCGTGGTCTATTTTTTCAATGTCTCCGATACACCACCTGGAAGAGTTTATCAGCGCCCGCCGAGCAGTGCGGGAATGGAAGTCACGACCAAGCGGGATTTCTGGTTCATGCTGCTCATGAATATTCCCCTAGTGGCTGCTCTAGCGGTGATTGCATGGCGGTTGAATAGAGTGCAGTTCATCAATGGAACTACCTTCACCATCATCTGTGTTTTGCTAGTGGCACTCTATTTGTTTCAAGCCTACAACGCCTACAAGGCAAACAAGCCCTTGATGACGGGTGAAAAGCAGTATGAAGCGAGCGATCGCTATCGCTTTTCGCAAGTGGCAAATCTGGAACTTTCCTATGTCGCCTGCTTTGGTACAGAGCTAGCAGTCGTGTCAATGCTGCCTTCATTCTTTGAGCGGGGCTATGGTCTTAGTGCCGCAGTCGCTGGGGCTGTGGCTAGCACCTACGCCTTCATGAATATTCCTGCTCGTCCCGGTGGAGGGTGGCTGTCAGATAAAGTCGGGAGTCGCAAGTGGACGCTGGTGTTTACCTTGGCAGGAACGGGGATAGGCTATCTCATCTTTGCCAGTTTGGGGCAGGGAGTGCCGTTAGCCATTGTGGTGGCCGTGACAATGGCAGCATCCTTCTTTGTTATGGCAGCTGAAGGAGCAACCTTTGGGATTGTGCCCTTGATCAAAAATCGAGTAACGGGGCAAATTGCGGGTAACGTCGGTGCTTACGGCAATGTGGGCGCGGTCATTTATTTGACAATTTACAGCCTGATGCCGCAAGGGGCAGAGAGCGATCGCGCCTTCTTCCAAATGTTGGGAGTTGTGGCTCTGATCGTGACTTTCTTAAATGCTTTCTTTCTGAAAGAGCCGACTGGTTCTCATGACGCTGGTTCTCATGACGAAGAGCATGCCAAAGTGGAAACAATGGTTTCGGCAGTACCAGAGGAGCGCTAACGTCTCTAGCAGTTATCATCTATGCATGAATTGAGCAGTGGTATTCAAGCAATGATTTTTTGTAGAGAAGAAACCTCTATGACAAAAATCATGACCCTTTGAAGGTTACTAAGGATCGTGGATTAAGTAACCTGTACAACCGATCTGCTGTAGGGGCTTAGCAATACTAAGCTGCTATCCCAAGATTTACATCTTGTTAAGTCCATTCAAAGCCCCCTGACTCTGCTCCCGCCTGTGGAAATTCAGAGTCGGGGCATTTTTTCACTGAGTTTTCTCAAGCATTCAATCTGAGCTAACTCGCTCTGCCGCGATCTGTCTGCTTGTCAAACTTGCGGATGCTGCCAAATACGCTCCAAGGTTGCCACTTGCTCTAGTAGCTTAGCCATTTGCTCGCAGGCACGTCGGTCATAGCGCCAGATTGCCACAATTACGCTCAGCGGCAAGCTCAAATAAAATGTCCAGAGCAAACTGCTTGACAGCATCTCATCTAGTTCTGGATTAAACAGAGCCGTGCGCTTGACTGGAGCAGACTCAATGGCTTCAATGGTTTCGCTCGTTTTCACTGCGGCAGACTTTTGCGCAAAAGCCATGGTTTCGGCTGCTTGCTCCAGGGGTTGAACGTCACGACCTAAAGCAGGCGTCGTCACCAGCAAGCTTGCTGCCAAACCCGTACTCAGAACTGCTGCAAGTTTGGAAGCTATCCCCATAAACTGTAGTGATCGCGCTGGGTGGTGAGGCTTCGCAAATTGCAGTTGACCAAGTTCTACTTTCATCTTTTCCTGTCTGCCTAGTGCAGACCAACTGGTTGTTTATAATTTCTGTATCCAAAGTTACTATATCATCTCAAATTACAGATCTTCTCAAAGGTGGATTTAAAGCCTGCCCTTCTTAAGAATCTGAAACACTTGAATACAGAAATTGAACGCGATCGCGATACCGTAAGCTGGTAACTGGAAGGAACAACTCACAATGGACAACTCACAATAGAAACCTTATGGGTGAGACAGGTAATCGGGCTGAATCTGAACTCTCAAAATCTACTGCACCTTCAAAACCTGTAGAGCTGGAACTTGCGGAGTTAGCGGTACGCCGTATTCTGGACGCAAATCTCGATCGCGCCCGTGAAGGGGTACGAATCATTGAGGAATGGTGTCGGTTTGGACTCAACAGCACCGAGCTAACTGAAGAATGTAAGCAGCTACGCCAAGAGCTAGCACATTGGCACACCGACGACCTGCGCAAGGCACGCGATACCGCTAACGATCCTGGAGTGGCGCTGTCTCACCCCCAAGAAGAGCAGCGATCGAGCATTTCTCAAGTGCTACGCGTCAATTTCTGCCGAACTCAAGAAGCTCTGCGGGTACTGGAGGAATATGGCAAACTCCGCTCTGCTAAACTGGGAGCCGCCTGTAAACAGATGCGCTACCGGGTTTATGAATTGGAAAGCCGCCTGACTGCCTACCCCTTTCAAAAACTAGAGCGGCTTCGAAAGCTGGAGCGATCGCCCCTTTATCTCGTCACATCTCCTGTTGATCTTTTATTTGAGACCGTAGAGGCGGCTCTAAAAGGCGGCTTGACCCTGGTGCAGTATCGCGACAAAACTGCTGATGACCAGGTTCGTCTGATGCGAGCTGAAAAGCTAAAGCAACTCTGCCAGCAGTATGATGCGTTGTTCATCATTAACGATCGCCCTGATCTGGCCTTGGCAGTTGGGGCTGATGGCGTGCATTTGGGACAAGAGGATCTGCCGATCGCCGTGGCTCGGATGATTTTAGGCAATCAGGCGATTATCGGGCGATCGACTCACTGTGCCGACGATTTGCAGCGGGCGATCGCTGAAGGGGCAGATTACATCGGCGTGGGACCTGTCTATGCTACTCCCACCAAAGCGGGTAGACCTGCGGCAGGGCTGGACTATGTGCGCTACGCTGCCGAGCATTCCTCTGTGCCTTGGTTTGCGATCGGCGGCATTGATACCCAAAATTTGTTTGAGGTGATTGCGGCTGGGGCGGAGCGAGTTTCTGTCGTCCGCGCCATTATGGAAGCAGAGCAGCCGACGCTGAATACACAGTTTTTCATGTCGCAAATGCAGGCGCAAATTTTGAAGGGCAGGATGAAACGTGAAGGATGAAGACGTGTTAACAATTCAGGTGAATGGCGATCGCCGTCACTGTCCTGACTCCACGCAACTTCCTCAGCTTTTGGAACAGCTCGGCATGAACCCGCGCTTGGTGGCTGTGGAATATAACGGCGAGATCTTGCATCGCCAGTTTTGGGAAAGTACGGAGATTCAGGAGGGCGATCGGCTGGAGATCGTGACGATTGTGGGGGGCGGGTGAGCAGTTAATCAGAGAGTACGGTTATCCGTCGCAAACTTGCCTGAAATCTCCATTAAGGTTTCTAGTGCGGCAGTCGTGAGGACGGTAAACTAGAGGAGTCGAGAGTTTTGTAACGTTTGTTTACGTCATTGGGTTGGAACGCTCTCCATTGGAACATCCTCCAGCCGCAACCGATCTCACCTCTCGTAAAATTTAGACGGTACGGCAAATGCAAAAAAAATTAACTGCGTTGATCAAATCTTTTATTAAGCCTTTACTGATCGTGGGCTTGGTACTTTCTCTAGTCCTAAGTCAGGCAGACGGCGCGTTGGCAGCTCGAAGCGGTGGACGGATTGGCGGTGGCAGCTTCAGAGCACCCACCCGCTCCATGCCTGCTCCTAGCCGCTCCTACAGACCTGCTCCGTCGGGAGGATACTATCCAGGTGGCGGCGGTTTCGGTCTGCCGTTCATCATGCCCTACCCATTCATCATGGGCGGCGGCGGCTTGTTCTCTATCCTGATTTTCATGGCGATCGCAGCCTTCTTGGTTCGCAGCTTTCGCTCAGCTCAATCGGAGGACGGTCTGGATGGTCTAGGCTACAGCGCTGCTCCAGCGGTTTCGGTGGCGAAAGTGCAGGTCGGTTTGCTGTCTGAAGCTCGGAGCCTACAGGCTGATCTCAACAGCATCGCCAATCGGGCTGATACCAACACCCCCGCAGGACTCGCTCAGGTGCTGCAAGAATCCACTCTGGCTCTGATGCGCCATCCCGAATATTGGATCTATGCCGGTGGTGAGACTCAGCAAACCAAGCTAGAAGCGGCTGAAAATCAGTTTAATCGTCTGGCTTTGGCAGAGCGCAGCAAGTTCACGGCTGAGACTCTATCAAACGTCAACAATGTCTTGAAGCAAGCTGAGCCTGCCCTGCCCGCAGCGGGTGGAGCGCTAGTCGAGACGGCTGCCCCTGGTGAATACATCGTGGTCACCATGCTAGTTGCAACTCAGGGCAAGCTGGTGCTGCCAACCATCAACAGCACTCAAGATTTGCGTCAGGCGCTCGGACAGATTGGCGCAGTCTCTAGCGATAACCTGATGGCGGTGGAAATTCTCTGGACACCTCAAGCAGAAGGCGACACCCTCTCCTCAGATGATGTTGTGGCTGAGTATCCTAACCTGAAACTTATCTAATCAGTTGAAATAATGAAATTCGAGGGGCTGAATCTTCAGCCCCTTTTTAGTGTCTTGATTTGTTAGTGTCTTGATTTGTTAGTGTCTTGACTTGCCGTGATACCAGCGGGCAATCCGATCGGGAGATACGCCCAAAAAGTAGGCAATAACGGCTACCTGATTGATCAGCGTCGTCTTGAGAATGCCGAGCTTCTGCCAGCGTCTATCCGAGGTCAGCACAGGAGCAGAGACGATCGCAATCTTTCCCAGCTTTTGCAGCCGTCGCACCAGCTCAAAGTCTTCCATGATCGGCAGGTCGGCAAAGCCACCGATCGCTCGAAACTGGCTTGCCTTCAGAAAAATTGCCTGATCGCCGTAGGGCAACTGGAGGAAGCGCGATCGCCAATGCACACCTCGCTCAACCCACCGTATTCCCAGCATATCTCCGGCAATGTGGAGGGCAAAAGCTCCAGCGATTGCTCCGTCCAGAGCCTGTGTCACCAACGCCGGAAATCCTGACGGCAGACAGGTATCGGCATGGAGAAACAGCAGGATCTTCCCTGAAGCGATCGCGGCTCCTGCATTCATTTGGTTGGCGCGTCCCGGCGCGGCAGAAATTATTTTGATGTTGGCGGAGTGTTGAGCAAAAGCCTGAGCTAGGGCGATCGTGTTATCCTGACTGCCGCCATCGACGACAATAATTTCAACGGCTTCGGGTTGCAGCGCTTTGAGAACGCCTTCAATTGTCCCGGCTTCATTCAGCACAGGAATAATCACCGAGAGCGGTGCCGATTCACGCTCTTGGAGGTTTTGAGCCGGATTTTGAGCCGGATTTTGAGCAGCCTTTGCCTGTAAAACCGCTTCCCAGACGGGCAGATCTTCTGGGCGATCGATATCAGAGAGGCGTTCTAGGGTGGCAACTTTCAGCCCCAAAGACCGAGCAATGGCGATCGTTTGAGTCAAGACCCGCTCGGTACTCCAGTCAATGCCAACAAACAGCTCTGGAACCATTCGCCGCAAGCCAATCAAGTAATAGCCGCCGTCTGTCGCAGCACCCAACACCAAATCGTGATCCTGCAAAGCCTGAAACGCTTCTGCCATCCGAGCGGCATCCAGCCCAGGGCAATCTGTACCGATCGTCACTGCTGCCGCAGCACCTGTAGCAAAGGCAGAAGCAAAGGCTTGCGCCATGCGATCGCCCAAATCTCCGGCCCCTTGAGGACTGTATTGCCAACGCGAACCCAGCCAGTCTCGCATCAAATGGCTTTCGTCTTCACTGCCCGCAAACCAAATATCGACTGATACAGGCGTGGTTAGGATCAGAGACTCGACTTGCTCCAAGGTATGCTCAGTCATCTGCCGCTGAAGATCGGCGGCGGCAGCGGCTCCAAGGGCAGGAATCAGGCGCGTTTTGGCTTTACCCGGTTGGGGATAGCGAGTGAAAATGATCAGGCGATCGCGCTTAATCAATTGAGTCAACCTCAGTAAATTACAGCTTCAAGACGAAGTTTGCCGCAACTGCTTTACTAAAAGCTGAATTCCCAGTGCCACTAATCCCACGGCTGCAATGGCAAAGATGGCGGTCGCCAGCGCGCTCATTCCCATAACGAGCGTTCGCACGGCAACTGCAATATTGGTGGCAGTGACATTGCCGCTGGGCAAGGGCTTGTTGGCAAATGCCCGAATAATAGATTGCGTCAGGGAATATAGCGCTGTGGCAAATCCGCTCGCAATCAGCGCTCCGACAAAACAGCGTAGTGGCGTAGGCGGAACGGTTTGATTTTGGGCGGCTTGATTCTGGGCGACTTGATTCTGAGTTGGCTGATTTTGGGCTTTAGTCGGTTTGCCTGAACTCTCTGGAGTCAGATCTTGAGGAGGGGGAGTTGCCATTTTTTCTGAAGCGCGACCGTCCTCTGGATTGTATCGCTTGGTTGAACAAAACGAGTCTATCGTGACATTTCTGCCCGATCGCCACATCAGACACCGTAGGGTAAGATTCTGTCGTAGAGCGCCCCATCTGCAATGAAAGCGATAGCTAGTGATTGATTATAAATACCAATCGCCAAACCCAGCACAGCTAGCCCTAGGCTCCCTTAATCCTTCGTCTCAGCCCTGCGCCATGGCTCGTCTGGACTTCAGGATAGCCATTGATAATACTACGAAATTTGATGTGCTTCGATGAAGACTCAGTGTTTCTTTGACGTAGAAGTGCAAAGGCTGAGTAAAAATCTGTAGAACTACGCTGTGTAAAGGTATCGTTTTCCTTTAGGCTGCCTTTTATGTCTGCATATTGGCTTGAGCCGTTCGTCAGTTCGTGCCAATAGATTTACCCTGAGTCAACTCTTAAAAGAATCTTTTAGCGCTCTACCTGTCCCTTGTTAATAATGGTTATCGGTTAAGTTCGCTCATGCTAACGGTTTTGTCTCTCCTTTTTCTGGCGCAGGCTGCTCCTACGCGAGTTCCTGCCTCTCCTGTACCCCAAATCCAAACGATCGCTCCTAATCCGGCGGCTAGCTCTGATCCCAGCCCAGTGCCGACATTAGAGCAAGCGCCCATTTTGCCGACGCTGCCTCGCCAGATGCCTCTGGAGATGCCTCGCCAGATAGAGGTGGTGCGATCGCAAGATGTACGCGCTTTGCCCGGACAGCTGAATGAGGTTCCGGTTTTTAATAGCAACAGTCCTGAAGCCATTCAGTCTGAGGGCATCTTGCTCTCGACTTTTCCACCAGAGACGATGCAGGTGCCCTCGGCCCATCTCAACTATGCTTTTAATGGCTCTTTTGACTTGTTTGCTCACCATGTGGCAAAGGGCTTGAATGCGGATGACAACCGAACAATGTATGTGGGCGTTGTGGTGTACAACCCTGGCGATCAGCCCGTTACGTTAGAAATATTGCAGGCTGTCAGCTACTTGAGCCAGGATGCGCCCTTCCTAGACCTGCCAGCCTACGTCGCCAATCCTATGGGTACGGTGTTTGCTGGGCCAGGAAGTCGCACGACGACAGATATTTTGCGAGGTCAGCGCCAGCCTCAATGGCCAACGCAGATTACAATTCCGCCCAAACGGGTTCAGCTTTTGCTGAATATGCCGATTCCGCTCCGCCGATTAACGGTGCCAACGGATGGCACTTTGCCCCCTGGATATTTGATTCCTGGCCCGATCGTCGCTGCTCCATCTCCCGCAGCAACGCTCGTAGTCAACGCGGCAGGCAATCCCGCCAGCAATCCCGCCAGCAGTCCCGCAGCTAATCCGCCCCGACCCTCCAAGAATCGGGACGTGGCTATCAATGGACGCACTATCTTGATGCATCTGTCGAGCAGCGCCCCAGTTTACATGGCAAGTTTGGCAATGCATGCGCCCACTCTGCCCAATGGCGCTGAGCGAGTCCCCAGTTTGGCAGAATGGGTGGATGTGCTGACGAAAGGTGGATTGGCGGAACCCCGCGATCGCCCCCCCTCTCCACCAGACAGCCGCAACTTCGTCCGCTTCTTCTATGGTCGGGTATCGGGAGTTTCTCAAGGCTCTCAATGGGAAACGACTCCTACCGATAATCCTGACATAGACTATCTCAGCATTCCGCAGCCTGGAAGGTCTGTTTCCTATGTGATTAGCACAGTCGATCGCAACACGTTTGGCACAGGTCAAATTCAGAGTGCCCCGATGCTGGTGCGCTATCCAGACACGGCATACCGGGCGCATGGCAACTATGGTGTGCGCTATAACGTCACACTGCCGCTTTACAACAACACCGACTCAGCGCAAAAAGTGGCGGTAATGCTGCAAACGCCTGTGCAAAGTGAGCAAGCTCAAAACGCCCTAAAATTTCGAGAGCCACCCGATAATCTCGTGTTTTTCCGGGGTACGGTGCGATTACGCTACACCAATGACTTTGGCTTTTCCCAAACTCGTTACCTGCATTTGGTGCAGCGGCGAGGTCAGGAGGGGGAGCCGCTCTTGCAGTTGACGCTGCCCAAGGGCGATCGCCGCTCGGTTGAGGTAGAGTTTGTCTATCCCCCAGATGCCACGCCGCCGCAGGTGTTGACCGTTCAAACTATCGAGCAACGCACTATTGCTGAAATGAGATAGCGGGTTAGGCAGAATAAGAGGCTAGAGCAAAATGAATGATCCGCTTGACCCCGGCTCTCCGGCTGAGGCGATCGACATTGAAATTCGGGACATGGGCATTGATGATCTAGCTCCCGTCTACCGTTTGGGAGAACGGCTGTTTACCAGCGACCTCTATCCCTCGCTCTATCGCACCTGGGAAGAGTGGGAAGTGATTGGCTTCTACAATACCGATCCAGAATATTGCCTGGTTGCTGATGCTGAGGGTCAGCTTGCGGGCTTTGTGTTGGGCACGGTGATTAGCAAGCCTTCCTGGACATATGGCTACATTGTCTGGTTGGGCGTAAATCCCGATTTTCAGCGGCGCGGCGTGGGCGATCGCCTAGTCGATACGATCGTTGAGCGGATGATCGAGGAAGGGGCGCGGTTCATGCTGGTGGATACTGACCCGACCAATGAACCTGCCATCCGGTTTTTCACCCGCAAAGGGTTTGGTAATGCCCGTAAGCATGTGTTCCTATCGTTGAACCTTAGCAAACATGAGTATTACGGCAAACTTTTGGCATACGAACGCAACAAAGCCGAGCGGATGAAGTCTAAGCGCCATCGTCGCCGACCTTAGAGTTCATAGCATTACGTAATGCTATATTTGGACGCTAGAAATCTAGCGCGATACGTAAGAGTCGCGATTAACAGGTTGAGCCGATTTTTTGCGGACAAATTCTGCAATCGTCTCTTTGCTGTTTTTGCGCTTGGGCGGAGGCGACATTTCAGCTTGCAAAGACATCCAGCGATCGCGGAGCAAAGATTTGATCAGCTCATCGCGAGAGATGTTTTCATACATCAGAATCTCAGACAGGTACTGTATGGACTGTTGATCCAGGTTTTGGGTCAGCATGGGACTTCAAATCTCAGCGAGTGACTTACTCGACTGAAAGCCATTTGCAGGCGAGTAAGGATGTGTTGTGCCTATACAATCTAGACTTTCATCCCCCGCGAGATTCCATTTCTTAGTCAATCTTTAATGATGCGATCGCATTTCTTTACATCGGCGGAACTTTAGCTCAGGGCGTTAGGATTCGCTGAGCCGGGTTTTGGCAGAGGCAAGCGCCTGTCGCACTTGGTCGAATCCAGTGCCGCCATAGCTGTTGCGGGCAGCAACAACTTGACGAGGGGCGATCGCCTCATAAATATCTGGCTCAAAGGCGGGATGAATGGTCTGCCATTCGTCTAGAGTCAAATCCTTGAGCAGTTTGCCTGCCGCTAGGGAGGTTTTCACGACTTTGCCCACTAGGTTGTAGGCTTCGCGGAAGGGCACGCCTTTTGCCGCCAGATAGTCGGCTACATCGGTAGCGTTAGAGAAGTCCTCAGTGACGGCTGCGTTGAGGCGAGACGTGCGAAACTCCATGCCTTCTTGCATCAGGATGGTCATTGCCTCTAGGCAGGCGCGCACGGTCTTAACGCTATCAAACAGCGCCTCTTTGTCTTCCTGTAGGTCTTTGTTGTAGGCCAGAGGCAGCCCCTTCATCAGCACCAGCAAGCCCTGCAAATGTCCAAATACCCGTCCGGTTTTGCCGCGCACCAGCTCCGGCACGTCCGGATTTTTCTTTTGAGGCATGATGCTGGAGCCTGTAGAGCAGCTATCTTTGAGCGTCACAAAGCCAAACTCTTCCGATGCCCAAAGGATGACTTCTTCGGAGAGGCGCGACAGATGCACCATGATCAGGCTGGCGGCACAGAGAAATTCGATTGCAAAATCACGATCGCTCACTCCATCCAAGCTGTTGCCGTAGACCTTACCAAAGTCGAGAAGCTGAGCGGTGTAGTGGCGATCGATCGGAAAGGTGGTGCCCGCCAGCGCCCCTGAACCGAGCGGCAAAATATCGACCCGCTTGTAAACGTCGCCTAGGCGCTCCCAATCGCGCTGAGTCATCTCTACATAGGCTAACAGGTGATGCGCTAGACTCAGCGGCTGTGCCCGTTGCAGGTGCGTGTATCCCGGAATCAGAGTTTCGACATTTTTCTCTGCCAAATCCAGCAACACAAACTGAAAGGCTTTGAGCTGCTGCCGAATTTGTGTCACCTGATCCCGGAGGTAGAGGCGCGTGTCTGTGCCCACCTGATCATTGCGCGATCGCGCCGTGTGCAGCTTTTTGCCGACATCGCCTGTGAGTTCGGTCAGCCGTCGTTCTACAGCGAAGTGGACATCTTCTGCTTCAATACCGGGATTGAAGTTGCCTTGGCGATATTCCTGACGGATTTGCTCTAGCCCTGCAACAAGCTGTTCGCCTTCTTGAGGTGAAATAATTCCGGTGTGCGCCAACATTTTGGCGTGGGCTTGGGAACCCGTTAGGTCATACTCAATCAGCTCAATGTCAAAACCAATGCTGGCGTTAAATTGAGCGATCGCCGGATGCAACGCTGACTCAAAGCGCTGACTCCAGGTCTGTGAAGCTTGGGAGGGAGAGGAAGTATTGACCACGGTTTCTACCTTGAAGGTTAAAGCTTTAAGTTTTCAGGGTTGAGGGCCCAGAAGTTGTATCGCGGCAAACTTTTTGGCGGGTGCTGTTTAGCCGTAGGTGGTCAAAGCTCGAAAAATATAGCCGAAGATGATGCCGATCGCCAGTGCCCAAGCCTGACCAGATTTTATAAAATTGTCGAAAAGAGTTCGCGTTCCGGCAAATACGTCCGTGTTAAAAATTGCTGCTAAATGTCTCCCATCCCACTGCTCTAAGCCTGAGAGTCCATGACCCGTCTGCCAGGAGGTGAGGTCTGCAAGGGTGAGATGCTGCGCTAAGTCGATCAAAATCATGTTTTCTCAATCCCTGTAAAAAGTTGCTAGAGCTATTAAAGGTTACAGTTTGCTGCAATAGCTAATAGCTGTTAACAAAAAGTAAGTTTGCCATAGATTGGGAGAACCAACGCATCGATTCAAGATTCACTCTTAATCTGCATCACGATTAGCGTCATATCGTCTTCGTTGTGGCGCTCTGAGCCAATGAATTGCTGCACCTGGTTAAACAGGTAATCCAGAATGGCTTGCGGCGTTTCGCAGTGACGACATGCCCATTTGAAGTGTCTGGCTAGGCTTTCTTCGTCGAAGCGATCGCCGTTTTGGCTGGCGGCATCGGTGAAGCCGTCAGTGTAGTAAATCAGGGTGTCTCCCGGCTGAAGCTGTACCTGAGCTTCGTGATACTGCGAGTTAATATCTAGCCCAATCAGCATTCCCAAAGTATCCAATCGCTTGAGGGTGCCTGTTGCCGCCTGCCAGAGCAGAGGCGGATTGTGTGCCGCGTTGCTGTAGGAGAGCGTGCGGGTTTTGGCATCGTATTCTGAGTAAAACAGCGTCACGAAGCGATTGGAGTTTTCCAAGTCGGCATACATGACGTGGTTAAGATGCTGCAAAATTCGCGCCGGAGAGTGGGCGTTTAGCACTTCTGCCCGCAGCATTCCCCGCAGCATCGTCATAATCAGCCCTGCCGGAACGCCTTTGCCCATGACATCGCCGATCGACACACTCCAGCGTCCGGTTTCTAACCGCCCTAGCCGTTTGGCGCGTTCGGGATCGTAGTTGACGGGGATGAAATCATAATAGTCGCCGCCCACCCGACTTGCGGTACGGCAGAGAGCAGCCAGCTCGACCCCATCAATTTTGGGGCACTGGCGCGGCAAAAGCTGGAGCTGAATTTCGGCTCCGATCTCTAGTTCGCGATCGAGCCGCTCTTTTTTGCGTAGCTCTATGGTTAGCTCATCATTTTCGATCGCTACCGCCGTCTGGTCAGCAACAAGCCGCACGAGCTTCTGACGGGTTTCTGTCCAGGTATATTCTGGATCACGGCTGAAGACATAGAGCCGACCGCGCTCAATGTTTTTGGTCAGAATTGCCGTGCCAAAGAGATGGACGCTAGAACCCAAAAAATGATTGACATGATAATCTAGCGCGGCAGTGCGGTTGCTCGTATCGGGCGCTATTTTGCCGTATGCCGGAATGGGGGCAATAGCGGTGAGCTGACGCGCAGCAGACTCAAGTGCTGCTTTCACATCTGGACAAGGATTATCCTGGCAGTAAAGCCGCTCTAGCCGCACCTGACCGTTGGGCTTGTAGAGCACGAGCGCCCCACCGTCAGCATCGGTGACGCGGCTGGCAATCAGGGGAGTCAGCTCTAGAAACTGATTCAGGTTCTTGAAGCTGCGCAGCGCAAACCCTAGCGAACTCAGCAAGTCTTGAATCTTGGTTTGCTCACGGTGCAAACGAGATACTAGCTCCTTGAGTGCAAACACAGGAGTGACGTCTGGCGGCGGGTTGCCACCAGTCAGGTCAGGAGGTTGGGAGGGCTGTCGAGGAGCGGGCACAGCAGTCATTGAGGGTAAATCAGAAACGGACGAAATGACGATCGGAACAAGAAGATAGGGTTTGGCTACGGTTTAACTATGGGTTTAACGCAACCTGAATAGTTGCGTTGCGGTAAATTCTAACGAATGTCAGGGCGATCGCTATATTACCGATGTATGACTTCAGGTTTACTGCGGCTACTTTCTCTAAAAGTCAAGCTTTAAGATTTAGGCTCAAAACAATCTAAGACAATGAAGCTGCATGTTATTAATAACGCTATTTTTCTATCTTGCCAACAAAAAAGTAGAATGCTTGCCCTAAAATGCCCGTAAGTTCGCATCTTCAATCAAAACATTCGACCTTGCCATGAAGATTTTTCCTGGCAACCGTAAAAATTTGCTCATTTTTGCGGCGTTGCTGAATCTCTGGGATGATTTTTTGTGGGAGAGGGGCGCAGAGCGCCCCTCTCCCACAAAAAATCATCCCCCTGTTAATCAATGCCAATTTTGAAATATGACAGCTAGTTCGGTCAGTGAATTCGATCGCCAAATAATGCAGCGCTGCTTGGAACTGGCAAAGCGGGCGCTGGGGCAAACGGCTCCTAACCCTTTGGTTGGCTCTGTCATTGTGCAGGGCGATCGGATCGTTGGAGAGGGATTTCATCCCTATGCCGGACAGCCCCATGCTGAAGTCTTTGCCCTTAGAGCCGCTGGAGAGCAGGCTCAGGGCGCAACCCTTTATGTCAATTTGGAGCCTTGTAGCCATTACGGACGCACTCCGCCTTGCGCCAATGCATTGATTGAGGCAGGCGTTGCGCGGGTGGTCGTGGGGATGATTGATCCTAATCCTCAGGTAGCTGGAAAAGGCATTGAGCGGTTGCGTCAGGCGGGTATAGAGGTTGAGGTAGGCGTTGAGGAAGCTGCCTGTCAGACGTTGAACGAAGCCTTTGTCTATCGCATTTTGCACCAGCGATCGTTTGGCATTTTGAAATACGCCATGACGCTAGATGGCAAAATTGCCGCTACGACTGGGCACAGCGCCTGGGTGACGACTCCAGAAGCGCGAATCAGGGTACATCAGTTGCGATCGGGCTGCGATGCAGTCGTGGTGGGCGGTAACACCGTGCGTCGAGATAATCCACTGCTCACGGCGCATGGACAAGGACACAATCCTCTGCGGGTAGTGATGAGCCGATCGCTTGATTTGCCCCTGGATGCTCAGCTTTGGCGAACAGAGGTTGCTCCGACGGTAATTTTTACAGAGCAAGGCGTAAAGCCTGAGTTCCAAAAGCAATTAATTACGCAGATAATTGAGCAGGGCGTTGAGGTGATAGAGCTTTCTGTTCTAACGCCCGCTCAGGTGATGGCGAACCTGTACGATCGCGGTTTTCTCTCTGTCTTCTGGGAATGCGGCGGCACGCTGGCGGCTAAGGCGATCGCGGATGGTTCTATCCAAAAAGTTCTGGCGTTTATTGCGCCCAAAATTATTGGCGGAACAACGGCTCCTTCGCCTGTGGGAGACTTAGGGCTAACGCAAATGACGCAGGCTTTGGCGCTCAGCCAGGTGAAGTGGGAAGCGATCGGAGGAGATTTGCTGGTGGAAGGATATCTTTAGATTTTGGAGGGTTGAAGAGTAATTCTTGGGGTAGGCGCTTAGCATTGCTAAGCGCCTATAGTAGATCGCTTGTACTAGTGACAGCCCTAGTAGTTCGTTGGAAGTGTCACGCTCTGCGTGACACTTCCAACGAACTATTGAGTTTTATTTTGTACGCGATCCTTAAAGCCTGAGCCTATACTTGTTTTTCAAAAATTATGGAGCACATAGATATCGCTCACATTTCAGAGGTTAAAGAGGGAGCTATCAATCATCTGCTTGAGGAAAGCTTATCTCAAGGATTTCGGTTTGTTGAAAGACTGATTAGCGAGTATCGTAGCGGTTTGAATTGCTTCGACAAGTCGGGTGAAATACTCCTGACAGCATCAGTTCAGGGTAAAATTGTCGGAATTGGGGGATTGAATAGAGATCCATATCTCAATGATCCCAAGATTGGAAGATTACGACATTTATATGTGGAGTCAGTCTGGCAGCGGCATGGGGTAGGACGTTTGCTGGTCACTCAGCTTATTGATGAAGCTAGTCAGCATTACCAGCTCTTGACGTTGCGAACCGACACGGCAGCAGCCGACAAGTTTTATCAGAAATTAGGATTTAAGACTCATCCCATTTGGAAACATACAACCCATCATTTGCAATTGAGCAAGACAATGCATTATCCCTTGAGCCTAGATTTGAACCTAGATTGAGGTGAAGGTTCCATACTCCCTGAGCCTGAAATATTGAGCGGCTTGAACAATAATGCGATCGAGATCTGTGCAGAAAGCTACCGTAGAGATATACCGATGGGTATAAATTATGGGTTTTAGGTGTGCTGACCGTCTGCCCCCAATCTTGCTGTCTGGAGAGGTTTAGAAAATGTTGGAATCTTATCGGAAACATGTTGCAGAGCGATCGCTCCTGGGAATTCCGCCCCTGCCCCTTAGCCCTGAGCAAGCTTCGGATCTGTGTGAGCTATTAAAAAATCCTCCGGCGGGTGAGGAGCAGGCGCTATTAGAAATGCTGGTGGATCGCATTCCTCCGGGCGTGGATCAGGCGGCGTATGTGAAGGCAGGATTTTTGACGGCGATCGCCAAGGGCGAGATTCACAGTCCGCTTGTCTCTCCCCAATATGCTGTAGAGCTGCTGGGCACAATGATGGGGGGCTATAACGTCCACTCCCTCATTGATTTGTTGCAAGTTGAAGACGCTGAGATTGCTGGGGTTGCCACGCGATCGCTCAGCAAGATCCTCTTGGTCTACGATGCTTTCCATGATGTCGAAGAGCTGGCGAAGGGCGGCAATGCTTACGCGCAGCAGGTGATGCAATCCTGGGCAGATGCCGATTGGTTCACCCACCGTCCGGTGCTGCCAGAGTCGATCACCGTCACGGTCTTCAAGGTGCCGGGGGAAACCAACACGGATGATCTCTCCCCAGCGCCCTTGGCAACAACGCGACCCGATATTCCGCTGCATGCCACGGTGATGCTAGAAACCCGGATGCCGGGAGGCATTGAGACGATCGCCCAACTCAAGCAAAAGGGGCATCCGGTCGCCTATGTGGGCGATGTCGTGGGCACTGGCTCCTCCCGCAAGTCGGCAATTAACTCCGTGCTGTGGCACATTGGCGAAGATATTCCCCATGTGCCTAACAAGCGGACGGGTGGCTATATTTTGGGCGGTAAGATTGCGCCGATTTTCTTCAACACGGCCGAAGATTCTGGAGCTTTGCCGATCGAGTGTGATGTGACTCCGCTGAATACAGGCGACGTGATCACAATCTATCCCTACAAAGGCGAAATCACGGATGCATCCGGTGCAGTGATCTCCCGCTTTGACCTTAAACCCGACACCATTCTCGACGAAGTGCAGGCGGGTGGACGGATTCCGCTATTGATTGGTCGGACGCTGACCGACAAAACGCGAATTGCCTTGGGGCTTGCGCCGAGCGATCGCTTTGTCCGTCCCCAACTGCCAGCAGACACGGGCAAAGGCTTTACCCTGGCGCAAAAGATGGTGGGCAAAGCCTGCGGTCTAGCAGGCGTGCGTCCGGGCACCTCCTGCGAACCGATTATGACCACCGTGGGTTCACAAGACACGACGGGGCCTATGACCCGCGACGAGCTGAAAGAGCTGGCTTGCCTGGGCTTCAGCGCCGACCTAGTGATGCAAAGCTTCTGCCACACCGCCGCCTACCCTAAGCCTGTAGACATCAAGACCCATAAAGATCTGCCCGACTTCATGCATGAGCGGGGCGGCGTAGCGCTGCGTCCGGGGGATGGCATCATTCACTCCTGGCTCAACCGAATGCTGCTGCCGGATACAGTGGGCACAGGTGGCGACTCCCATACCCGCTTTCCCCTGGGGATTTCCTTTCCGGCGGGTTCGGGTCTGGTGGCGTTCGCGGCGGCTCTGGGGGTGATGCCCTTGGATATGCCAGAGTCGGTATTGGTGCGCTTCAAGGGCAGCCTTCAACCCGGCGTAACGCTGCGGGATATTGTCAACGCCATTCCCTACGCGGCAATGCAGCGCGGACTTTTGACCACCTCCAAGGAGAACAAGCAAAATGTTTTCTCCGGTCGGATCATGGAGATGGAAGGACTGCCGGATCTGAAGCTAGAGCAAGCTTTTGAGCTAACCGATGCTACGGCAGAGCGCTCCTGTGCCGGGTCTACGATTAAGCTGAGTACAGATACGGTTGCCGAGTATTTGCGATCGAACGTCGCTCTCCTCAAAAACATGGCGGCCCGTGGTTACGGCGATACCCGTACCATCCTGCGGCGGGTGGCAAAGATGGAGCAGTGGTTGGCAAATCCCTCGCTGATGTCGGGCGATGCCGATGCCGAATATGCCGAAGTGATTGAGGTTGATCTCGATCAGGTTAAAGAACCGATCGTCGCAGCTCCTAACGATCCCGACAATATCAAGCTGATGTCAGAATGTGCGGGCGATCCCATTCACGAGGTGTTCATCGGCTCCTGCATGACCAATATTGGTCACTACCGGGCAGCGGCAAAAGTCTTGGAGGGTGCGGGGCCTGTGAAGGTGCGGCTGTGGATCTGTCCCCCTACCCGCATGGATGAGAAGCAGTTGCGCGAAGAAGGGATGTATGGCACCTTTGCTGCTGCCGGAGCCAGAACCGAAATGCCGGGATGCTCGCTCTGCATGGGCAACCAGGCGCGGGTAGAGGATGGCGTAACGGTGTTCTCTACCTCCACCCGCAACTTCAACAACCGCATGGGCAAAGGCGCACAGGTGTATCTGGGTTCGGCTGAGCTAGCGGCGGTTTGCGCGCTGCTGGGCAAAATCCCCACAGTTGAGGAGTATATGGCGATCGTCACTCAAAAAATCGATCCCTTTGCCTCTGAGCTATACCGCTATCTCAACTTTGATCAGATTCCTAACTTTGAGGATGAAGGTCGGGTGATTGCCCTAGAGGATATGCCTCGGATTGAGGATATTTTTGGGATGCCAGCGGTGACTCGATAAGGGCTTGTTTAAGGGCTTTTTTGTGGAAGGGGCGCTTCACGCCCCTTCCACAAACAGGAGAGAAGCTGATATTTTGCTGCTAGCACAGTAAAAAGTTAGTTATGCAACATAGTGGTCGCCCAATTTCTTGTCAGCATTATGACAGGCATAGCATTACGTAATTGAGTTAGGACGAGTTATTTTTTGAGAGCCGCGCTCCGCGCGGCTCTCAAAAAATAACTCATTGGATCTAAGCGCGCAGCGCTACATAACCTTATTTCTACTGTACTAGCCCATATTCACAGGTCTGTTAGCAATCTGGCTTTTCGCAAGACAAACTGAAGAAACGTCTCTTGTCTAAAAATGATGTTTGCCTCTGCTTCCATGCCTGCCTGAATCTGGCATTGGCGGTTGCCCTGACCCAAAACAGACTGACTCGGCTGAATCGTGACCTCGTAGTAGCTAAGGCTGCCCTCACTCAAAGGCGGCGCTGCAAGATTAGAGGGATTCGCAGCGATCGCATCGGGAGACACTGCCGTTACCGTTCCCTGCAAGGTACCGTAATCAGGATAGGGACAGGCGCTAATTCGCAATTGAGCCATTTGTCCTGGTTTAACATTCCCCACATCCTGTAGGGCAACTCTGGCTTTCACCGTCAAAGCGTTGACCGACGCAGTGTTGACCGGAGCAATTTCAACCAGGGTATCGCCCAATCGCACCACTTGATTGACGTTGCGTAGATTCGATCGCAGCACAATGCCATCGCTGGTGGCGCGAATGACGCTGTTTTGTAGCTCCGTTTCGGCCTGTTGCAGGGCTTGCTGATCGCGCAGCCGCTGAGCTTGGATCTCCGATCGCTGCTGGATTAGCACTTCCTGCTCTCGCTTCAGCGTCGCCAGGGTGGCGCGTCCGGTTGCGACCGCTTGGGCAATGCGGTCTTGGGCAATGGACACAGGGGCATCGCTGGGATTCACGGTAGCTTCGGCGCGGACAATCTGGGCGGCAGCAGTTCTGACGGCTGCTTGCTTTTCCTCTAACTGAAGCTGCGAAACGGCTCCAGAATCTACAAGCTGGGCATATCGCTGCATTTCGCTCTGAGCCAACTGCAAAGCGGCTTCGGCAGCAGCCACATCGGCCTGGGTAGTCACCTGTCGTTCGCCAAGCTCTCGCTGGTTGCGATCGAGTTCTGACTGAGCCACCAAAACCTCTTGGTCAATCGATCGCGCTTGGGCAGCGATCTGGGTATCTAAGAGCTGAATCTGCGCCTGCATTTGCGTCAGCTGAAGCTGGCTTTGCTGCACTGTCGTGACAAGCTGATTTTTTTGCGTTTCGAGTCTGGCACGATCGAGCTGCGCTATCACATCCCCCTGCCGCACAGCCTCGTTCTCTTTGACGGCGATGCTAGCGATCGTTCCCTCTAGCTGTGCCTGCACAATTCGCACTTCTCCGTTGGGGCGAAGAGTCGCAGGAGCCTTGACCGTAATGCTGTACTTCAGCAGCGCCGCCAGAACCAAGGCTAGCCCAACGCTACTCAAAAGGATACCTCCGCCGATTGTCGTCCAGCGACTCACAGGAGGCAAAAATTCATCGGCTTTAACAGGACGGAGGAAGGGCGTTGATTTCATCTTCAGCAGGGTTTCAGCAGGATTTTAGCAAGGCCGTTTCAGGCGGTGAATTAGGGTGAGGCGGATTGTGCTTGCGCCGTTAGAAAATCGAGGTGATCGCCCAGAACCGATCGCAAATCAGTGACGGTACCTTGCCGCTCTAGCTGACCATTCGCCAAAAACACAATCCAGTCGGCTAGAGCAATCACGTTGGGACGATGGCTAATCAGAATCGTGGTTTTGCCCTGGCGATGGCTCAGAAGCTGCTTCAGCAGTTGGGCTTCGCTAGACGGATCGAGTCCAGCAGTGGATTCATCCAGAATCAGAATGGGTGGATCATTCGCCAGCGCCCGCGCGATCGCCAACCTTTGCCGCTGTCCCCCCGAAACCGTAGAGCCAAATTCACCCAGAATCGTTTGATATTTTTCAGGCAGACAGCTGATAAAATCATCGGCACCCGTTAGCTGGCAAGCCTGGACAATTTGCTCAAAAGAAAGGTGCGGATTGCCCATGCGAAAGTTTTCTAAGATCGATCGACTCCAAAAATGGGAATCTTGCGGCACTAAAACCACCTGTTGCCGCAGGCATTCCAGCGATAAATCCTGGGCGTTATACATTCCCAGTCGAATATTGCCTGACTGGGGCGGATACAGACCCGCAATCATCTTGGCTAAGGTACTTTTACCGCAGCCCGATTTGCCAATCAGCGCAATCGTTTGCCCCCCTGCAATCTGAAGGGAAAAGTTTTTGAGTAGCTCCACGCGTCCCGGATAGTGAAAATTTAAGTCTACGCAGGCAATCTCAGCAGCCTGCGGCAGCGTCACCCAGGGCTTCTTATCATCGTCCTGCGTTTCAGGCGTCGCCATGATCACTTCTTGCAGGCGGGCGTTTGCCGTTCGCACGCGAATCAGATCATCCACCAGATCGACCAGCTCATCCATAAGACCCACCACATTGCGATTCAGCGTTGTGAAGGCCAGCAGTTGACCAATGCTCAACTCCCGATTGATCACCAACAGACTCCCCATACCGAGCAAAACAGTTCCCCCAATATCAGAAACCAATCCACTAAACGTCCCGTTAAAAATGCCAATCTGCGTTGTGCTAAACATTAAATTAGCTAAACGGCCAAAGCGACTTTGCAGTTCATCCCAAAACTGAGGCGCGGCTCCTGTGGTTTTCAGGGTCAGCGCTCCCTTAAAGGTTTCGACTAGCACCCCCTGATTCTCGGTTTCTAGCACCATTGCCCGCCGCGTCTTTTGCTGGAGAATAGGCTGAAAAATCACGGTGGATAGGGTCATGACGATCGCAGCAATCACCGCAACGATCGCCAGCTTCCAGCTATAAAACACCATCAAACCCAGAGAAGCGATGGCAATGAGGATAGAGCTAGGTAAATTAACGATCACATCTGAAACCAATCGGTTGATCTCTTCGATATCTCGTAATCGACTGACGACCTCACCGCTGCGCCGCACCTCATAGTAGGTCAAGGGTAACTGCAAAATATGTTTGCCAAACTCCAAGATCAGTTCTAACTCTAAACGTTGGGCAAAGTTGGCGATCAGGTTATCGGCCACAAGCGATAGCCCACTTCTAACCAGATACATAACCACGATCGCAACCACAATTCCCAACAGCAGGCGGGTATCGCCTTGAATTAACACCTCATCGGTTAAAACCTGAATAAAGAAGGGTGAGGCTAACGACAGTAAACCAATGATCGTCACGCACAGAACTGCTTCGAGCAAAATACTGCGATAGGGCAACAGCCGCAGAAAAAATTGCTCAATCCCGCCTATCTTGTCATCATCTTGGGCATAGAAACGGCTAGGGTCAGGCTGCACCAGCAAGATCACCCAATCTGCCCAGGCTTCAGTTAGCTCTGCCTCTGAGAGATAGCGAATGCCGATCGCTGGATCGCCCACCACATAGCGATCGCCCCGTTTGCCATAAAGCACAACCCAATGATTGCCCTGCCAGTGAATCACAGCCGGAAGGGGAATATCATGGGCGCGATCGAGAATTTCAGGAGAAGCCGCAGCCGATCGCGCAAAGAAGCCTAGCGCCTCTGCACCGCGCCGTAATCCCAATAATGTTGTGCCAAGTTGCCCAGTGCCTACCGCTTCCCGCACTCGGTTGAGGGTAAAAGTCCGACCGCAGCCTTTAGCGATCGAGGCCAAGCAAGCCGCCCCACAATCTTCCTCACTATGCTGCAAGACCAGCGGGTATTTCATTGATCCCTCGTATCCTTCTCAGTCAAGATTCTCATCACTTCCAGGGATTGCGGGTATTGCTTAATGGCGGCATTTTTGTTAGGGAGAGGCGCTCCGCGCCTCTCTCTAACAAAAATGCACTCCAGAGATCAGCAACGCCAGATTGCTTCGTCTCGTTCAGTCGATCGTAAAGCCTAATGGAGGATAGATATCTTCAGAATGAGGATTGAGGTACGGCTTCTGCCAATTAAGCCCCTGCTCCATCAGTTGCTGGCGAATGGCGCTCATCCGGGCTTGAGGCGAGTCTGATTTGGTCTGCCAGACCGACAAAAGCCCCTCTGCAACCAGCTTGCAGCACTTCGTACCAAAGTCTTCGGCAGTATTTTCCTCAGGTTCTTCCGCAAGACCCAAACCCGGCGCTAGCGTCTTGGTAAACAACGGAGTCGTAGCGTGAACCTGCTCAGGGGCGATCGCAGCATAGACCTGCTGAAGTACAGGCCACAGTTGCTCGGAGCGGCTGCGCTCCACCTGCAAAATGCCCGCGTCATAGCGTCCATACGCCACCGGATCGGAGAGTACCTTGAAGACAAACGGTAGCGCGATCGCATTGAGGCGTTGCGTCAAATTTTGCATCAGGGCGATCGCCCCTGCTGGCGTCACATTGAAATAGAGTTCGATGGCTGGAGAGTCATCAGGCACTAGTCCGGCATTCCCCACTGCGACGTAGAATCCAGTTTCAATCCGGTTTTTGGGTAGACGAATGGCGACGATATCTCCGATAGAGGGCGATCGCGTCTCTGCGGGCAGATGCCGGAGCGGGTCAATATGAAGCGTCAATTCCTCCTTTTGCACGGCAAAAGTGCCGTCAGACTCTCGTCGCACCACCTGCCACTCAGGGTCAAAATAGCCTTCGCCCCAGTTGCTACGACGGAGTTGCTCATAGAACCGCACATCTAGCCCATGCACCCTATTGTTTTCCAAGCTCGGAGGGCGGTAGCCCTCTGCTTGCAAGGTTTGAGCAAATTCTTGTGTGCCGCTAAAACCAGTTTCGTCACCCAAGCAAATTTCGCCACTAAAGTAAATATCGTAGAGATAGTTCTGTAGCTGAGCCTTCAAATATCCCCGCTGAAGATCTGCGGGCAGCATCGGGAGGCGGGAGGCGATCGCCTCTGGAGGCTGCGATGGGCTATAGCGGGGATGGTGAATGCAGCAATGTGCCTTGATCTGAATGTGGTTCACCAGATCCTGTAGCGGTGTCTGTTGATGAAATGCATCCCGATTCAGGGCATCCCGATTCAGGATATCTTGCTCCCCTGAAAGTGGGCGATCGCAGGTTCCCGGTTGAGTCACTTCTGTGGATGTTTTCCCTTTTTCTACAGATGCCCCGCTCTGTCTACGCTGCGCCTTGAGCGGTAGCTGAACTTGAGAATCTAGCAGATCAGAGACTGTTAAACCAAACACAGTTTCGATCGCCTGCAAAGGACTACACAGAAGCGTTTTAGCCACTTGCAGCATACAAATTTCGATGTTACCAAAGGGTTCCTGGTAGTGAAGCTTTGTTTGGATACTTTCAATCAAGGCCATCCCCGTAAATTGCATCACCCGCTCCACAAAGTCAGGAAAGCGTTCTAAGATTTCTGGGAAATGCGCCAGATACGATCGCACCAAAGCAACCATGGAAGGCTGAATCACCTCTAGGGGAACAGAAGCCAGACGCAGCGCCAGATTCAGATCAATGCCTGCCCTGACCACAAGACTTTTCAGCCAGATTTTGAGATAGTTGGCGACCAGAGTGCCGAGGTCAGAAGCTGGATCTCCCCACAGCCATTTCTCCCAATCAATTAGCCGAATCGCAGCCTCTGATCCTGTCAAAGCCGATGGAGGGAAAGCGCGATCGCCCTGCAACAGCAGAGATTCCCATTCATGGTGCAGCAGAATATTGCTGAGCTTCAAATCATTGTGGATGAGACAAATGGGTTCATAGACGGCATTGAGTTGGCGAATAGCTTGCCCCAGGCTGTCGTAGCGCTGGTATAGCTCATAAAACTTCAGACCATCCGCCGATATCGCCCCAAAGCTCTCAGGTGTCAGGTTTTCAAGTTCATGCATCAAGTCAGGAACTTTTTCAGTTGCTTCATCGTCTTTGTCTTCGACGGTATCTTTGGCCGCCAGGAATTCTTTATAGTCTTGGCGATCGCAACTGATGCGGTGGACTTCAGCTAAAGCGGCTCCTAAAGCAGTGGCAATTGGACTGGAAAAACGACGATTTTGCGTGTAAAAATCATCAAGATCGCAATAGTTTTTCAGATAGTTAAAGGCAACAATAGAATGCTTTTGATCGAAACGGATGGCTTCTGGCAGCAGAGATTTAATTTGGCTGAATTCTGAGTCATGCCTAACGAGTTCATAGACCTGCCATTCATGCAAAAAATCTCCATTTGTGTCGCCCTCTTCATCATGCGGCTCTTGCTTAATCAGAATGCTGGGTTGCTCTGATGCTTGACTCGGAAAATGAATGAGGAGATTGAAGTTTTTGCAGGTTTTTGACTCAATTTGTCCGCTGTTTTGTGCGGCTGAAATAATCTTTTTTTCAATCAAATATTGAAAAACATTTTGACTGCTCAGTAGAAACACCATATTTTACAAAGTTTTATTCTCACCTTTAACGCTAAAGCTCAGCCTGCTAACGCCAAACTTTTATCCTGACTAGAGCACATCCCAAGACTTGCTAGAAAAATAGATTTTCCGCACGCCTCGCGTGCGGAAAATCCAAAGCCTAATGGCGACTCACTGGCCTAGCTGTTGCTGTTGCTACGGCTGCGAACCACACGCCGACGCGCCTTCCTGACACGACGCTTCTTTTTTCTCTTATTAGAACGACCGCTTTGCGATCGCTTTCCCCCTGTAATAGTTGACTCATCTTCCTCAGACAAATCCTTCAAGAAGCTTTCTGATCCCAAAAATAGAGACATCCCAGCAGGATACAATTCATCAATCAACGGACTAACCATTAGTAAGACTCCATTGCGTTAAACAAGAATTAGGGTAGAAATAAAATTAGGCAAGTTGAAAATCAATGCGTTGATAATCAAATATCTACTTCTACACCTTCTTAGAAAGTAATCTCTGTACAGTTTTGATTCAACCTTCGTGAGAACTTTCTCATGTTCCTCTTAATTACTCCTCATCTTAAAGAAAGAAGAGTGCAATATAATTGTAAGTCACCCCTCTAAAGCAGTATTTTTTCAAATAGAAGAATGTTCAAGAACAGAAAGAATTTACGCGCTTATTAATATCTCATGAAGATTTGAAATGAGGCATAAAAAGTTATGCTCTTAACCGATAGCCCATGCCTCTAATTGTTTCAATCACATCACTGCCTAGTTTTTTTCGCAGATAGCCAACATACACATCTACAATATTAGAACCTGGATCATAGTCATATCCCCAAACATGATTGAGTAACTGCTCCCGACTCATAACTTGCTTGGGGTGGCGCAAAAAAGTTTCTGCCATGATAAATTCGCGCGCAGACAAATCCACTTGGCGATCGCCTACTTGAGCTTGACGGGTACGCAAATCCAAGAGAACATCGCCAGCCTGAAGCACCTGCTCATTTTTTCCACTAGGTTGACTATCAGCAGCCTGATGATTCCGCAGCCGGACTCGCACTCGCGCCAGCAATTCTTCAAATCGAAACGGTTTCGTCATATAGTCATCGGCTCCCCCTTCCAGACCAGCAACCTTATCACCAATGCCATCCCGCGCTGTCAGGATGATAATGGGCGATGTCTTGCCCTGCCCCCGTAGCTGCTCCAACAAGCTCAATCCATCCTGGTCAGGAAGCCCAAGATCCAGAATGAGTAAATCAAACTCATGATTCAATGCCATTGAGATGGCATCTGCCGCATTGACTGCTACTGCCGTGGTGAATCCATTCGCTTGAAGACCCTTCTCCAGAAATGAAACAATCCGAGGCTCATCTTCGATAATTAAGATTCGATTCATAAAACTATTTTTGAAGAAAATTGTAAGAAAGCAGATAGGGAAGCTTAAGGATAAAAGTCGAGCCACGGCCAAGCTCGCTGGTAACCTGAACAGAGCCGTGGTGCGCTTCTGCGATCGTCCGCACAATAAACAACCCTAGCCCCGCCCCTTCCGAGCGCTGGCGACTGTTAGCAGCACGCGCAAAGCGCTCAAAAATGCGCTGCTGATCGGCTAAAGCAATGCCATCCCCTGTATCTCGCACCCAAAACAGCATTTGATGGTGCTTCAAGACTGAACCCAGTGCAATCACATCTCCCGGCTGGGTGTGCTGGGTCGCGTTTTGCGCCAAGTTAATCACAGCTTCAGTAATTCGCTGGCGGTCAATGACAATTTTTCCCATACCTTTGCCATCCAATCGCCAATCGCGATCGGCTAAGGCTTTAGCTTTGGCAAACAGCTCATCTGTAAAAGCAGCGATATCGACCACCTCTAACTGAAGAAAATCAGGGCGCTCGGCTTTGGCTAGCAGCAGCAGGTCATTAATCAGACGACTCATGCGATCGAGTTCATCAATTACCAGTTCTAAGGTTTCCTGCTGATCCTTAGGGTCAGACCCCATTAGCTCTAGATGTCCTCGCACAATCGTAATCGGGGTTCGCAACTCATGACCTGCATCATTGATAAAGTTGCGCTGACTGTCAAAAGAAGACTGAAGGCGTTCCATCATTTCATTAAACGTGATGGCAAGCTCAGCAATTTCTCCTCCCTCCTGCACAGAAATCCGCTGGCTCAAGTCAGACTCGCTCACCGAGCGAACGGTCTTAATTAACAACCGGAGCGGAGCCAGCACTCGCCCTGCTGCGACCCACGCCAAGGATGAAACTAGCAAAAAAATAGCGATCGTGACCTGAATAATGACAAAAACTGCTTCATCGACCTTATGGCGTTCCCCTGTAGCCGAATATGCTACTACGAATACGCCATGATTGTCCCCTCGAATCAATGGCTCAGCGCGGTAAAGGATCGTTTCGCCTGTGGCAAGGCTGATCTGGCTATGTTCACGTTGCGTCAAGCTTGCCCAAGACTGAAGCAGCGCCTGATTCTCCCGCAAGGCAGGGGGCAGGGCAAGGGGGCTAGACTGATATAACTTACCGTTGAGCAGCGCGATCAAAAACTCATCCTCTGCAGGAATGTTGCGCCTCAAAAATACATCAAAAATAGCAGCAATATTTCCTGCAAACCGTTCACCCGTTTGGGGATCTCGTCCCTTGGTTAGCCTTTGAAATTCTTCAATTTCTTGGGTTAAAGAGGCCTCAATTCGTTCTTCTAGCCGAGAAAAAAGCGCTTGACGAATGATTAAAGTTGAGGCGATCGCAGAAGAAAACATGAGAACAACGTACCAAAGCAAAATCTGAGTTCGCGCCTCTCCCAAAAATTTCCAGCCAGATTTAGACTTTTTTTCCGTCATGGTGTTGCCATTGTCTTGTTGCCGTTATTTACCTACTCAATATCAGTAAATCGCAAAGTCCTCTTATTTTTTCAGTTTGCAAAAACTCTTGTGCCCAGGTGTAGCCATAGGTCATCTAATCCTCAATTTATCCTCTGATTGTGAGTAATGTATGGCAAAGTTGACTAAAATAAGCCCTCTCTCAACACAAGAAAAGGGCTGTTTGTACCCATTCATTATGGGTGCATTCAATTCAGTTTCTCGCCTCCCGAACGATCGCCTCAGCCAGTATCCTTTTACGGTTCCATCAGGCAAGTGATATCAATTTAAATTGATGAGGCTCTCGAAAATCATCTGCCTTGTTTGGGTCTTAAATTGGTATGAATTAAAAAAAGATCGGAACTGAGAATATATCTAGACTCTAGCCTGGATAAGCTGGTGAAGACGATCGCCACCATTATCTAAAATTTGCAGAGTAGCAGTACTGTTTGTGCCGATCGCCGCATTGCCAAGACCTGTTACTGAAAAGTTAATCGTTTCTGTACCTTCAACAGTCCCATCTTGGATAATTGGAATAGCTACTGTCTTACTCGTTTCTCCAGCAGCAAAGTTGACGGTTAAGGGAAACCCAGCGGGAGCGTGTCATCTTTTTGGGTAGAAAAATGGCACACATTGCATTCAGTCTGGCGCGATCGTCCTCCTTCAACGGGATCTCGACCCGCTTCATCATCGCCTGCCATGTTGCATAGCTTTTCTATTGTATTAGTAACCCTTGTATTAGTACCCCTTACAGCCAGAGATACGCATCTCTCTCAAACCCAGCATGATTTTCTGCGATATCTTGCTCAAGGCAAAGTTGCTGAGGGATTAGTGATATTCTCTTTAGAACGCCCATCGATACCTTCACTGGTATTTCAATAGTCACAATCAAGCGTTTGAGTTAGGAGTAAGCAGACACCATCGCAAACGATCTAATGAGCCGTGCCGCTGGTACAAAAGAATGTTTGATGACGGCTGCTTCTACCGGAAAATGTCTCGATTTCTATGAATCCAGCAATCTTTAGCATCGCTTCTACTTCCGTAACTTCATAGGCAACAAATCCGTGCTGGGAAAATTTCTGTTGGTCTAGGAATTCCTTGGAGCTGTAGCCAATCACCAATTTCCCGCCTGAAACTAAAACTCGTTGACACTCCGCCAGTACATGCTGTGGATCTGACCAAAAATAGAGGGTGTTGACTGTACAAAGTTGATTGAAATTCTTCTCTGCAAAAGGCAATGCCTTCGCGTCAGAAAGACTGAGTTCGATGCTACCTTGGCTGAGCTGAGAGCGAAACCGCTGACGAGCGATCGCCAATGCCTCTGGCGATCGCTCCACGCCCGCCACTAAAGCGGGCATCCCGGTATCGACAATCCGCTGAATTAGATAACCACCGCCAAACCCAATTTCAAGAACGCGATCGCCCGTCTGCAACTGCATTGACTGCAACACGAGGTCGTTTATAGCGGCATTATTGCGATTGAGCACTCGCAGAAGTAGCCGCCCAAACCAACCTGATGGAAACCCAAGCTGATGGGCAAGAAATGCGCGGAAGGGGTTTGCCATAGATCTATCCTGTATAAAATTCCTGGCTGCCATGTTTCTCACCCTCTGCTATTGACGCTCTGCCATTTCAAGACTCAAGCGTTTCTGAGGCACTCGCAGCAGTGAGACACCCACGATCAGCAGCCAGATTTCCCATAAGATGAAGCCGATCGGAGTTGTTTCAATCACGGGCATTGTGGGAATTGTCGTTGCCAGCAGCTCACTTTGCCCCAGCAGCAGCAGCGGTGTGGTCAGCAATCCCCACCAGACTACCCAGGATTTGAATAGGGGCGACGATCGCATTGCCCTACAAACGCCCCATGTCCAGCCCATCAGCAACGTCTGTCCCAGATGCTCGCCAATAACGACACCGCCATACTGATGCACTGCCTGATAGACCACGCTAACTGCCTCGCGGGTGGCTGAGCTAGAGCTAGTGACGTAGAGATTTGCCAACAGCGGCACTACAAATACCCAGCGCATCAGCCCGATCGCCTGAAGGATACCAGACAGCCCGCCCATAAAAGTGGCGATCGTCAAGTAGGGTGTATCGGGGCGATCGAGAACTTTGTGCAGCAGAAGGCTTGCCGGAATAAATAGGAATGCCGCCAGCCCAAAAGCAAACCAAGTGAGAATCAGCGATGTTCCCCCGGCATGAAACTTTGTCAAAACATCGCCGACAGGTTGGCGCAAAATGTCGTCATACTCAAAGGTTTGAATCAGTAGCGTGTAGGGAATATTCAACAGCAAAACGAGTGAAATCAGCAGTAGCCCGGTTGTGCGAATAAGCGGTAAGCGGTTCATTAAAAATTCCTCCCCATAGTATAAGTGCAGCGAGCAATAGCGCGGTATCGATCGATTGATAAAAGAGTTTCATTGAGCGTTCTTCTCGCTGTGCCAATACTTCCGCAGCGATCGCTCTATCTGGAATCTTTGAGCCACCCAGGCCAGCGTGTTGATCAACCCGTTAAACAAGACAGGCGGTATGCCCACAGGAATGGTGTCTGCCTGCTTGAGGAGAATTGCGAACTGTAGCAAATGGGTCGGCATTCCTTCAGAGTTGACCTTGCCATCGATCGCCAATCCAAACATCCCTCGAATAAAGCGTTCAAACCCAGCTGCGGGTCGATTTTCAGTTGTAAATGTCACCCATTCATTGGAGCTATTGCAAAAGCTATGATGCGTTCCAACAGGCACATGAACGCTTTCACCGGGCTTCAGCCAGCGACGATTGCCTTTCTGCCCCACCTCCATTTCTAGACAGCCTTGCAGCACGGTGAACGTTTCATCCATGGCAGTGTGAAAGTGAAGGGGGCTGCCTTTAGCTCCGGGGGGTAAGTCAAAGCGAATCTTGGCATAGGTGCCTTGACTTTCATGGGAAGCCTGGAGAATGGTCATCCGATCGCCTGTCACCGGATTGACAATGATTTCGGCGGCGGGCGAATGAGAAGTTTCGTGGGTTGAAAAGTTTGGGTGTGTCATGGTCTAATGCTTCCTGTAGCGGCGTTTGATGTAGCGGCGTTTGATGTAGTTGCCAACAGTCCAAAGGTAAGGCGTTCTGCTAGGGTAAACATTGACGCGCCGCGCCAAAAAAATGACTGAGAGCGCCAATCTCAAAGGTTGTGCAGAAAGGCTGATGCAAGATGCAACGTTCTCGATCGCGATCGTGCGAGACATCGTGCAATATGTGGCGATGCAAGGCGGCGAGATCGATCGCCTGTACACCGCTGCTCATATTGATCCTGCCTGTCTAGACAATCCCGATCAGCAGGTTTCTGGAGAGGTGCTGAAGTATCTATGGCGAGAGGCAGTGCAGCAAACGGGCGATCGTAATTTGGGCTTGCACATTGGCGAAGCTTTTGACCTTTCGGCGATCGGCATTGTGGGCTATGTGCTGCTGAACTGCAAAACCTATGGGCAGGTTCTCGAAAAACTCTCCCAGTACACGCGGCTGTTTAGCCAAGGCGTAGCGATTCACCACAGGGTTTCAGACGGCTGGGTGCAGTGTGATTGCGAAGTCGTAGCAGGTCTAAAAAACTACCTAATAGACGAGCCGCGACAGCCGATCGAAAGTACCTTTGCTGCCCTCATCACCGCCACACAGCAGCTCACCGGAAATGCCTTACAGCCTCAAGCAGTCTGGTTTCAGCATCCTCGCCCGGAAGAGGATGCCGAGCATCAGCGAATTTTTCACACGAAGGTACAGTTTTCTCAGCCCACCAATCGCATTATTTTTGCTGCGGATTGCTTAGATTGGTCAGTGCGATCGGCAAATGCCAACCTGCTCTCCGTGTTTGAACATCATGCCGTCACGATGCTGAATGCCCACCCAAATCAGACTTATCTCCAGAAAGTCGTGGGAGCCATCACGCAGCAGTTGCAGGGAGAAGTGCCGACGCTAGAGGCGATCGCCCGCAGCCTCACCCTCAGCGTCCGCCAGCTTCAGCGAGAATTGCAGACTGAAAACACTTCCTATCAGCAGCTTCTAGACGAAACTCGCCGCGATCTTGCCCTGCGCCACCTCCAAGATTCAGAGACTCCCATTCACGATGTCGCCTTTCTGCTAGGGTTTTCCGAACCCAGCGCTTTTTACCGCGCCTTCAAACGCTGGACGGGGCAGACCCCCCGGCAGTATCGGAAAAATTTAATCTAAAATCCAAAATCTAAAATCTAAAATAAGATCACTCGTACCCAAGGCTACTCCATGTCTGTTGCTCCACTTACCGCTATTCCTGTTGACCAAATTGCCTACAACGAGCAGGGGCTTGTGCCTGCGATCGTCCAAGACTATCTCGACGGCACAGTATTGATGATGGCGTGGATGAACCGTGAGTCTCTGCAAAAGACAATGGAAACAGGACAAACCTGGTTTTGGAGCCGATCGCGCTCATCGCTTTGGAACAAGGGCGCGACCTCTGGGCATTTGCAGTACGTCAAGTCTTTGCGTTACGACTGTGACAGCGATGCGCTGCTGATTAGCGTCGAGCAACAGGGCGATATTGCTTGCCACACCGGAGAGCGAAGCTGCTTTCATCAGGTGGAAGGCGCCATCCAGGCTCCCCCTGCGGATACCCTGTCTCAAGTCTTTGAAGTGATTTGCGATCGCCGTGACCATCCCAACTCGGAATCCTATACCTGCAAGCTGCTTGCGGGGGGTGACAACAAGATCCTCAAGAAGATTGGCGAGGAGTCGGCTGAGGTGGTAATGGCTTGCAAGGATGATGATGGGGAGGCGATCGCTGGAGAAGTTGCCGACCTGCTCTATCACACGCTGGTGGCGATGGCTCATCACAAGGTAGATATCCGGGACGTGTATCGCAAGCTTCAGGAGCGTAGAGGGTAGAAGGGTG
>NZ_JCACIN010000053.1:218093-295690 GCF_059504425.1 Drouetiella sp.
GATGAGTGGATGAGTGGATGAGTGGATGAGTGGATGAGTGGATGAGTGGATGAGTGGATGAGTTTTACCCTCTCTATCCACCCGCCTACCCATCTTCCCATCCACCCATCTCCCCATCTCCCCTTATTCCTTCAACAGATTGCTGGCGCGAATCAGCTCTACGGCATCTCGTCCGTCGGGTTCTTGGAGGTAAACCTTGACTTTCTCGTCCTTGGAGGTGGGGAGCTTTTTGCCTGTAAAGTCTGGGTGAATCGGCACTTCTCGGTGCCCGCGATCGACTAAAACCGCCAGCCGAATCACTTCCGGTCTGCCATATTCGCTGACGGCATTCAATGCCGCTCGGATCGTCCGCCCCTTAAAGATGACATCATCCACCAAGATCACGGTTTTGCCAGATAAATCAAAGGGCATATCTGTTTTTTCGGGCGTTCGCAAGTTGATCTTGTCTAAGTCGTCGCGGTAAAAGGTAATGTCTAACGATCCGATCGCCACCTGCTTTTGCTCCAGGATTTCAATCTGCCGCGCCAGCATTTCCGCCAGAGGCACCCCTCTTGTGTAGATACCGACCAGCACCAGATTTGAGAGATCTCCCGATCGCTCAACAATTTGGGAAGCAAGACGGTTTAAGGTACGACGAATCTCATCAGCAGAGAGAATTTCAACCAGTTTGGGTGGCATAGGTCTGGCGTAGGCTAGAGTGCGCGTAGCTCTCATTATCTCCTAGCTTGTTTAATAGATTCTGTTTGTGGGAATTGTGAATCTATCTGCCAAATCTAGTGAATCTCTTTAAAGCGATCGCCCACCCGTTTAGGCATTCTCTTGAGGCTGGGAAAGTAGACGTTATGCTGGAGAGCAGCAGCCCACTCATCATTATTTTCAAGCGCTATTGAACCATGAGTCACTCCGCAGAGATGAACCTTGCTCCTGAGCTACAGGGACTATCAGAGCGTGAGGTCGAACAACAGCGATCGGCGGGTCACGGCAACAATGCCCTGCTGCAAACGGGTCGCTCCTATAGCCAAATCTTTCAAGAGAATTTATTCACGTTTATCAACGGCATTTTCCTAACTATCAGCTTGGTCATGTTCAAGCTAGGGCGGGCAGGCGATGCCGTGCTAGTGGTGATCGTCATTTTTGGCGGCGTGCTGGTCAACATCTACCAGGAGATTTGGGCGAAACGGCAGCTCGATCGCATTGCTCTGCTCAGCCGTCCGAAAGCCACAGTAATCCGTGAGGGTATCCAGCGCAACATTGACCCCAGCGACATTGTCCGGGGCGATATTCTGGTGGCGCAACCGGGCGACCAAATCCTGGTAGATGGCTCGGTCGTGGGTAGTGGGCGCATGGAGGTGGATGAATCTCTGCTGACGGGTGAATCCGATCACATTCCCAAGCAGTCGGGCATTCCCGTTTTTTCGGGCAGCTTTTGCGTCAGCGGCACGGCGTACTACGAAGCCGAAAAAGTGGGCAGCGAAACCGTTGCCTACAAGCTGGTTGCGGGAGCTAGAGCCTATCGGCGATCGCTCACTCCCCTCCAGGTGGAGATTAATCTAGTGATTCGCGTCTTCATGCTGATCGCCTGTTTTTTATGGACGCTGGTGGGCATCAGCTTTCTCAGCAGCTCCTATCCACCCAACGAGATCGCCCAACGGGCTGCCGTTGTTGCCGGACTGGTGCCCGCCGGACTGCTGATCGCCATCACGCTTTCCTATGGGCTGGGGGCAGTGCGGATGCTAGGGCAGGATGTGCTGATTCAGCAGGCAAACGCCGTCGAATCTCTTAGCAATGTCGATACGCTTTGCCTCGACAAAACTGGGACGCTGACCACCAACAATATTTTGCTGCATGAGGTGTTGCCCATTGGCATCAGCGAGGCAGAACTGCGATCGCTTCTGGGAGACTTTGCAGCAAATGCCACGGCAGGCAACCGCACCAGTCAGGCGATCGCCCAAGTTTGCCCCGGACAAATATTAGCTCCCAAGGCTGAAGTTCCCTTCTCATCAGCCCGCAAATGGAGTGCTTTAGCCTTCGATCAGGGCGATCGGCGGGGGGTGTATGTTCTCGGTGCCCCAGAAATGCTGACTGCCAACATTTTGCTAGATGCTGAACTGAAGGACTACATTCAGGCGGGGACTGAGCAAGGGCTGCGAGTGGTGCTGTTTGCTTACAGTCCCAATCCCCTAGCCATTCAGGATAGTGAAGCGCCCTATCTGCCGATTGACCTGGTGCCGCTGGGCATCCTGCGCTTCAGCGACGAGCTGCGCCCAGAAGCCTACGAGACGCTACAAGGTTTTGCCCAGGCAAGCATCGAAGTCAAAATTATCTCTGGCGACAATCCGCAGACGGTGGCAGCTCTTGCTAAACAGGCAGGATTAGCGGAGGCGCGGCTGGTTTCGGGAATGCAGCTAGCAGAAATGGACGAGGCGCAGTTTGCCCAAGCGGCGATCGCCTACACGGTCTTTGGTCGGATTACGCCTGAGCAGAAAGCGCAGCTAGTGTCGGTACTTCGTAAGTCAGGGCGCTATATTGCCATGATTGGCGATGGGGTGAATGATGTGCTGTCGCTGAAGCAGGCTAATTTGGCGATCGCCATGGAAAGCGGCAGTAAAGCAGCCAGAGGAGTCGCAGATATTGTCTTGCTCAAGGATTCTTTTGGGGCATTGCCCAAAGCTTTTCTAGAAGGGCAGCGGATTCGTAACGGCATTCAGGATGTGCTGAAGCTGTTCTTGGTGCGAACCATCTGCGTGACGCTGCTCATTTTTGCCACGGCGATCGTCACCGACAATTTTCCGCTCCAGAATAAGCAAAGCGCGATCGTTGCCCTGATTGGCGTAGGCTTTCCCACCATGTGCATCCCCATCTGGGCAAAGCCGGGGGTGATGCCGCGCCGGACGATGCTGCGATCGATGCTGCATTTCATTATTCCCACGACTCTGTCGCTGACGGTTGTGTCGCTGCTGGTCTATCTGTTTTATCTGGTGGTTGCCGTGCTGGAGCTGCCACCCGGACTCGACCCAGCCCAAATTGATCACGCTATCCCCCGTAGCGCCCTAGTGACCATTCTGGTTATGGGTGAGCTGCTGTTAATTCCTTTTTTGAAGCCGCCCACGACCGCCTGGGTAGGTGGCGAACCCCTGAGCGGCGACTGGCGCTATACGATCGTCTCTCTGGTTTTACTAGGAGTCTATTTATTGATCGTCTCGGTTCCACCCCTGCGCCGCTTCTTCGAGCTGTATCCTCTAGGAACCGTGAACTATTTCTTTATCGGGCTGGTGGCACTGGAGTGGTGTCTGATTCAGCGATTTCTCTGGCGATCGCGCTTCCTCGATCGGTTCTTGGGTGTGGATTTGAGTTAGACATAAAGATACTGAGCCTAAAGTCAGCTATTTGGGTCAGAACCATGCCTTTCCACGCCACTACTTGAGTATTACGTATCACAAAAATCTGAGAGGCTAATCTGTATACTGCACTTGGTATACATCCAAAATTTTATACAGTGTAGCTGTCGCCAGTTTGCTTAGGACATTTTGGGTGGGGCGCTTCGCGCCCCACCCAAAATGTCCCCGTCCTAACCGCCTTAGCGGTTGCTATATGCGCAGTTGATGGTAGTCCCCCCTTGCCGTTAAGAGGAAGTTAGCTTTTGAGCCTGTCTTCACAACCTATCCGTCGCAGTAAATCGCTGCATGAACAAACCTATCAAGCTCTGCGAACCAATATCTTGTCTGGGAGACTTGCTCCCGGCGATCGCCTAGTTGAAACTCACCTAGCTCAGGCGCTACAGGTTAGCCGGACTCCCATCCGTGAAGCTATGCGGCAGCTCCAGCGGGAGGGCTTGATTATCGGCGATGCCCAGGAAGGATTGCGCGTTACCTCTATTTCTGTGATAGACACTAAGCATCTATATGACTGCCGAATGGGGCTAGAGCAGGTTTCCATCTTGGGCGCTTGTCAATATGCCAGCGCTGAGGAGCTGCACATGATCGAACGTTATGTACTGCAAGCCGAGAAACTGATGCAACGTCCTGATTCAGAGCTAAACAGTTTTCAGCTTTTAGACTTGGATTATCAATTTCATCATGCGATCGCCGTCAGTTCAGGAAACCCATGGCTAGTAACGCTGCTGGATCAGGTGTTCGATAAAATGACGTTACTCAGGGCACAGACAACCCGCCAAAATCCAAAGGTTTTAGAAATCCGGGTAGAACATCGACAAATTTATCAGGCGATTGCCGACCGTGATGTTGAGGCTGCTGCTGCTGCTATGCAAAGACATTTAATGACCAGCAAAGTAAGAGTTGTTCAAGAAGTCGAACATTTCTATCAAGTTGAATAAGCTATCAAACAAAACCAGCCTTCAGCAAAATCTACAGCTAAAAAATATGTCTGGCAAACTTACCACTCACGTACTTGACACCTCTCACGGATGTCCTGGATCTGGAATTGCGATCGCTCTTGCTTTAATCAATTCATCAGGTGAAAAAAACCTGCTCAAAACGGTCTATACCAATGCTGATGGGCGCACCGATGCCCCCCTACTCTCTGAAAACGAACTGAAACCGGGAATCTATGAACTGACGTTCAGCGTGGGAGAATACTTTGCCCGACAATGGGCTGGACAGACTGAGGGCTTGCCTGATCCTCCGTTTCTCGATCGCATTCCTCTACAGTTCGGCATTGCCGATATCACCGTCCATTACCACGTTCCGCTCTTGGTTTCTCCCTGGTCATACAGTACCTATCGCGGCAGCTAAAGACTCGCTGAACTCCAATCTCTTCCTGCTTGGCTTACCGCTTTCTGTTAGCAGCGTTCTGAGTTGCGAATATCGGCTCTGCTGATTTTAGGGATAATTTTTGTAGGAGAGAGGCACTTTGCGCTTTTCTCCCACAAAAATTATCCCCGATTAAGCAATACAGAAGATATGGCGCTATGCGCTTAAATCCAGTGAGTTATTTTTTGAGAGCCGCGCTCCGCGCGGCTCTCAAAAAATAACTCGTCCTAACTCAATTACGTAATGCCATGCAAGTGTTAACGAATGTAACGATATTGCCGTCATAGCGTCTTGCTGTCTTGACAGCTTCCCAGCATAGGCACTATTCTTTCATTCATACCCGGGTATTAACCATGTAGTCGTTATGCAAGACAAGCAAAAAGTTACTCTTTATCTCACTCCAGATTTACACCGTCAACTCAAAATTCGCTCGGCGGTGGAGTTAGAACCTATGTCTGCAATCGCCGAACGTGCGATCGAGTTTTACCTGACTCATTCAGACGTGGTGGATGAGATTGAAACGTTCCATGGGCAGTCTCACCGGATTTACAGCTGTCCTGAGTGCGTGAGTTCTTTAGTATTGCGTGATGGCGAGATGATTGCTCTAAGGGAGCAGTCAGGGCTTCTACCCAGTGTTGATTCGTCTCTCGTAGAGGTTCACAGTCATGTTGACATCGGTCAGCAAGGCGAGGAAGAGCTGGTTCCTTGTTAGGCACCATTTAGCAAGGTTAGGTTGTTCACAGTTTGGGGTGTTGAGTGATACGTTTCGCAGTTTAGCCACGCAGCGTCTGCACCGTCTCTAGGTAGGTCTGTCATGAAAGAAGAGCTTAGTGTTCTAGTTCAGGCTCAATATCCTTTGATATATCTTGTTACATCCGAGGAGGAGCGGGCTGAGCAGACGATCGCAGCAATTGCTCAGATGAAGCCTGTAAGAAAGGTTTTCATCTGGACAGTCACCCACGGAATTGTTGAGTATGGGCAGCCACGAAACGTCACTCAGCACAACACAGTTTCACCAGAAGCTGCTGTGGAGTGGGTTATTCGACAGCGTGAGCCAGGGCTTTTTGTCTTCAAAGACATGCACCCTTTTATTGACTCACCTGCGGTTACTCGGTGGTTGAGAGATGCGATCGCTAGTTTCAAAGAAACGAACAAAACGATCATTCTTATGTCTCCTGTTCAAAGTATTCCTATTGAGCTAGAGAAAGAGGTTGCCGTTCTGGACTATCCCTTGCCGGATCTGTCTGAGTTGAACCAGGTGCTGACTCAGCAGTTGGAGCAGACTCGCAACCGACGACCCACGACTGAAACGAGGGAGAAGCTTTTGAAGGCGGCTCTAGGTCTTACGAAAGACGAAGCTGAGAAAGTCTATCGCAAGGCACAGGTCACAACGGGGCGTTTAACGGAAGCTGAAGTAGACATCGTTCTCTCTGAAAAGAAGCAACTCATCCGACGCAATGGCATTCTTGAATACATTGAAGAAGATGAGACTCTAGATGCCGTAGGGGGGCTAGAGGAGCTGAAGCACTGGCTGAGACAGCGATCGAATGCCTTTACCGAGCGGGCGAGGGAATACGGATTGCCTCAGCCAAAGGGAATGCTGATTCTGGGCGTACCTGGGTGCGGTAAGTCATTAATTGCCAAAACCACTTCTCGTCTGTGGGGGTTGCCTCTTCTCCGGCTAGACATGGGCAGGGTTTACGACGGCTCTATGGTGGGGCGATCGGAGGCTAATCTACGGAATGCGCTGAAAACGGCTGAATCTATTTCTCCAGTGATTTTATTCATTGATGAAATTGATAAAGCGTTTGCGGGCAGCACGGGTTCAGCCGACTCTGACGGCGGTACTTCTAGCCGCATCTTTGGTTCCTTCTTGACCTGGATGCAGGAAAAGTCATCTCCTGTCTTCGTGATGGCAACTGCCAACCGAGTTGAGCGTCTGCCTGGAGAGTTTCTCAGAAAAGGTCGATTCGACGAGATATTTTTCGTTGATTTACCTACGCCAGACGAGCGCAAGGAGATTTTCAAAATTCACATTTCTAAGCGCCACCGTGAACTGGAGCGCTTTGATATCGACCAACTGGTCAAAGTTTGTGAAGGTTTTTCGGGAGCGGAGATTGAGCAGGCACTAATTGCCGCAATGTACGAAGCATTTGCCCAGGAGCGAGAGTTCACCCAACTGGACATTATTGCCGCAATGCGTGCCACCATGCCGCTTTCCAAAACCATGAGTGAGCAGGTCACAGCCCTGAGAGATTGGGCAAGACAGCGAGCAAGACCTGCCGCCGCCTCTGTCGCTGAGTATCAGCGGATGGAGTTCTAAAAGCTTTCTCCCCTGCTCCCAACAGGGGGAAAGGCTAGCCTAGGGCTAGCAGTTTGACACAGCCGTATTCGTTGGCATTCCAACCGCTGAACCGTGCGGCACTACCTACTCTGATACCGTTGTTGTTTTTCTCAACTTCTCTACTGGAGGAAATCCCAAATGTCTCACTTTAGCACTCTGCGTACCAAGATCACCGACGCTGAAATCCTGAAGTCTTCACTTCGCGATCTGGGCATCTCTGTTAAGACCGAAGCAGATGTTCGTGGCTACAACGGTCAGCGCGTTCGCTCTGACATCGTCGCTATTCTTGAAGGCGAATATGACTTGGGCTGGTCTCGCAATGCTGACGGTTCTTTCGACTTGATCGCTGACCTCTGGGGCGTTGCTAAAAAGCATAACCAGACTGAGTTGATCAACTCTATCAACCAGAAGTATGCTGTCAACAAGACCTTGGCTGAAGTGAAGCGCCCCGGCTTGCAAAATGCTAACGTTCAGTTGGTTCTGCAAAACTAGTCCCTTCTAGCGTTCCCAAATCGGCGAGCTGATCCAACTAGGGATCAGCTCGCTTTTTGATGCTTACAACTTAGCTTTTCTACTTCAGTCAAAGCATGAGGCTTAAATCCAGCAGTCCTGACTAATGCGATGTGCAACTCTTCTCCTAAAGCTCTTGATCTACGTGGGACAGGCATCTTGCCCGTCCGAATCTGGGCAGGCAAAATGTCCATCCTACAAGACTTTCAAACCAAGTTGCTATGAAGCTCACATCGGGGAGTTCGCGCCCGCAGGGCGCGAACTCCCCCAACAAAGTCCGAAAAAAGCCCGCCGCAGGCGGGCTTTTTTCAGGCTTTGCTTTAAAGTGAGAATCGCTGGCTTAAGTTAGTTTAGTAAGTAATTTCAGCCTCTAACTTTTAGGTAATCTGGGCGATATCGCAAACTTTCTAATTCATGCGCTTTTCCAGGTACTGCCCGATCATCTGCTGTTCGCCCGATCGAGTAATGATAGTTTGTCGGGTGCGGTACTGCTGCCCAATCAACTTCAGTTCCTCCTCAAACGTTGAACCTTTATACTCTGTGCGCAGACAGAGCGTTTCTGGATGAGTAAAGTAAAACTGCGCTGTAACGGGATCTGGAGTTGCAAAGCCGCGATCGCGGTACAAGATATCTGACTTTGCACCAAACAATGTAGAACCCTGAGACTGTTTTTTACCGGAAACCGAGTCAGCGCTGTCCCAAATGACCTCTGCGCCACAGGTCATGATCGTTTCATCCTCCAGCTTGTGCATTCGAGCTAGCGATCGCAGCTCTTCACAGCCGTGCATCAGAAACCGAATAGAAATCAAGCTCACTATTTCTTTCGTATCTCCGTTGGGCAGAGTGTAGTAGCGACGATCAGAATGCCACTTTCCCTGCGATCGCTGAAAGAACTCCGCGATCAGAGCATCGCTTGCTGCTTGATAAGCAGTCTCAAGGGTTGGGACAGACTGACTGGGGTGAACAGACTGGATGGGCAGGGTCATCGACTACTCCTCTAAATAGGTTTGAGAGCAACATCATAAAATGCGATCGACGTTCTAAGTCTGTTACTATTCTTAATATGGGTTGCCCTAAGGCTACCATATTCCACCTGAATACAGTCAGAATCTATCTTACGGAGCAGATAGCCTAGCAGAGCTGTAACTCCGGTTCTCTCAGCTGACTATAGTGCGTGATTCTGCAAATATTCTTTGACTCTTACTAAAAGCTGTCGCGCTTGACCAAACGTGATTTTTTGAGTGGCATCGTCAAAGGTCACCCAGGCAAAAGCCTGAATTTCTTGTTCTTGACAGGTCACAGCTAAGGTTTGCACAAAGGCAGGAAAGTAAGTGACCGTCTTTTCAATCGTTTGTCCTTCGCGGCTAAAGCTGTACTTTTCGGTGAAAGAAATTGCATCTATAACTTCGTAGGTCTTAATGCCTGTCTCTTCCTCAAATTCCCGACAGGCGGTCACGATCGCCGTCTCCCCTGGCTCAGCGTGTCCTTTAGGAAATCCCCAATGTCCTGCCCAATGCTGAATGAGTAGAAAGCGATCGCCCTCTGGCTGCCGCCAGATTGGCACAATTCCGAAGGCTTCATCTTTTTTCTTCATGCTCAAATTGCCAAACCGTTCGTTTACCCAACTGAGCATTGCTAATCTTTAGAATAATTTTTTGTTGGAAAGGAGTGCAGAGTGCCTCTCTTCCAGCAAAAAATTATCCCCCTTGTTAAGCAATGCTCCTAACTGCTTGTGTAAGCTCTTCAACTATTCGCCAAAATTTGCTGGATTTCTGATACGGGCTGTACCGCTAATTCAAGTTGTTCAGCTGATTTAGAGCTGATTTGGAGAAACAGCATAAAATAGTCGAGGAGACACTAAATTTTATACCAACTTTCTTGTTCAAGACTCTCCTTGAATTTATTGCCTAGCTACTTTCCCTACTCTCGCAGTCTGCTTCATGACTTTTATTACGCCTGAACAGTCCACACCCCAGCTTGATCAGCCCGTTAAAGCAGCTCAGCCGATCAAAGCAACTCAGCCTATTCCATATTCTCGCTTTACGGTAGAAAGAGCGGAACGCGCGTTACGTTGCACTCCTTTTAAGCTGCCGTTGTTTATTGCCATGCAGCATCAAAGCGTAGAGCTAAAAGCGATCGCTGCAAAGGCTGGTTTACAAAACGGCTACACCGATCGCCCTGTGATTGAGCTTGCGGCTGAGAGTGATTTGTTATGGTTGATTCAAGTAGGTTTATTGCGGCGAGAGGTCGATGGACAAGGTTTGACCGATAGCTTTCGGCTAACGCCCTTAGGACATCAGCTTCTAGAGCGGTGGCAGCTCCGGGGTCAGATGCACTCTCGACCCTCCTTAAGCGATCGTCTCCAGAATGCCTTGAGTCGGTGGGCACGGTTGCCTAGCTGGGTGCAATTCTAGACAGCTTTTTGTGACAAACGTGGCGAATATGGCGATCGCTCTGGAACCTTCATCTCACCGTATCCAGAAGCGGTTGCTCTGCTTAAGATATTATCCCCCCCTAGCCCTCGGAGATTTTCATTGATGAAAGCCATCATGGTTGTCGGAACTACGTCCCATGCTGGGAAGTCGCTGGTTACAACTGCGCTATGCCGCATCTTGAGTCGGCGGGGCTGGCGAGTTGCGCCCTTCAAAGGGCAAAACATGGCGCTCAATTCCTACGTTACCAACTCAGGAGGCGAAATTGGTCATGCTCAGGCGGTACAAGCTTGGGCTGCTGGAATTATTCCTAGCGTTGAAATGAATCCCATTTTGCTAAAGCCTCAAGGAGACATGACTTCTCAGGTAATTCTCAAGGGTCGAGTGGCGGGTCGGGTCAGCGCAGTTGAGTATTACGATCGCTTTTTTGAGGTAGGGTGGCAGGCGATCGAGGAGTCGCTTCAGCGATTGGGAGAAGAGTATGACCTGATCATCTGCGAAGGGGCAGGCAGTCCGGCTGAGATCAACCTGAAGCACCGAGACTTGACGAACATGCGGGTGGCTCGCTACTTGAATGCGCCGACGCTCTTGGTCGTAGACATCGATCGCGGTGGGGCGTTTGCCCACATTATTGGAACGTTGGAGCTGCTTGAACCTGAAGAACGGGCATTAGTGCGCGGCATTATTATCAATAAATTCAGAGGGCAAAAGGCGCTACTGCAATCGGGGATTGATTGGGTGCAGGAGCGCACCGGAATTCCAGTGGTGGGTGTCATTCCTATGCTGGATCAGGTGTTTCCGGCAGAGGATTCGCTGTCGTTGACCGATCGCGTTCCAGGTAACGTCAACAGCGACTTGACGATCGCAGTGATTCGTCTACCTCGCATTTCCAATTTCACAGACTTTGACCCGCTGGAGTCTGAGCCAACGGTGAGCGTTAAATATGTCAGCATTAAAGACACGCTGGGCTATCCAGATGCCGTGATTTTGCCCGGTTCTAAGACGACGATCGCCGATTTGGTGGCAATGCAGCGCACAGGCATGGCGGAAGCCATCCAAAACTATGCGGCAGCAGGTGGCACTGTGCTGGGCATTTGCGGTGGGTACCAGATGATGGGCAAGCTATTAGCCGATCCAGAGGGTTTGGAAGGGCAGGAAGGGCGGTACAAAGGGCTGGGTCTTTTGCCGCTAAAAACTGTGATCACCGGGCAGAAGGTGGCGCGGCAGCGGCTCGTTACCTCCAACTTTCCCCAGGTAGGTTTGCCTGTGGCGGGCTATGAAATCCATCAAGGACGTAGCCATCTGGTGGATGCTGAGGCAGAGAGCGGTGGAACTCCGGGCTATAAAGCGCTGTTCGACGATGCCAATATTGGCGTCGTCGATATCACCCAGTCAATTTGGGGCACCTACCTCCATGGGCTGTTTGATAACGGACCTTGGAGAAGGGCATGGCTGAATCGATTGCGACAGCAGCGCGGCTTGAAGTCTTTGCCAACTGGCATTTCCAACTACCGTGAACAACGAGAGACGATGCTAGACGAGTTAGCTGATGCGGTAGGCAGCCATCTAGATCTGTCTCCCATTTTGCAACAGCTGGGTCAATAGCTGGATCAAGAGCTGGGTCAATAGCTGGGTCAACAGATTCTTTTGAGAGTTTTCATGATGAGCGTTAAGGTGCATTTTCTACCGGACAATGTGACTGTGACGGCAGAGGTGGGAGAGCCGCTGTTGCAGGTTGCCGATCGCGCAGGTCTCTCTATCCCGACGGGCTGCATGATGGGGTCTTGCCATGCCTGCGAAGTTGAGCTAGGGGATGGGAGCAGCCTTTGTGCTTGCATTAGCGCCATTCCAGCAGGGCAAAATCCGCTGGTTGTTAATCTTTATGTTGATCCCACCTGGTAGGCTCATGGGAGAAAGCAGCCTCGTCCATGAGTCACGTGTTGCACTGGAAGATCATCAGGTGGCGATCGCCCTAGGCAGCAACATTGGCGACTCTTTTGCCATTCTAGAATCAGCGCTCAAGACTTTAGCTGATTTTCCAGGCATTGTGCTTTTAGCAAAGTCTCCTTTTTATTTAACGGTGGCGATCGGGCCGCCTCAACCCGATATTCTCAATGCTTGCGCCCTCTTAACCACGACGCTATCGCCAGGAGAACTTTTGGATGTGCTGCTTAAGGTTGAAACTCAGTTTGGACGGGTACGGCAAGAGTGCTGGGGGGCACGTTCCCTAGATCTAGATTTGTTGTTGTTTGATGACCTGATCATTCGGCAGCCCCATCTGCAAATTCCCCACCCGCGCATGGGCGATCGCGCTTTCGTCTTAGCCCCCCTTGCCGATATCGCGGCAGATTGGGTAGAGCCGATTTCAGGAAAATCGATCGCAGATCTCTTGAAGCAGGTAGACTGTTCTGAAATCAAGAAAGTCTGAAATACAAGAATTCTGAAATAAAAGAGTCAGTCACTCAGTCCCTCAATTGTTCTGCGAGCAGATTAGAGCTAATATCTGGTTCTCGTCCTCCTTTATTTGACCTGAAACTATGCCCATTGGTCCCGAACCTCCCCAACTGCTCAAACAAAAGCTGTTCTATCGCGGACGTAAGTTTAGCTTTGAAGTCAACCGTTTGCGCTTACCCAACAAGGCTGAAGGAGATTGGGAATGCGTTCGCCATCCGGGGGGAGCACTGGCAGTGCCCATAGCTGCCGATGGTCGCCTGGTGTTGGTACGGCAGTACCGCTTTGCGGCGCAGGGGCGTTTGCTAGAGTTTCCTGCCGGGATGATAGAACCTGGCGAAGATGCGGCAACTACCGTTCGGCGCGAGATTGAAGAAGAAACGGGCTATCGCGCCCACAGGTGGCAAACGCTGGGTAAGTTCTTCCTGGCTCCGGGCTATTCAGATGAGGTGATTTACGCTTTTCTGGCACTCGATTTGGAAAAACTGGAAACGCCGCCTGAGCAAGATGAGGACGAAGATATCGAGACTGTTTTGATAACTCCTCAAGAGCTAGAGCAGGCGATTCTAGCTGGAGAACCGATCGATTCTAAATCTATTTCCAGCTTTTTTCTGGCGCGCCCCTTCTTGTCTATGCTTTAGACAGGAATTGAATTAACTCCTAGAATTTAGGCTGGAGGCAGTGTCCTCACTAGCCTAAGCTTTAGTTCTGTTTAATTCCTGAATTATGTCCAAGAGTGCTTTAGCCAATTTACTGCGTCGAGCCTACCAAGCGGCTCAAATTTCTCATAAAGCACAAATTCCGATCGCCGAAGTTACAAACCTGAGCGATCGCACTCTCATCACCCGAAGGCAGGTGCTAGGAGGAATTGCCGCGACGGGATTGTTGCCCCGTTTGGGACAGCGCCCAATATTTCCAGTTAATTCCGTTCATTCCGCCAGAGATGCAAAAATCCTGATCGTAGGTGCAGGTATTGCGGGTCTGACGGTTGCCTATCGATTGCGACAGGCGGGTGTTCCAGTAGAGCTGATTGAAGCGAGTCATCGGACGGGCGGACGGCTACGTAGTCTACGCGGTGAATTGGGCGACGTGGTGGAATTGGGGGGCGAGTTTATAGATTCTCGCCACACGGCAGTCCGATCGCTGGCAGCAGAGCTAGGCTTAGAGCTGGCAGATTTGCGATCGGCTGATCTCGGCTTAGAGCCAGAAATTCTTTATTTCCAAGGACGAAAAATTACTCAGGCTCAAGTGGCAGAGGCCTTCTCACCGCTTGCCCAACGTATTGCCCAAGATTTGCGAAGGCTGGGCGATCGAGCGATCACCTATCGCAATCCTAACCCTAACGCCGTGCGGCTCGATCGCCTCTCTTTAGCAGAGTATTTGGCGATCGAGCCGATTGATCCCGTGATCGATCAGCTTGTGCGGGTGGCCTATATGACTGAGTTTGGGCGTGATGCTGAGTCTCAATCTTGTCTCAATATGCTGTTCCTCATTGGCGCTGAAGTCGGTAAATGGAGCACCTACGGCGTGAGCGATGAGCGATATCATGTTGTGGGTGGCAATGAGCAGATTCCCCAACGGTTAGCGGCACTGTTAGAAGGAACAATTGCCACAGGCACCCTACTGGAGTCGATACGGCTCGTGGACAACCGCTACGAGGTTAGCCTCAGACAGGGATCAACCAGCTTCGATCGCACCTACGATCAGGTTATTTTGACGGTGCCCTTTACGACTTTGCGCCAGGTTAATCTGGCAGTTGATTTGCCGTCTGTTAAACAAAAAGCGATCGCTGAGCTGGGCTATGGCACTAGCAGTAAGCTTGCCGTCCCTTATCGGGAGAGGATTTGGCGATCGCGCTATGGCTCTACGATCAGCGTCTATACTGATCTGGACTTTCAGAACACTTGGGAGAGTGCCCGCTACTCGACTCTGCCAGGAGGTTGGGTCACAGATTTGCGGGGCGGACAGGCGGGAATAGCATTGGCAAACGGTTATCCTGAAGATCAGGCGCGGAAGCTGACAGATGACTTAGAGCGAATATTCCCAGGGATTGCTCAGGTAGAGCGGGGTCAGGCAATGCGATCGATTTGGGCTAACGAACCCTATGCACTGGGTTCCTATGCCTGCTATCTGCCTGGACAATGGACTCAAATGGGCGGGGTTGAATCTGAGCGAGTCGGCAATCTTTGGTTTGCTGGAGAACATTGCTCTCTCGGTTCTCAAGGCTATATGAATGGCGCTTGTGAAACGGCTGAGCAAGTCGCCCAAGGCATTCTCAGTCAGTTAGGAAATATTGCGGCATAGGGTAACCCTTTTACAGATCGGGCGGTCTAATGTAGATGCCTTCAATCAATCTTTTAAGCTGTCCCTTGGAAATGAAGATCGATCTCTGGTGTATGGCGCTACGCGCTTAGATCCAATGAGTTATTTTTTGAGAGCCGCGCTCCGCGCGGCTCTCAAAAAATAACTCGCCCTAACTCAATTACGTAGGGCTATACTTACCCACAAAGTAACTTATACGTAGCATAGAGGAAGCGCCAAAAGTCGTAAAATCATTCAGTTTCTCAGCTGTTTTTTGCAAAGGCTGGACAGAATGAATCTCTACAGATTAGACATTTGTGTAAGCTAGTGATGGCACTCAGTGAACGACCTAATCATAGATTACGATCGGACTTAGGATATATGAAATATCAAAATGAGATATCAAAAAATAGTGAGCCTAGCAACTAAAAATTTCATAAGAACGGGCATCCTCATGAAATTTTTTGAGTCCTTAGACCCAACTGGTTTTACATCGCCAAGTGATATTTGATGGGGTTGAGAAGCCGATTAGATTGGGTGGTAAACACCACAGGCCGATCGAAATCCAAGATCCTTCAAGCATCAGAAAAATCTTTGAGACCCTGGAGATGCCTAAATGTAGGTTCTCAAGTTATGCCTAGACTGGCTCTAAAGCTAGAGCTTTGTACGGAAATAGTAAACTTTATACAAAACCAAGCCATTTCTAATGTGATTCGTATCCCACAATCACAAATCCATCTTGCGAAGAATGATGTATTGAAGTAGATTTTATCGGTAGAGAGCTTAATCTGCCAAAACGTTCAGTGGAGGTGGAGTAGAGCCTACTAAATTTCTTAAAAAGCTTCTTAACGTCTCAGCTCTTGGCTACTGGCACGATCGAATTTTTGATCTACTGTAATTTATTTCTACTCAAAAGTGTAGATTAGTCAATTATTTTAAGCGATCAGATTATTGGAGTGGGAATTGCATATGAAATTTTAGAGACTTAGGAAATCTCTAGCTTAGGGCTACTGTCTTATGACTATTCAGCAAGTTTAATTGGGATATGAATACCTAGCGACGTGGAAGTATTGTATACCTTGTCACCTTTAAAATGATGAGAATTGAATGTGCTTCCTACCAAGTCTAACAACGGTTGCATTGCGCAAGGTTAGGGTATTTCACAGAATCAGACTTAGACAAGTTGAGTCAGGTTGGCGATCGCCAGATTTTTGACTGAGCAACTGTTTACTATTTACAGGGCAGCTTACTATTTACAGGGCAGCACAGTGAAGCATCAGTAAAGCATCACAGTGGGTTAGGGGCATCGAATCGTAAAAGATTAAAGTTTGAGCGTGAAATGTGGAAGCGATATAACTTAGAGATAAATTGACGGTATGTTGACGATCGCATCAATTTCTAAGCTGCGAAATGCAAGCGTAGGAACCCTAGTCAGTGCAGGACTGTCAATCAGCTAGGCAGATCGGTCAGGCACAATGTTCGATTATCAGGGATTCTCAGTTTTCGTACTGGTATTTTTAAAGTCAACCAATCTGTTCTTTAACAGGCTGGACTTTTCTACAGGTCTCCCTTACTGCTCATAGAACTATGACCGCACTGAAAAAGCTAGTCGTCCGAGGAATGCTGTGGACAGTATTGGGTTATGGTGCCAGCCAAATTATACGGTTTGGTGCGAATCTCATATTAACCCGTCTGCTGTTCCCAGAATTTTTTGGGTTGATGGCACTCGTCAATATCTTTATTGCTGGACTGACCCTGTTTTCCGATGTAGGCATCGGGATTAGTATCGTTCAAAACAAAAGTGGAGATGAGCCAGACTTTCTCAATACAGCCTGGACTATCCAAGTTATTCGTGGCTTGGGTCTGTGGTTGATTTGTCTGCTTTTTGCTCACCCTGTTGCCATGCTGTATGGAGAACCCCAGCTTATGGCGTTAATTCCGGTTGCCGGATTAGTCACCGTTATTTCTGGGTTTAACTCCACCGCGCTCTACACGCTAGAGCGGCACATAGCTATCAAAGGGCTGACCGTTATGGAACTGTCAACCCAGGCAATTCAAATTGTGGTCATGTTGTGCTGGGCATTTATTACCCCAACCATTTGGGCGCTGGTGGGGGGGAACATTATTTCGGCGCTAGTGAAGCTGATTTGGAGCTATCGGCTGGTTCCCGGAAAGCGTAACTGGTTTATGTTGGACAAACGGGCAACTCACGAAATCTTTTCGCTGGGACGCTGGATCTTCTTTTCCACTGCTCTGATGTTTCTAGCTGAGCAGGTCGATCGCCTCTTGCTAGGCAAAATGTTTTCTCTGCAATTGCTGGGAATTTACTCAGTTGCCCTAATGCTGAGCGACGTGCCTCGCCAAGTCACGATCGCGCTGGGAATGCGGGTGGTGCTGCCAGCGATCGCCAAGCTCACCGATCTTCCTCGCTCGGAACTACGCGCCAAGGCGCTCAAAAGCCGCCGCTACTTGCTATACGCCCTGACCCTGATCATGGTGGTGACCATTGGCTGGGGCGATGTTGCCACCTCTTTCCTGTATGACAAGCGCTATGCGGCAGCAACCTGGATGCTGCCTATTTTGGCGATCGGCATCTGGCCCCGCATTCTCTGTGCCACTATTGAACCTGCGCTCTCGGCTTTGGGTAAGGTGCAGTACATGACTCTAGGCAACCTGTGTCGGCTAATATTCACCGCGACAGGAATTTTGCTAGGCTATTCCCTCTTCGGCAGTTTGGGAGCTGTGATTGCAGTGGCGCTCAACGATTTGGTCTACTACACAGTAGTGAACTATGGACTATGTCGAGAGGGCATCGGCTGTCTCCGACAAGATGCTGAAATGACAGGTCTACTGGTGCTAGGAGTGGGCGGCTTTGCCGTCCTTCGGATAGCTTTAGGCATTCCTTTCCCGGTTCCTGGCATAGTTTGAGGCAAAACTTGAGACTAGAATTCCTGTACTTCTCTCAAATAGCTGAAGGATTTCTTGCGCACTTGAGGAATCTTGTGAAATAATTAGAGATTGTGTCTTATCATTTGCCGATTTAGTGAAATCCTATGGCTAAAGGTGTCCGCATTATCATCACGCTAGAGTGTACTGAGTGTCGAACAAACCCAGACAAGCGATCGCCGGGGGTTTCTCGCTACACCACGACCAAAAACCGTCGCAATACGACAGGGCGCATTGAGCTAAAGAAGTTCTGCACGCACTGTAATAAGCATACGGATCACAAAGAGATCAAATAACGGCGCTGAGTAAAATCGCCGAGTGAAATCAAAGACCTGACCACTTTTCAATCATTTAGACTCCAACTTATGGCTTACTTTCGTCGTCGCATTTCTCCCATTAAACCCGGAGATCCCATTGACTATAAAGATGTTGACCTGCTGCGGAAATATGTTACCGAGCGTGGCAAGATTCTTCCCCGTCGAATTACTGGACTGACTGCCAAGCAGCAGCGAGATCTGACTGAGGCGATTAAACGCGCTCGGATTATGGCACTGTTGCCTTTTATTAACCAAGAGGGGTAATGCCTACGGTTTAGGGCGCAGGGAGTTCTAGAATTAAGTCCGGACATCATGCGTTCACCGTACGTTCGGACAATGATTACCCTCACCCACCTCTGGCAGTAGACTTCATGGAGAAGGGAAATTTAGTTGAGTTTCGGCTACAGGGCGATGGCGCAGACAAGCCTCGCCAGAGTCGGTTAGCGGTCGTAGAGCGCCCTGAAGGCAAAAAGCATTGGATTGCAGTGGATGGGCGAGGGCAGTCTCATACCCTCCATCCCAGAGACATTACTTACGTTGTGACTGGCGAGGTTTACAAAGCCGCTGACATTTCCAAGTTTTGGCAGACTATCCAGCCCTATCTTGATCCCTCTAGTTTGGAGGTGGCATGGGAGATATTGGCAGAAGAGGGAGAATCTGTTGATCCTGCTGCAATGGCGATGCTGCTGTTTTCTGAGCAAAGTCCGGCTCTGTGCTACGCGGCGCACTGTCTTCTATCAGAGGACAAATCTTATTTTAAGCAGAAGGGCGATCGCTATGAGCCTCGCCCTTCTGCACAGGTCTTAGAACTCAAGCATCAGCTCAACATGGAGGCTCAGCGCCAGCAAGAGTGGCAGAGCTTCATGGAAAGAGTGCAAGCATCTCTGACAGCAGAGCCGCTGGAGGCGAAAGTGGAATGGCAAAGTGGCGATCGCCCCCGACTGGAAGCCCTAGAGCGGTTTGCCTTATTGGGTGAAGAGGCTCAGCACCGAGCGCCAGCCCTAGAAATTTTGTCGGTATTAGGGCGACCGGAAACCGCGCCTGCTGCTTTTCAGCTTTTGGTGGATCTCAAGCTTTGGAGCGACCACGAAAACTTATTTTTGCGGCGTAGTCAGCTTCCCACTCAATTTTCCAGTAGGGTTCTTGAAATGACTCACCGCTGCCTCACCTCGCCGCCGCCTGATCCAGATGCCGATCGCTTAGATCTAACGCACCTGAAAACCTACACCATTGACGATGAGAGCACTCGCGAGATTGATGATGGACTTAGCGTCGATTTTTTGGCGGATGGGCAGCAGCGGCTATGGATTCATATTGCCGACCCGACGCGGTGGCTTTTGCCAGGTGACGAGCTGGATTTAGAGGCGCGTCGTCGCTGTACAACAGTCTATTTGCCGACGGGCATGATCCCGATGTTTCCCCCAGAGTTGGCAACAGGGCCGATGAGCCTAAACCAAGGGCGAGTTTGCACGGCGCTAAGCTTTGGGGTGGTGCTAGACGAGACGGGCAGCGTACAGGAGTATGAGATTCGCCCTAGCTTGGTCAAACCGACCTACCGCCTGACCTATGAAGATGTAGATGAAATTTTGCAGTTGGGCGTTCGAGCGGAGCCGGAGTTAGAAGCACTGGCAACCTGGGCAAAGCGACGAGCATCTTGGCGGGTTTCTCAAGGAGCCATTACCATTCGGATGCCTGAGTCTTCCATCAAGGTCTGCGACGACGAGATCACAATTCAGGTATTAGAGGATTCGCTGTCTCGAATGCTGGTTGCCGAAATGATGATTTTGGCGGGCGAAGTTGCTGGAAAGTATGGAGAAGCCCACGGTCTAGCCCTGCCGTTTCGAGGACAGCCTCAGCCCGAACTGCCGCCTGAGCAAGAGTTGATGCAGCTCCCGGCTGGCCCTGTCCGCTATAGCGCTATTCGCCGCTGCATGCCCCGGAGCGAGGTGGGCATCACGCCCGCACGGCACGCTAGTCTGGGGTTGAATACCTATACGCAGGTAACATCGCCCATTCGTCGCTACGCAGATTTGTTAGCGCATTTCCAGATTAAGGCTCACCTCAGAGGCGATTTGCCCCCGTTCTCGATCGAGACTACTAAAGAGCTGATTCAAGCAGCCAGCACGACTGCCTATGAGGCAACTCTGGTAGAACGGCAAACCAACCGCTACTGGAGCCTAGAATATCTGCGGCGCAACCCTAACGAGATCTGGCAAGCAATCATGCTGCGCTGGCTGCGGGAGCATGAAAGCCTGGGTCTGGTGCTGTTGGAGGATCTGGGGCTAGAGCTAGCCATGCGATTTACCCGTCCGATGGAAATGGGCGATCGCCTAGAGATCAAAGCCGTCTATGTTGACCCGCGTCAAGACCTGATTCAGTTTGTGGAATGCGATCGTTCAACGGCTGTCGTAATCTAGCCTGTATCGCTATACCCCTATGAAAGGCGCGTCATGCATCTTTCAAAATAGGACACTAACGTTAATGGAGTGATTTTTTATTGAGTGGGCTTCGCCCACTCAATAAAAAATCACTCCATTTTGAGGACTACCCAAAATAGGAGCAGAATTCTAGCTTCTACCGTTGCTGCTCAGCATTTCCACAATGACGCGATGCTCGTCGGGCGGAGATGCAGGAGCCGTCTTGCGGGTGTCTGTAATCAGCCAGTCGAGAGCGGCGGCCTGAACGTCGATCGCAGCTCCTTTCTTGTCCACACAGTAGCGACCGTACACGAGTTTATCAACCAGACAGGCTCCTGCGCCCAGTCGCGCATATTCAAAAATAACGCTGTTATCCACCGTTGCATCACTGCAAATATGGCAGCTTGGTCCAATCATGGATGGCCCAATGATAGTGGCTCCATCCTCAATTTTAGTCATCGCGCCAATGTAAACAGGACCTGTGATATTCACCTTATCCCAGTTGACCGACACATTGAGTCCAGTGTAAATCCCAGGTCTTACTTCATGTCCAGGAATTTGCACATTTTTGACTCTTCCCAGCAGCACGTCACGAATCGCCTGCCAGTAGTCGGGCACTTTGCCAATGTCAACCCACTGAAAGTCCATCGGAATACCATAAAAAGGCGCGCCAATTTCTACTAGATTGGGGAAAAGTTGACCGCCGATGTCATACTCAACGCCTGCCGGGATATAGTTAAAAATTTCGGGTTCAAAGATGTAAATGCCCGTGCTGATATTGGTGCTTAGGGCATCTTCAACGGCAGGCTTTTCCTGAAAAGCTTTAATGCGTCCCGTTTCATCCGTCACGACAATGCCGTAGCTGGAGACTTCCTCACGGGGTACTGACTTCGTGATGATAGTGGCGATCGATCCTTTCTCCCGGTGTTGCCGCACGGCTTCCGTCAGATCCAGGTCAATTAAGGCATCGCCACACAACACGATGAAGGTGTCATCAAAGAAAGGAGAGAAGTCTTGAATCCGGCGCATTCCGCCAGCCGAGCCGAGCGCTTTGCCCACCAGTTCGCCATTAACAATGTTGCCTTCAAAGGAATAAGCGATCTGAACGCCAAACCGTTGACCATCCCGAAAGTAGTTTTCAATTTCATTGGCAAGGTGGCTGACGTTGACCATGATCTGATCAAAGCCATGTTGTCTCAGAAGCTCTATTAAGAACTCCATGACAGGCTTCTGTAAGATCGGAATCATCGGCTTGGGCGTAGTGTAAGTGATGGGGCGGACACGAGTACCCTTACCGGCTGCCAGAATCATGGCTTTCATAAACTTATATCCCTCGTTTCTGGGCTACTTAGTGCATTTGAACAGTGAGTGAACATCCTTCCAGTCTTTCACAATCTTCCAAGATTTCCAGGTTTAACCCAGCAGTTTGCAGAATCTACACGAAATCTCAGGTGAAAAAACGGATAGCTGGCATTTGGCTTGTTCAAGGATAGGTCAGACAAACTACTAGATACAATTCACAGGCGATCGCTGTCAAAAGTTCTATGCTTCAACAAACTGGCACACAAAACTACGATGTGTAAACTTCAACAAAAAACTTTATTCAAAAATGAACGTATTAAGAGGTTCCAATGAGGAACTTGACCTAGATTTCCCGTAAAAGGTAATCCAGTAAAGTTAATCCAGCAAAGCTAAATGCTCTGATGCCAGGGCTAATGCTGCATTAGGTGCGGCGTTTCCCTTATTGATCTCAGCATTTGCTGCCTCGGTTTTTAACAAATCTGCAAGACTACGAACCTGCAAATCCTGGTAGAACTCCTCTTGAGCCAGCTCAACCTTAGACTGAGCCGACAGAAACAGCAGCGCCCAGAAGGCACCCACGCGATCGTGAACTGTTGGCCCAGCTGTAGGCTCAACGGCAGCATCCGTTTGTGGCGGAATCTGAGTCGCTGTCCAGAGCTGGAGCAACACTTCAAAGTCGAGCCAGTTTTGCTGCTGATCTAAATTTTCCCAATATTGATTGAGAAATTGATCTAACGATGCTGCAACCTCCAAAAGATTTTCCTGATGCGCCAATTGCGCGATCGCCCGAATTGCCTGTTTCTGAGACTGAGGGCGCGGACGGCGTAGCGGCACACGGCGCGGCTTCTGATCGGTCATGGCGCTTGAAATCAGATTGAGCTGAGCAATCAGCTCTTGCAGCGTCACGCGGCGATTAGGCGCGGCAGGGGCAACCGCTCGTCGTCGAATCCGTCGCTCCAGGTTTCGAGGCAGCGCGTTGATCTCTGCTAGCTCAACTTCTTCTACCACCTCCATCTCTTGCTCAGCCTCCAGTCGCGCTAGGCTATCTGCTTTGAGCAGTAGCAGCACAGAAGCATAGAGAAACGCCTGACCTGACTCCGATAAGTCTGCTTCATAGGGGGCGCGTCCAGCCGTATTCAGCTGCTCTGGCGATCGCTCCGGCTGAAGTTTGCTGAGAAAGCGATCAATTACCTCAATCACCTTGACATCCCAAGGATCGATTTCCCCGCTTTCCGCCAACTCAATCAGCAGGTCGATCGCACTGTCTGCCAGAGAACGTGTCATAGAGCGCCAGAAATATTTAGCCGATCCGAACAAAATAAACGGCTGCAAACCCAATCAGCAGCAAAAGCACAAAGGGAACCCAGAGACTCCAAGGATCGAGCGGATCAATCAAAATCGCAGCATTCATGGATGGGTAGAATATTGATCTATTCAAGGATAGCTGAACTGGCTAGGTTTACATATCTAAGTTTATAGCGGCTCCAAAAATCTCAAGCTCCCTCAAACGATCGCCTTCTAACCATTGCCTGCAAACGTTCTAGAGGATACTCCGCCACAAAACTCTCCCAGGATTTGGAATGCCCTGCCGCATTGTAAACATAGAAAGTGCCGCCAACCGTACGGCTAGCAGTAATCAGGTCAAGCGCCCTCGCTAGGTTGAGACATTGAGTAGACTCGTTTGGAGTTATCATCTCTAAAATTTTTACTGTCCAGCGAATGAGCGGTCAAGAGGATCTACAGAGTGTTTGCAACGAGATCCGAAAATTAATCCTAGAAACGACGCTCATTTTCTGAAACAGCCTTCACACCGTTCCAAGAGCATGTTCCAAGAGCAGATAATGTTGCAAATCACACCTTGCAAATAACAATAAAGTTTCAATCAGGATTCCGTCGTGTCAGGAGACTTAGAAAGCCTCTATCTGCGTCAGTATCTGAATCCAGGTGCAAATATAGACGCGATCGACGCTTAAGTTAGCTCAACATCAGTCAAGTAGCCCTGCACCCAGCCCAGCTTCTACCTTGTTTGAAACATCACTCTTCTACTCTAAAGTATCCAATATTGCTGCTTTGACTGCATATTGTGAAATAAGCTTAGTGTACAGAAACAATTCTTGAAGAAATCTGCTTCAGTTTTTCAACCCTGTGGCGGCAATTCCTCGAATGAATTGGCGCTGACCCAGCAAAAACAGCCCAACGATCGGCACAGTAGCAATGACTACAGCCGCCATCAGCAGCGGCCAGCTGTTGGTGAATTGCTCCTGGAACTCAGCTAATGCCAACTGTACAGTTCTCAGTTCGGGACGGGTTGTAAACACTAGCGGTTTGAATAAATCGTTCCACTCGCCGATAAAGGTAAACAGAAACAGCGTCACCAGCGCAGGTCTTGCCAACGGCAGCATGATCAGCCCCAGGATTTGCAGTCGGTTCGCACCATCTAAAGCCGCCGCTTCCTCCAGCTCGATCGGGATGGTTTCAAAATATTGCCGTAAAAGGAATATTCCAAATCCACTGGCAGCAGTCGGCAGGATTAGCGCACCGTAGGTGTTAATCAAATGTCCTGCCTTTAGAACCAGAAAGATGGGAATGACTAAAACCTGGAAGGGAATGACTAAGGTCGCCAAAATAATCAGCAAAACGGTTTGCCTACCCCAAAACCTTAACCTTGCCAGAGCATAGCCTGCCAGCGCTGAGGTAGTGATCTGCAAGGCTGTTACCCCCAGCGCCACTAGGGTGGAGTTGAAGAATGCCAGCAGGAAATTTCCCCTGCTCCAGGCTTCCTGATAGTTTGCTCCTGTCCATCCGGTTTGTTCGCCAACTCCGACAGAATTTGTGGGTGCAAAGGAGATGACACAGATGATGACTAGGGGCAACACAATCAAACCTGCCCCTAGCCATAGCAGCAGTGACAGCAGGGCTGGCTGGAGATGAGGCGATCGCACAGGGTTCGACACAGGGTTCGGTACAGGATTATCCGGTGCAGCATTGCTTATGGAGAGATCACTGTAATTCACTAAGATTTACAATTTAAGTAGGGTTTACTGCAAACGTGATTCCCATATCAAAACACACAAAATTCACTGATAAGCTAGGCTGTTACTCTAACCCGCTCTACTGAGAAATTTCTATAGCTTGTGGCTAATCCCTGTAAATTTTTGCTTTAAACCAGTAGGGTGGAGAGTAGAGAGGTTTAGGTTATGAAAGTTCTAAGCCCAGGTTAACATTTAGGTCGGTAGAGAATCGGCACATCAGAACCAGGAGACAACAGAATTTATGCAGCAGCTTGAAATCAGCCCAGATATCGACTTCCGAAGCGAAACCTACAAAGATGCCTACAGCCGCGTCAATGCGATTGTGATTGAGGGTGAGCAGGAAGCGTTTGAAAACTACAACAGGTTGGCGGAGTTGCTTCCGGATGTGCAGGAGCAGCTGATTGGTCTTGCCAAGATGGAAAACCGTCATAAGAAAGGATTTCAGGCCTGCGGAAAAAACCTTGCCGTGATGCCAGACATGGAGTTTTCCCAGCGATTCTTTGCCGATCTGCACCGCAATTTTCAAGATGCCGCCGCCCAGGGCAAAATCGTTACCTGTCTCCTGATTCAGTCGCTCATCATCGAATGCTTTGCGATCTCGGCGTACAACATCTATATTCCCGTTGCCGATGACTTCGCCCGCAAGATCACGGAAGGCGTAGTGAAAGATGAGTACATGCACCTCAACTTTGGTGAAGAATGGCTGAAGGCAAATTTTGAAACCGCCAAAGCTGAGCTAGAAGTGGCGAATAAAGAGAATCTGCCGATCGTCTGGCGGATGCTGAATGAAGTTGCCGATGATGCTCGTGTCTTGGGCATGGAGCGCGAGGCATTGGTGGAAGATTTCATGATCAGCTATGGCGAAGCGCTAAGCAATATTGGCTTTAGCACTCGTGACATTATGCGGATGTCTGCCTACGGATTGGCTGCTTAATCAGCGTTCTAGGTTGCAGCCTGTTCCTATAAAAAAGCAGAGGCATCGCTAAGCGATGCCTCTGCTTTTTTATAGGAATTTATTCAAATCGCTTCACTTTAAAGGTCGTGATTTTCCAGGGAGCGATCGTCCCACTTTTATCGTCAGCCACAGGCTCTTCCAGCAAATTTGTGGGCTGAACTGAGGCGGCATCAAGATAGCGATCGAACAAAATGCCTGAGTTGCCAAACTGCACCTGAGCTTTCTCTCCATGCGCCTCGTAACACCGCAAAATCCAGCGATCGGGTTCCTGTTCTGAAGGCTTCAGAGCGGTGAGCACTAGATTATTTGCCTGAAGGTCAAGAAACGTTGCAGTTGAGGGCAGGGTGCCCTGCGGCAGTTCTGAAACCAGCGCTCTAAGGGGTTGATTCAGCGCATAGCCCTGTCGCACCGTTTGCGCCGACTGCCAAGAGCGATCGTGGGGATAAATGGCGTAAGTGAACTGATGCTGACCGCGATCGGAGTTAGGGTCAGGCCATTCGGAACCGCGCAAAAGGGTCAGGCGGATCTGGTGGGGCTGGCTGTCGTAGCCCTGCTTGCAGTCGCTGAGGATGCTGACCCCATAGGAGTTTTGGCTAGCGGTGTCGCTTAGATCTGCCCAGCGCAGCGCCGAAACCTCCCACTTGGCTTTTTCTGCACTGTCTTGAGGACGGGTCGATCGCTGAATGGCACCACAGGGAATCTCATAGGTGGCATAGGCGGCATCCAAATTGAGCGGGAAAGTGGCTTTGACGACAACATGGCGCTCTTGCCAGTCCACTTGGGTGTGAATTTTGAGGACAGCCGAGCCTTTGTCTAGGATATAGACCTGATTGAAGGTTGATTTGCCCAGCTTGCGAACCACCCGAATGCGTGTGGTAACTGCCCCTCGGTCTTCGTAGAAAATTTGCGTTAGCTGGGCTGGGGGCAGAGGATATTGGGCGTATTTGGGATCAATGTTCCAGGCATCCCAATATTGTCCGCTGTCTCGGAAGGCTTGCAACTCGTTTCCGGCTCGACTGAGCAGATCTCGCTGATGCAACTTATCCCGCAAGCCTGACAGGTTGCCCGTCGTCGGATCGATCGTGACACGCAACCGATCGTTTTCCAGCATAAAACCGTTGGTAGGAACAGCGGGAACCGGATTTCCCGTACTGCGCGGCAGTAGCCAATAGCAGCGATAGCCGATCGCCGGGATCTCTTCCGCCTGAAAGAAAATTTGACAGTGGGTAATGCCGTTCTCGCGCCAGCAGTGGGGCTGACTCACCACTTCACGTCCTGCCAGATCGCAGACTTGCCAGAAGCAGGCTCGCTCGTTCTGGCTTTGCTGTACTGAGAGCGTCACAACTTCCGATCGCTTCCAATTCAAGGAGTTAAATATAGCAATCAGCTTGGCTTGGGGCTGTGGCGGGGGTGGCAGCTGGATTTGAGAGGCGATCGCCTTCAGCGCCTCCTGCCGAATATTCCAGCCCGTGTCTAGCGCTTCCTGCCAGGTGCGATTTGCCTCTACGAATACGGGGGCGATCGAGGAGCCAGGCAGAATATCGTGAAACTGGTTAAATAACACTTTTTTCCAGGCGGCTTCTAGCTCGGCTTTGGGATAAGCTGCCCCCGTAATCAGGGTTCTCAAGGAGGCAAACAGCTCTGCCTCATAGAGGGTATCTTCGCAGCGGCGGTTATATTGCTTCTGATCGGCATGGTTGGTATAGCAACCCCGATGTAGCTCTAGATAAAGCTCGTTATTCCAGGTGGGAAAGGCAACAGATTTTTGAGCAACCGATCCGGCTGATGCGGCAATGTCGGGTGCCGTGACCTGACTCGCTGCTGCCTGACGGGTTGAGTCCAAAAACTTTTGAGCCGTGGTGAACTCTAGCTGTGGGAAGAAGGGCGATCGCCCCCAGCGTCTAGCCAATTGCAGCATGTCACGCGTTGGGCCACCGCCATGATCGCCCACCCCCGTGAGCCAGAGGCAGGTCTGAGTCGAGGTTTTAGTTTCCCAGGTGCAGGCATATTGCGCCATTTTCACCGGATCAATGCCTTCGCCGATTGGAGCAGACTGGAGGCTAAAGACCTTTGTGCCGTCTGGAGCCTGCCACCAGTGAGCTTCATGGGGAAACTTCGTCGTGTCGTTCCAGCGCAGCTTTTGGGTGACAAAGTATTCTACGCCGCCCTGCTTGAGAAATTGGGGTAACTGCCAGTTAAAGCCGAAGGTATCCGGAAGCCATGCGATCTCCCCCCGCTGACCAAAGGCTTGCTGCAAGTAGCGCTGACCATAGAGCAGGTGGCGAACGATCGCTTCTCCGCCCAGCAAATTCATTTCTGGCTCAATCCACAGCGGCGCAACGGAGACTTCCCAGCGTCCGATCGCCACCTGAGCTTTGACGGCAGCAAATAACTCAGGGCGATTTTTCTCCATCCACTCATACAGAGCGGGCGTGGTGTGGCAGTAAGTCAGCTCCGGAAAATCCTTTTGCAGATTTAGCACCGATCGAAACGTCCGTTCAGCCACCTGCCAGGTTTCGCTCACCGTCCAGAGCCACGCCATGTCCAGATGGGCGTGTCCGAGAAGCTGAATTTTGCGCTGCTTGATCAATTTTCCTAACGGCTGAAGCTGTTGGCGTAGGTTGGCAAGGGCGCGATCGAAGGAGATGCGATCGCACACCGTCAAGACCGACCAGGGAATTTTTCCCACGGCTTGCGCTACGGACTCAAGTTGGGTAGGGGCAAAAGCCGTGATGAACTCTCGCAAAACTGCCAATTCATCGGCAACAAATCCCGGCTCTGGAGGATCTGCGCGATCGGCAAATTCGTAGCTATCAGATTCGTAGCTATCAAATTCATAGCTATCAGATTCGTAAATGCAGAGAGCCTTCACCAATGCCCCGTTGTCATGTACCGGACTTTCTAGCCGGATCGCCACATCAAAAGCATCATTATGGCGAACAGATTCGCTCAGCAACAGGCGCGTTGTAGCATCGAACAGGTCGCCCTCCTGCACCAGCTTACCGTTGACGTAAACCTGCGCTGATTCTGCCCACCAAGTTAGCGCCAGCCGCAATGTCAAGCCCTGCAAGGGATAGCCCCCCAGATTGTGGGGCACGAGTACGCGCTGAGCCAGCCATAGCACCTGCCGCCCTTTTGCCCAACCCACCTGATTTTTGGCATTGAGCAATACTTTTGCCCAAGTCTGCCAGGTGGCGACCTGGCTAATAGACGCATCTCCCCAATGGCATCGCCACTGAGGTTGAACGCTGATTTGGGTCAGAGCGCGCAGTTTGGCGATCGCTTCAGCAAGGCGATCTGAGGATGGCGATCGAGTCATAGCGTCAGTCGTTTTTCCAGCTAAGATCAGAGCAGCTTTAAAGACTGCCGCGAGCTGTCTATCTGTCTATAGGATTAAGCTCATTGCATCAACCCTACAGGTTTTGTGGGGTTCGCGCCCATTCCGCAAAGAAATATTTTACTTGAGCGCTTCAACGCTTCACGCCCATGGCTTCTTCTGGACGTTATCGCAGCAACGTTTTTAACTTTTTATCTCGTCAGTCGATGCGGGTTCAGGATCGGGTGAGCCAAACCTGGCGACAGGCAAAGATGGCGGCAGTTTGGGGCGCACAAATTCTGCTGTATCCGCTCTACGTTGGTTTTCAAGCCACTCGATTAGTGGGTGAGCAGTTGCGTAAAACAACAAGACAAGTTCTGCCCAAACTGCGGTCTGTTACTCAGACGGTGACTGAGGCTGCGGCGGAGCCATTTCTGTTTGCTGACACGCCGATTCAGCGATCGCTTCAAGCCCTCAGCGACTTTGCGCTGCTGCTGCCTGCCGATCGTCTGGCGCTCCAGCTTAATCCTCAAGATCCCAGTGCGCCCGGTATTTGGGTCGTGGTGGGCGGAAGTGCGATCGCCTCATCGATTCCACGATCGCTCCCTGCGTCGAAAGAATTATCGCTCCAGAACAACATTCAGCTGGTAACCTCGGTCTCTTCAACTAAGCTAGAACGGTCAGGCAAGCTGCAAGCTGAGCGATCGGGTGCTATCCAGATCCAGGGCATTGCTTCTCTGCTCAGCTCCCACAGACTTGTCCTAGTCGATATTCAAAATCAGCTTTTGGATGTCCTTAGCTCAGAGCAGCAGGTGTTTCTCCAGCGCCGGATTGCGGGTGATGTGGCAAGCTATTGGCGCCAGCAGCGCCTTCTTGCTGAAAATCAGCCTTGGGTCGATCGCTTCCTGCCCTTGCCCAGAGAACGCACCCTAGCTCTGCCGCCTATCCGCGCTTTCTGGCAACTGATGAGCTGGATGCAAACTGGCTCAGTGGCATCTGCCACCAATCTCTTTCAGGAGTCTCGACTGCTACCTTCTCCCCATTCCCTCTTCGCCCTACCTGACCGTCCGGTGTTGCGATCGGCAGAGGCTTCCTGGAAAACAGGCAATGAGCTACTGGAAAACCTGAGTCGATGGTTTCACGGCAGCGCACAAAAAATTAGGGCGTTCACCACCACTTCAGCATTACCCACTTCAGCCTTGCCCAGTGCAGCATTACCCAGTACAGCATTACCCAGTGCAGCGCCTTCAGTCCTACAAGTGGTGCAGCGCTTACCCGCCTCTTTGCAAGTGCAACGGCGCGATCGGCGGGGGGTATCCAGCTCAAATTCTCTGTTTGTCAGGATGGCTTCACCCAAAGTGAGTTCAACATTTGGACACTCAATCATTTCATTAGCGGCCGAGAACAGAGCTGCTGCAAACGTGGAGGTTGAGCCACTTGCTGCCAAGAGCGACGAGAAGGCGCTGCTGGCTAAGCCTTCTTGGATCGAGGCAGAAGTGCGGCTTGTAACCTACGAAAAACATCCCATAGAACAGCTGCTCGACTGGCTCGATCGCGGAATGCTATGGGTTGAGGATCGCGTCGTGGATGTCTGGAAATGGTTACGCGATCGTTGGTCTACCTAGAGCTGATCGGCTTGTGGGTATAAATATTTTTGAAAAGAACGGAGCGCCCCTTTCAAAAATAAATCTCTTGCAAATTAGGTTGAGTGGGGGCTGCGCCCCCACTCAACCTAATCCCACAGCTTTAATCTGCAAGAGGTCTAACATTTATGTCTGAAATTAGCAGCATCGCCATTTTGATTGACAAAGCCATTTGACACCTCTATTCCAGGTGCGCCAATATGGATGAGAGAGCTTTACAAAAATTCGTATAGGTTGCATTCATGTCCCTGGATTTGATCCCTTTAGAAACCCTTCAGCAGATCGCGCAAGACTATGGCTATTGGTCGGTGTTTCTAGGGATCATGCTAGAGAACACAGGCATCCCCATTCCGGGCGAAACCATTACCCTAGCGGGCGGTTTTTTGGCGGGTAGTGGTGAATTGGACTACTGGATGGTGCTAGGTAGCGCGATCGCCGGGGCCGTCATTGGCGATAACATTGGCTACTGGATTGGGCGTAACGGGGGCTGGGCACTGCTGCTGCGCCTCGGTAGATTGTTCCGCATTCGTGAAGAGCAGCTGATTAGCGTACGGGATCAGTTTAGTCAAAATGCTGCTAGAGCCGTTTTTCTGGGTCGATTCGTGGCGTTACTAAGAATTTTTGCTGGTCCTCTCGCCGGGATTGCCCAGATGCCCTACGGAAAATTCTTTGTCTGTAACTTGGCAGGAGCTGCTGTTTGGGCATCCGTCATGGTTAGCCTCTCTTATTTTGTCGGTCAGGTGGTGCCTCTAGAGCAGCTCATCACCTGGACTGCCCAGTTGGGGGTCTTGGCACTCCTTGGAGTGGTTGCCTGGATTGGGAGAGCCATCTGGCTAGACTCACGCATCAGACAATCAAGCAAGACGACTTCAGCGGAAGCTGCTTGTGAGACTCCGTCTTCTCACTAGCTTTCTGGGTAGTCCTTGAGGGATTAAGGATTTTTTGTTGCGTGGGCTTTGCCCACGCAACAAAAAATCCTTACCTAAATACCACTACCGCTTTCCGCTTACGGCGACTTCAGAAGGTCTACGGGCTGAATGTCCGAGGATAGTTTTTCCCTAAGCGTGTCTCTCATGAATTATCTAATTTCCACAACTTGGTTAAGACTGCTATATTAAACGTCTGACTCGATCGCCATCAGGTTTCTCACACTCAGCGCTTACTCAGTAGCGCCAAAATAATGCTCCTATCTGTATTTCTCTAGAGCTATTTCATAGGGGCATGACAGGCAAAGGCTAAATTGAGATTGCATATTCCCTCTATGTAATCCACAGGATCTGGGTTGAGCACAAATTGCTGTTGTTAAACTTTCATTAAACTATTCAAAACTATTAGAGGTTTACCTCTGATAACTGCCCCCAACTTGTCCTAGAATAGAATGCCCTCTCAGTGCTTCTTGGCTCAGGTGCGGGTAATCACTCTACAAGGTATCTTTTAGACCCTACTTTTCGATCTATGACGGCCGATCCCATTCAAACCTACCTCCGATCTATCGGCAAAACCCCTTTGCTCGCCGCTGCCGAAGAACTGGAGCTTGCCAGAGCCGTTCAAACGATGCTGCCGCTGCTTCAGTTAGAAAACCCAACGCCTCAAGAGCTGGCAATGATCCATCAGGGCAAGCGATCGAAAACTCGCATGATCCAGGCGAATCTACGTCTGGTCGTTTCTGTTGCCAAAAAATATCAAAATCGTGGGCTAGAACTCCTGGATTTGATTCAGGAAGGCAGCATAGGGCTAGAGCGTGCAGTGGAAAAATTTGATCCCACCAAGGGCTATAAGTTTTCGACCTATGCTTATTGGTGGATTCGTCAGGGCATGACTCGTGCCCTACAGTCAGATGCTCGCACGATTCGCCTGCCTGTACATGTGCAGGAGAAGCTGAGCAAGATGAAGACGACGACACGTGTTTTGGTGGGTAAGTTGGGGCGCAAGCCTAGCCCAGAGGAGCTTGCAGCAGCACTGGATATGACTCCTGAAGAACTGCGGAGCCTGCTAAGCCAACAGCGCCAATGTGCCTCTTTAGACGCGTTGATCGGTCAAGAGCAAGAGACTCGGCTGGGTGATTTGATCCCTGATGAGCAGCAGCAGCGAGAAATGGAGGCGATAGTCACGCGGGATCAGTGCCAGCAATATCTGACCTGCCTAAACGATAAGGAGCGTGAGTTAATTGCGCTGCGCTTTGGGCTAAATGACGGTAAGAGCCGCAGTTTGGCAGAGGTCGGAGAGGTGTTTGGCTTCTCGCGAGAGCGCGCTAGACAGGTAGAAGTTAAAGCAATGCGAAAACTAAGGCAGCACGCTAACGTCTTGGTCTAACGCTATTCTGCGCTTTACATTTTCAGTCAAACCATGAATCAGTAATGGCATTTAGGCAAAGATTTTTTGTTGTGGGGGTTCGCCTCCACAACAAAAAACATTGCCTTCTGGAGACTACCTACAGTTAAGCCATGCTCTAGCTCTGTTGTTTATTTTGAGAGCCTATTTCCATGCTCTTTTCAAAATAAACAGCGAGCTTAAATATACTGCTCACTAAAACTCCTCAAAGTATCTCAGCCCTCAGAATGACCTAGCTGGAGTTTTAACCGTTATCCTGTTGATCAGGTAATTTATACATACCCCTAAAAACATTTCTATGAATGCTAATAGCGATACCACTGCTGCGATCGACTCTCTAGAAAGCCTGCTCAAAGCAAAGATCAAGCTCCAAGACGCTCAATCTGAAGCAGAGCCGCTTCTGAAAGTTATAGGGCTACTCTTTGAACCTGAAGCTTTGGATGATGATCAAAAAAAGGTGTTACAGAACGGGCTAAAAAGCCTTCGTAAGCTTCTAGAAGCTCATTCCGCCTATAGTGTAGCAGTTGAGCAAGCAGAACCTGCTAGAGCCATTGTAAATCAGTTGCTCAGCTTTCAGCCTATGAATTTTGATGGAAAGCCAACTGGTCAGCCGTCTGAGGAATCTGTACCTAAGGTCACGACAGCAGAAGCCATACCTGACGAAGTCATAGCGGATGAGGATGAGGAATCTAAAGTAGATGAAGCTGAAGATAAGGGATTTGAGGCAGATGAAGCCGTAGCAGATTTATCTAAGGTGTCTGCCACAACTAAATCGTCAGGTTCAACTAGGGCGACTTCAAGCAAGAAGAGTTGACACAAGCTGTAGAGATACTCCCTCAGTCTTTTGCTCTACAGCGATTACACTCGCCTTCAGCACCGCGCTAGCTTCATTACGCAGTGAACTTCTGAAGCAAGAAATATATGGAAAAGTTAATAAGTTGAGCCGTTTTAAGGTTAAGTCCTTGAAGCAGAATTTGTTCGATCCAGCTTGTAGAGCATATCACCTGTATCTGGTAACGGGCGCAGCACACCCTGACCTATCTGCTCTATGTTGCGCCGCAAAAACTCGGAAGGTCGAAATACAAAGATTTCTCGCGGATCTGGAGGCAGCTTAGGCAAATTGCCCTTACGCACCAATCGAATTGGAACGCCTGGATTTAGCTCATAGCCAAACGCCGCAACGCGATTTAGCGCATCATCTGTCATCACCACAGGGTGATGGGAGCGATGGATTAAACTAGAAATCTCAACGACATAACGCGTGTTTTCAGGCCCCTTATTCCACCAAACTTTTGCAGGAATGCGGGTCATACAAGAAATGACACCCAAGGATAAAACAATTACAAGCAAAGTTTTCCAAAAGCGATAATTACCGACTACTCCAGTCGTTCTATAATTTTTTTTGTCATGCGTTTCTTGCTCTATGAAATTTTTAGAATTGCTGAGGGAAAGCAGACGATCGCTTTCATAAATTTTCTGCGTCAAAATTGTCGAGAATGTAAAAGCAACAGCTAACTGAATTCCAATAAAAATAGCAACACTGTAGCGAGGAATGCCTGAAACTTTTATCCCTTGAGTAACATCAACCGCCACATAGAAAACAGCAGGAACCGCTATTAGGGCAATCACAAATAGCCAAGTTCTAAAGCTGCTATTTTTACAAAGAAAATAAATAGAGCAGATTGCTAGTAAAAAGCAAGGCAAAATGATAGGAACTAGAAGAATAATGTCATTCAGTCGATCGCTTGACCCAACTCCGACATCAAAAAAGATGCGGCTAATGTTGCCAATCCACATCGATATCATGCTTAGAAAAGGAGCTTTTTCTAACTTGACATCACTGTTATAAACCATCTCTTCTGTCTTCCTCGCATTAGAGATGAGAATCACCAGCCAGGGGGTAAATGTTGCCACACCTAACGCCGTAGCCAAAAGATAGGAAACAAAGTTTTTGCTGAAGCGATAACGCTCAACCATGAAAATATAGATACCGTGACCCACCGTGACAAGTATAGAAAATAGGTGGGTATAGATGCCAAAACTTACACTTAGAGCGTACAAGAGCCATCTAAGTTTTGTGGGCTGCCGGAGTGTGCGCAGTAAAAGAGCGCTGGAAGCTAGGGTGATCAATCCCCAAAAGCTATAGGCTCTCGCCTCTTGAGAATAGACCACAAAAAAAGGTGAAACAGCCATTAGGGCAACACCCAGTGAGGCAGCTAAACGAGATCTAAATAACTCTAAGCCTAACCAGTACATTGCTGGAAGCGAGAGAACTCCAGCGATCGCTGAAAAACTTCGCATTACGCCTAGAGAGCTACCGCACAATTCCTTCCCAGCCTCTCCCAGAAATTGTACCCAAGCTCTCAGAATGAGAATGTAGAAGGGTGGAATATGAGGATCTTCAAGAGCCAGACCTTGAATAACATCCCCTATTCCTTTATCTAGATTGGGAGCCAAATATTTCTGAATCTCTGGAAAACTCAAGTCCTCGCTCGTGTAGAGGATCTGCTGCAATTCCGCAGCCGTGTAGCCTGACATTCTTAGCGCGGTGAATGCTTCGTCGTCCCAAAATACCTGGCGATCGAGATTAACAAAGCGGAAAAAGATTCCCAATACGATCAGAGTAACAGCCAGAAAATGGAATTTAGATCGCTCAGTTAATTTATTGATCTTAGCTACTCGTAGCATAGCTAGTTTTAACATAGTCAGTCCTTGCAATCATCAGCGCAGTAATTGTTGAAAAGAAGTCCTGCCTAGTCATTTCGGCGATAGGCAAGTTTCAAATAGCTGGTCAACCACTGCCAAGCAAAGAAGATGATGAACCGTGGATTGTGTTTGAAATAGCGTTTCCAGAGACGCTTAGGTTCCATGAACAGTCTAAACATCCACTCTAAGCCAATGTTTTGCAGTAAAGTAGGTGCCTGTTTAATCCGACCTGAATGGAAATCGAAGGCAGCTCCTACGCCTAACATCACCAACTGAAGCTGATCCTGATGTTGATGCATCCATATTTCTTGTTTAGGGCAGCCAATTCCAACCAGTAATATCTTTGCCCCAGAGTTTCTAATTTCAGTTGTGTATTGGTAATCTTCTTCCGGCGTTAAGGAGCGAAAGGGCGGGGCAATCTGACAGGCGATTTGGATGCTAGGAAATTTTTGGCATAGGAAGGAAGCAAATGCTGTTAAACTCTCAGATGTTCCTCCGTATAACCCAATCGGAACACCTTGCTGTGAAGCTGCTTCACACACATGTAAGGTCAGGGTTGGACCATAGACACGAGAAGCTTTTTTAACTCCCAAAGCTGACAAAGCCCAGACTAAGGGCATACCGTCCGGCGTCACCAGAGCAGCACGATTCACAACATGCGCAAAGGCAATATTGTCATGAGCCTCCATCAACATATGCACATTGGCTGCACATACATAGGCACTAGTCCTGGCTTTAGCCCATTGCAAAATCTTTTGGGTTGCATCTTGATAGCTTGTAACGTCAACGCGGCTACCAACGATATATTGATGTTCAAACGAGGTGATGGAATTCAGTTTTTGAGATTTTATCATTAGAGTTTTGACACCTAGTTAGGGTTGAGCAAGAAACAACATGGCAGATTACTTTGATAAAGCAAGGTCTGTTTGCAATTCAATGTTGAGGGGAAATGATGCGATCGCTAAACCGCATTCAACGACTTGAGCGCTCTAATTTTCGAATAGCGCTGGGTTTCAATACTGATTGATAAATATCAACTAGCAAAGGCATATAGTTCTGAATATCTAGAGCCTGAACATCCTCGCGTGCAGCCTTACCTAGAGCAGCTTTTAGTGATGGGCTATTAACCAGGTGTTGCATCGTGCAGGTTAATTGAGGCTGATTACCAGGCTCAACGAACAGACCATTGTGTTCATGAATAACTACTTCAGGAATTCCTCCAACAGGCGTGACGATGACAGGCAGTCCCCAAGCCATTGCTTCTAGCATTGACATCGGTAGCCCCTCATGGTAGGAAGGCAACACGAACACATCTGCTGCTGCTAAAAGAGCATCTCTCTCAACAGGACTCAGCCAAGAATGAATAATAATTGAATCGCTCAGATTCAGTTCTTCCACCTTTTGTTGAGCCAGTTCCACGTCACCATTGCCAGCAAGAATCAGCTTCGACAGACTCCGTTCTGATTCAGGCAAAGCTGCAAACGCATGAATTAGATCAAAGGCCCCTTTATCTTGCTGGGGAAACGAAACGATCGACTGAGAATCTAGTGCCCCTCCCCGCTTACCAATTCGCCCCAGAAAAATAAACGTTGTTCGTTCCCGATCCGAACGTTGAGGAACTTGAAGCGGAACGCTGACCGGATTATAAAGAGTCTCCACTTGCTTTGCTTGCAGTTGAAAAGCTCTAGCGTAGTAGTCTTGCCAGGTCTTAGAGAGGGTAATTAACTTTGTACATTTTTTGAAGATGCCCACCACGATTTTCTGAACAAACTGGGGCAACCCCGAAAAAAACTCTTGGTAAGTTGCACCATGAGCATGAAGAATAATCGGTTTATTAAAACGTGAAGCAATGAGAATTAGCAGCATTTTTCTTAAGGTGCTGCCCCGTTCTGAGAAATGGATATGAATCAGATCAATTTCACTCTTCAATAATCTTTGAATGAGTATCCTAACTGCCTGCAAAAACACCTTGACATTGCGAAAAGCTGATCCATAAGCAAAAGTAGCAACATGCTCTATTTCGAGCTCTGGAGGAGTGTGCTGGAGGATCAACTTCTCAACTGAAGTAATTCCACCTTTCACGTCTAGACCCGCTCCGAGCATGAGCACCCTAATGGGATTTTTCTGAGCTTTATTCATGAAAATCCACCTGAAATTTGGCTTAAAATAGGAATCGGCAAAGACTTGATAGGGGTCATAGCATGCGTATTGGAGCATTATCCAAAGCTATAGCGATCGCATTCCACGCCAGCTTACGATTAAAGTCGGCATCAAAAGGAAGAGAACGAACGGGTAAACCATCGCTGCGAGGGGCAAAATCTATCAGCCAACTGTGAGCATCACTCAAACCCCAAGTAATAATCGCGATGACTGCCGGCTGCTCTAGTACAACTGAAAGAAATTCCCCATAGGTTTCTGCAACGATGCGATCGCGTTGACTCAAATCGGCAGGTAAACTCTGGTCCGTGACATCTAACTCAGTGATTAAAATTTTCAAGCCAAGATTAGCAACTTCTTGGAGAAAGCTTCTCATTTTGTCAGGATTGAACTGTCGCCTATTGCCTTTTTCATCCAGTTGATTGAGGTGAGCCTGAATACCTAAAGCTTTAACAGGTACATTCTTGGATTTCAAATCAGACAGCAAACGAAGAACTCCATCCCGCCGCTGATCATGGTAAGAGGTGTCATATTCTAGTCCATTATCGTTGTAAACCAGGAGCGCACGAGGATCAGCTTCAGCAGCAGTCCAAAAGGCAAGTTCAATATAGTCAGGTCCCAAACGCTTAAACCAAGGGGTAATCCTGAGACTATCACTTCGGCGATCGCCTGGTTCAATAGCTTCGTTCACAACATCCCAGGAATGAACCTGTCCAGCATATCGTTGGACTATTGTTGAAACATTGTTGACCAGCAGATTACGAACTTCTTCATAGGAAGCATTGGGATCATTGAGCTTGTTCTTCAACCACTCAGGATTTGCCTCATGCCAAACCAACGGGTGTCCCCGAAACAGCAATTTGTGTTGGGCTGCAAATTGCGCCAATCCGTCTGATGAAGATAGGTTAAACCTGTTGATATCAGGACGAGTATCGGTGGCGTACACACCCGCAACTATCAAGTTACATTCTCGAATAAATGTAGATTGCAACACTGAGTTCTGGGCAAATTTGTCGTAGTCCAACCCTGAAAATGAACCAAAGATCAGTCCTTTGCGTGCGGCGCGATCGCGCAAATCCTCTGTTCCATTCACCGCAAATTTCTGTTGAGTTACCTGAGCGGCTTCAGATTGACTAGAATCAGACATTGAATCGGCAGAGATTAGAGAGCTTGTTGGATAACGGCTCGTCAGAGCACAGGAAGTAGCGCTGGAAAAAGCTCCCAATCCCCATAGAAAACGACGACGCTTGACCATATCGTAAAACCCCTGAAAGCCTGACTAAGCGGATTGAGCGGCAATGGAAGCTTCCATTGAAGGTGTAGGTGAATAGACGGGAAGCGATCGCTGCAAGGAGAGAGCGATTGATACATAAATAACCCAGGCAACATTGTTTTGAATGAGCAAAGAGCTTTCTGTGAGGTTAGACAATGTGTAGTAGATGAGATAAAGGGTAGGCCACAGTTGGTCAGTTGTTTTAACCTTGCGAATCCAAACTAGGCTTCTTAAAAAGGCAATAAAAAAACCAATTGCGAATATTGACAGTCCTACTATTCCTAAATCTAGTCCTAAATCAAGATATCCATTGTGAGCATGGGGAGCCTCCCATTTCACATCCCGCCAAACATAAGCAGCCTCACTCAATGCTCCATTCCAAAAGCCGCTGTATCCGTAGCCCCAGAATGGATGCTGACCGATCATTCTAGCTACTGAAGGCCACAACAAATTACTACGACCTGTCAAGGTTGCATCTTTGCCCAATAATCCAAAAATTGCTTCTAGATTCGCAGAGATCCAGGCGTAAATGCATCCGACTAATACCATCAGAAAAGTAACAGATGGCACCATAACCTTATCTCGCCAGCCTAGCATAGTTAACATTAAAGAGAGAATGATTAAAGTAACGCTGTTGACCAAAGCTGAAGATGAAGTTGTGAATAAAATAAGTATCCAAGAAAAGAATAAACCAGTCCACGGCCAAAATCGGTTTTGCTGATGATCTCGCAGCAATAGCCAGAAGAGACAAACGCTGAGAGTCATCATCTTGCCCAAAACATTTTTATGCAAGTATATGCCTCGCCAATCTCCTGAATGTATACCCCCCATCACTCCATACTTGGGCAACAGCAGCGCAAACAGAAAACTGGAAACGATGGCAATTCCCATAGCCCATGCCAGTAGTTGCATCTGCTGCTTTAGGTCATACCTCACCGCTAGGTAAACTCCTAAGAACGTCGTGCCAATCAGACCGATTAAGCGCCGTGGGGTGACTTCGGGAGCGTAAGTCCAGTACACCGATAGGATTGCTAGTAGAACGAGTAGGAAAACCCATTTCTCTTTCACAATTAGATAAACAGCGCGTTTCCAATGCGGCAGGAGAAGGAGGAAGAAAAAAAGGTAGAGGCTGAAGAAAATATACTGTACCAAAGTGGAGTCATAACTCTTTGCACGACCTACTTCTCCTTCACTGATTCCATCGGCCAGAATAATTAAGAGTGGTCCACCTGTGGTAAGTAACAGCGTTACAACTGTCAGTACCTGCTCTAAAAAATGAAACTTTTTCAAGCTAGATCCCCCCTTATTCTTTCAACGGCTTAGGCTAGTCTTTAATTACGATTAGAAGGTACCCAAATAGGGTTACAGCTGAAGTCAGAACCATAGAAACAGATGCACCTAAAAGTCCGTAGTTTGGTATAAACAAATAACAGGTCAAAAGAGAAACTATTAGCGATGTGCATAAGATAACGGGTTGATAGTAAATCCGCCTTTTTGCAGTAGCTGCATAGCCCAAAATAGAAGCAACATACGATAGCGCAGATGCTGCCATCACCCAAGTAAACACGTCAATATCTTTGCTGTATTCAGGTCGATACAAGAGAGTTAAGATTTCCTCTCCAGCGAAATAAGCGGCTAGTATTCCTAATCCCCCTAACACAGATGCAATTGCAAGCAGCTTGATCATGAGTTGCTTGAATGCCCTATGTTGACCTTCGACATAGTGTTGAGCCAGACGAGGACTAGCGGATTGACCTAGAGCAGTTATAACCGTTAGACCTGCAATTTGTAGATAGGCGATCGCCGAAAAGATTCCCAACTTTCCCTGACCTAAATACCGTTCAACAAAATATCTAGGAATATTAGAATTAAGGGAGATAAGCGTCATTGCAAAACCTAATGGCAATGCAAACAAAGCTAGTTTACTTAGAACTTCTGGCTGAAACCATGAGCCTATTTTCCCCTGAGGAATTCTTTTAGAAACTTGCTTAGAACTATCATGAATCTCTGTTGGTTTTCTGGTCGCTACAGACTGTCCTTTAGGAATGTCATAAACAATTAGAGCGATCGTCCATGCTATTGCTAGAGCCAATGAGCCAAAGACAATACTTCGAGTTAAAAAGACTGTGACTCCTAAGAACAGTAATGACAAAATACCCTTCAAAATCATTGATATGGCAATCCAATCCATTCGCTCATGTTGCTGCAATAAGCCATAATAGACATCACTAATTGACTCAATTGATTTTGCCAATCCAATCAATAGGATGACAAAGGCTGTGTTTTTTTCATACCCAATGATAAAGATTAAAGAAACGATCGCGAAAAATGCAGCAATTGTTGTAATGATGCGTAGAGCAAGATAATTTGAGAAAGAGAATCTTCGCTTGACATCAGTTGCCTGTATCGGTCTTAACTGAAGATTTGAAAAGAGAATAATAGGCGTAGTGACTGCCAAGCCTAAAGTAAATTGTCCTACATTCTCCGGCGTACTGAGTTTGACAAGAATTACCAGCATCGCCCATTGGCATCCGGCATAGACTACGTTTCCAACAAAAGTCCAAGAGAAGTTGGAGCGTAAGCTAAGCTTTTGAAAACTCGATGAATGTTCGCTCACAAGGTAACTCCAATCTTTTGTATAGCAGTCTCCAAAGTTGAAGAACTACCGTGCTCAGTCTCAACAGACCGTACTAACACAACTTTGCAACATGAGAATACTGAGCAAGAATTTTGTCAAGCGAAAAGTCCCGGCTCCGATGCTGTAAAACATAAGAATTTCTCTCTTCATCTAAAGTCTCAATTATTGCTTCTGCAAGACGCCGAGAATCTCCTACCGAAACCAATCTGCCATATTTGCCGTTTGATAAAATTTCAGCAGGTCCACTCTCACAGTTTGTAGCAACGATCGGTGTGCCCGATGCCATGGCTTCTACTAAAACATTCCCAAAGCCTTCCCAAGCTGAAGACATAACCAATAAGGCAGAGTGGGCCATACAGGCATAAGGATTAGGAAGAAACCCTGGCATGTCCACAACTTTACTCAAGCCAAGCTGGTGAACCAGAGCTTCTAGCTGCGGACGGTCTTCTCCTTCTCCCAAAATAATGAGCCGCACGTCACGATGTTGGCGAACCTGGGCAAAGGCTCGAATCAAAGTTGAGAAATCTTTCTGCTGATTTAATCGACCTACAGCTAGAATCACGGATTTCTGACCGGGAAGCAGCCATGGATGCTCTACAGCTTCATGAATCTTTGAGAGTAGTGTGGGGGTAACAATCGGATTGTAGATTACTTGGATATTTTTCAAAGGTAATCTACTGAGCTGTGAGAGATCCTCAGCCACTCCTTGAGACACAGCCACTACAGCATCAGCAAAAGGATAGAACCAGCGCAGGAGATGCGGGACAAGCTTCCGTTTGAGCTGAGTCGAGTTTTGAGCTTCTATAGAGAGATGATTATGAACTGTGACAACAAGCTGAGTCTGAACTCCAGCCAAGTACTTAGATACGACCGCCACAATATTGGTGTCCTCTAGAGCAGAAATCAGCACTCGAGGACGCTTTTGCTTTAAATATTGAATTAAGGCTGGAATGCCAAGCAACAAACGCTTTACCTTTAAATCCACAAGTTGAACTTCTGACGGAAGCTGAGCTAAATATTCCCCCTCAGCCTTCACGAGAATCAGATCGACTGTGAGTCCTTGATTGGCAAAGCCTGTTGCTAAATTAAGCATGACGCGCTCTGCTCCGCCACCACCCAAGTTAGGTAGGAAAAATGATACATCTGTCATACTTTTTTGCTCGGTTAAAACCGTTAGCGGAAGAGATTAAATAGAACTCCAAAAGGTCCCAGCACTCGCCCTGCCAAATCTATGAAAGAAGAAGAACTTCGCTTTGGCACAATAATCACATCACCATCTTGAATTTGGTAGTTGTCAACCAAATTGCTTAAATCAACCATTTGCCTCTCTACCTGACCTGCCTCACTTAAGCGCACGAAAGCAACCCGACTGAGTCTGGCATCTTCTGTCGGACCTCCAGCGATCGCCACTGCGCTAGAAATAGAGCTATCCGGTGAAACTCTCACTTCTCCGGGACTTTTTACCTCACCTACAATGCGGACACGAACTGTAGCAGGTGCAAAGCTCGATCGGGAGGATAGACGAGTGTCTAGCGTTTCGCCTGTTTTCAGGTGAGGGATGTAGAGAGAATCACCGTCTTGAAGAATAAAATCAGGCGGAGCATTCTCAGAAGCAATCGCATCCCAAAGGTTGATCACGATCGGTTCAGAAGGATTTCCCTGCCGCTTCAAGACCACATGCCGGATATCTGCATTACGAGTGATTCCTCCTGCCGCAATCAGTGCGGTGCTGACGGTTGGCGTTCCTTCTGTTGTGCTATCTGAAACTTCCGCAATATTTCTCAAAGCTGGACCAGCAGTCGTTAAACTACGAAGCTGGATGGTTCCAGGACGCATGACTTCGCCCGCCACATTTACAGAGACAGGTCGTAAAGCCGAAAGATTGACTGAAACGACTGGATTAACCAATAGAGATTGTAGCCGAGCCGTAATTTCTTCAGCCAACTGTTCCGTGGTTTTTCCCGCAGCTGCAACAGCACCTACCATGGGGATGACAATCGTGCCATCGGGCAAAATAATCTTAGAACCCGTAAATTCTTCATAGTCAAAAACTGTAATATCCAGCTGATCGCCTGAGCCTAACAGATAGATTGAATGGGATAGCTCAGCCGTTGGAGAAGAAGAAATCTGCGCCAAAGTTGGCAATTGAAAAGTTGCACAGAGAAGGACTGTAGCCGCAATTGCAGAACATTCTTTCCACGGATCGATCTTTAAGCAAACAGGCAAACGCAGCATAAAAAAATTACTTGGGAGGAACGATGCACGGTTTAGAATTCATGACTGAAGCTTCAGGCTCAAAATCAAATTACCAGCAAAGACTAGAAGCGATCGCTTCTGTAAAAGCTCACCAGCGAATTTTGTTCGATCGGGACTTGAGGCTCTGTAGCTGAAGAAGTTAAGTTAGGCTCGTGCTCCCCGGCGTGATAAAAATAGCTATCGGGTTCATTGTTCACGTTTACTCTATTGATCACCATTCCCAAAATGTTTTGATTCGTTTGTAACAGAAACTCCTTAGCTAGCTGAGCGCTAGTAGAATCAACGGTTCCAGGACGAACAACCAGCAGAATTCCATCCGCCATCTTACCTAAAATAGCTGCATCTGCAATGCCCGATAGCGGCGGCGCATCAAAGATTACCAAGTCATAGGTTTGGGAAAAGGTATCCATTAAGAAAGCCATCCGTTTTGAATCTAGCAATGCTACCGGGTTGGGAGGTACGACTCCAGACGACAGAACATCTAGGTTTGGCAACACATTTTGAATACTTACGTCCAACGAAGTTTGGTTGACAATAACATTGCTCAACCCCGAAGCATTAGTGAGCTGCCAGATGTGATGCTGAATGGGATGGCGTAAATCTGAGTCCACTAAAAGTACACGTCGACCGACCTGTGCGATCACTGCGGCAAGATTCGCAGCGACCTCCGACTTACCCTCCTGAGGAACAGAACTAGTTACAATAATTGACTGGAGTGGGTTATCCGAACTCAGAAATTTGAGATTTGCCTGAAGCATTTGATACACCCCAGCAGTTGCAGAAAAAGGTGAATCTTTGACTACAACTCTAGGAATTAGACGTTCTTCTAAAGAGGTAGGCTTGCCACTCTTGCCAAAGATAGGAATAATCCCCAGAAGCGTAAAGCCAAATAATTCTCTGGCTTCTCTGACGGTCTTAACGGAGCGATCGCTCAGGTCAAGGGTAAAAGCAACAGCCAGTGCCAAAAGCAAACCTACTACGCCACCTCCCGCGATAATCAGCCTTTTGTCAGCAGAGACAGATTTCTCAGGCAGAGATGCGGACGAAACTACACGAGCGTTGCCAATATTTTGATTTTCTGCAACCTGAATTTCTTGAAGCTTCGTCAAAAGAGTTTCATAGGTGGTCTGAGATGCCTGAAGCTTACGCTCCAGTTCTCGTTGCGTCTGCTCTAAACTTGGCAGATTGCTAGCCCGCTGCCGATAAGCAGCCTGCGTATCTGACAAGGTGGCAATGCGACGAATTAGACCCGATCGCTGCGATTCAAACCGAACCAGATCAGCGATGAGACTTTGCTGCAGTTCACCAACCTGCAAACCTCCAATCGGCACTGCTTGCCCACTTCCCACAACCTGTTCAACTCGATCTCGGAGAAGAGCCTGTAGCGCCGTAATCTTGCGCTCTAAGTTAGCGATCGTCGGATATCCGTCCCGGTAGCGAGTCTGTTCGACGGCAAGCTGCCCTTGCGCCTCTTGAAGCTGGGTCAAAGTCTCCTTGACACCTGGGGCTTGAGTCAGCGCCGTAAAAGCCACCACCCGTTGCGGATCTATGCCGATTCGAGTGCGGAGCTGCTCTGCCTGAGCCGTTACGTCTGACAACTGCGCCTGCGCTTGCGCAACCTCATCCCCCAATTTGGCGATCGCTTGAACAGATTGAGTAGCCTCTTCCTGCAAAACAATCACGCCGTTACTTTCTTTAAACTGGCGCAGAGCAGAATCGGCTGCTCGCGCAGCCGTTTCGGTAATGGGAAGCTGTTGTGCTATGAAATCACGAGCCGCTGCTGCTTCAGCTCGATTGGACTGGATATTTTTTTCAATAAAAACATTGATAATTTCGTTAACGACAGCAGCAGATCGCCGGGGATCATGAGAGCGATAAGAAATTTGCAAAACATCGGTACCTGCTACTCCTTTGACTTTGAGCTGACTCTCCAAGTCCGAAGGACTCAACAGGTTACCTTCCTCATCTTTCAGGTCGAGAATTTCGATGACCTGTTGAAGCACTGGAGTAGAGCGAACAATTTCAGCCTGTGTATCCAACGGATTGTTCTGAATACCTAAAGATTCAAGTTGCCCAATGTCTCCACTTAATCCTGTCATTGAAGAAGCACGATTGGTCTTGAAAAGCAGCTCTCCCTCTGCTTGATAGATCGGCTTTTGTAAGAGTGCCAGCAGTGAAGCTAGAGCCACAACTAAGCTAAAAACTCCCGTAGCAGGTAGCCATTGGCGCTTCAAAACCAGCCAATACCGCTGGATATCAATTTCTTCGGAGTTTTCTCTAAGCGTCATATGTAGGATTGGAACTAGCTAACTTAGCTAAGCTTGTAAAGAAACTCAAAATACAGCAATTGAGACTCATTGAGTAGTCATATTTTATACATCATCTATTTTGAGTCTGCGACCGCTCAAGCTGTGCCATAACCTCAAAAGCTAATCCACCACCTCCGAACCGAAAAGAGTGTAGCGTTGAGCAAAAATATCAATAGTGTAAATGCACGACACAAAATGCTAAACCCATAATGTGATCATGTTACACAAAATGTGTGTAGCATATTCTCAGTTATTGTACCTATGCCGATAGATTGAACTTTATGATCAATTTATATAAGTCTGGATATTATGGTCATTATATAAAGTTTTGATGAAGAGAGCAGGATATTTACGGTTCACTCAAAGAATTAGGGTAAACCTGTATCTTGTCCAGGTACTTAGTGAATACGCAGAGCTGTACTTACGTGTATGCGCGTAGAAACTTCAGCAAAGATGACGCTTCTGAAGCGGTTGAAAAGAGTGTAAATTTCGACCACTAATGTGTTTCCCTATATTTCTCAAACTGAGTACAAGGGCGATAGTTTCGCGTCTTACTTGCGTTCTCAAGTGAGGGATAGGTTTTGACGGAGTTGCTTATGCTTGTTCAGGTTATTTTCAATCACAGTATCCACTAGCGTTTGAGCGATGTGACGGTTTAAGTTCAGGTGTTCTCCACCTAGCGAGGTTTTAGAGTATGGTTTCGGATTCAGTTCCGCGATTGGGGCAATTGCCGCCCCAAGGTTTAGGTTTTGCGCCAATTGTTCAGAAGAATCAAGCTGGGAATCGGTCTGACCAAGGATCTCGGTTTGAGCCAATGCCGCTGGTATCGATCGTTGTTCCTGCTTACAACGAGGCTCTAATCTTAGAGAATCATCTGGAGATTCTCTGCCTTAGCATGGAGCGCCTAGAGGATAGCTACAGGTGGGAACTGATTCTGGTTAACGATGGTAGCCAAGACGGTACAGGAGACATAGCCGATGCTTTCGCCCACATCAAGGACAATATTCATGTAGTTCATCACTCAGTCAACAGGGGCTTGGGACAAGCGCTCCGAACAGGGTTTACGCACTGTTGTGGTAAGTACATCGTTGTTTTAGATCTAGATTTAAGCTATTCGCCCAGCCACATTCGACAGCTTCTGAACCAAATTCAACGAACCGGAGCCAAAATTGTCGTGGCTTCACCTTACGCAAAGGGTGGCAGAGTATCTAACGTGCCCTGGCTGCGCCGATCTCTGAGCGTTTGGGCAAATCGGTTCCTATCGTTTGCTGCTAAGCGGAATGTATCGACTTTAACGGGTATGGTGCGAGCCTATGATGCAGATTTCTTAAAGCTCCTAAACTTGAAATCCTCAGGCATGGAGATTAATCCAGAAATTATCCATAAAGCAATGCTTTTGGATGCGCGAATAGATGAAATTCCAGCACACTTAAACTGGCAGGTTCAGCGACCGACTAGAAATTGCAAACCTAAACGCAAGTCCAGCATGAAAGTACTACGCCATACTTGGGCGACTTTCTACTATGGATTTGTCTTCAGACCCGTAATGTTTTTTGTGATTCCCAGCCTGGTTTTCTTCTTTTTATCTCTCTATGTCAACATTTTCGCACTAATCCGTTGCTGGATAAGTTATCGACAACTGGCACAGAAAGCTCGGTTTCCCGATCCGACTGAGGCGGTTGCAATCGCTTTTAGAGAAGCGCCACACACCTTTATCTTAGGAGGTGTGCTGCTGATGTTAGCCATTCAGTTGTTCAGCTTAGGCATTTTAGCGGTGCAAAACAAGCGCTACTTTGAGGAAATCTTCAGTCTAGGCACAGCTACCTACAAGTCTACGCTTAGTCAAAGATTTAGAGATTGAAGCTAATAGCTGTGGAAAAGTTGGTTATTGAACAATTGTTAGTTAAACCCGTTAAAAGCACTGCTCATTATTCAAAGTTTTAGGCTGGAACCTGTTCAAAATGCCCTCAAATTCCAGGAGTGCCGACCATGGCGTTTAATTCAATACCGACAACTCGACCTAAGCCAGATCTGCGATCGTCTACCTCAATTTTTTTCCGTAAGGGGATTACCATAGGCTCAGTTCGAGTTGCAACATTCGTTTTATTAGATGCGATTTCTATTTATCTATCGTGGCAACTAGCCATCTCCTACGGAACACAATTTGAGTCACCTTGGAAGATGACCCAAAGTTCTTTATTTCTTCCTGTAGTTATCGCGGTTGGCATTGGGGTGATTGACGCGAGAGGTTTATACAAGTCAGGAAAGTATTATCGTGACTATATAGAATTAATCAAAGCTGTTTCTCTAGTTAATCTCTTCTTATTGCTAATTGCTTTTCTTTACAACCCAAATCACTACATTTCGCGATCGGCGTTTCTATTATTCTGGTTTTTGAGCGTTACGTCTGTTTGTATCTGTCGCGTTGGTATGACTTATTTTGTCAGTCTACTGAGACGACAGGGCGTTATCCGTCGTCCCGTTTTTCTGATCTCAGATAAATCCCATCAAGAAAAGGATGTGCAGCTTATTGAGCAGGAAAACTGCTACAGTATTTTAGGCGTAGCTGATTCAAGCTCTCTGGATAGACGCAATAGAGAAGCAACTTTTGAATCCCTCCAAAAGTTAGGAGTTGTTGAAGTTTTTGCTTCCTGGAGTTCTATTAAAAACCGTTTGTATTTATGCTGGCACTTCCAAACGATTGGTATCACGCTGCGAATCCTACCAACCGAGCTAAGCTTCTCCTTGCCTCGTTCAGGGTTTGAATCTATTGGAAATATTCCTTCACCTGTCATTCGTGCTCCAATTATTATTGGCGGCGACTACTGGGTTAAACGTGGTTTTGATTTTTGCTTTGCTACGCTGTTGCTGCTGGTATTCTCTCCTCTTTATTTCTTAATTGCGCTGCTGATAAAGGTTGACTCTCCTGGCCCCATCTTCTTTCGTCAAACTCGCGTCGGTTTGCACGGTCGGCACTTTAAGGTGTGGAAGTTTCGCACTATGGTAGCTAATGCAGACAGGTTGCAGGCAACGCTAGAGGCGAAAAATGAGATGAAAGATGGTGTCCTCTTCAAGATGAAGGACGATCCTAGAGTGACTGGGATTGGTAAGTTCCTGCGTCGCTACAGTTTAGACGAGCTACCGCAGCTTTTCAATGTTTTGGTGGGTGAGATGAGTATTGTCGGACCTCGTCCACTTCCGGTTAGGGATGTTCAAAGGTTTGAGGAAAGGCACTTTATCAGACAAGAAGTTTTGCCCGGAATTACGGGATTATGGCAAGTTTCAGGGCGGTCTGATATTGATAACTTTGATGACACTGTGAATTTGGATATTGTCTACATCTGTAGCTGGTCGCTTCAGTTAGATATGAAGATTATTCTGCAAACTGTTGGGGTTGTTCTTCAAAAGAAAGGAGCTTATTAAAGCAAAACTAGAGGTGAATTACCTAAAGTCTGTTTCGGTAATTTGGGTGGATCTTGTATTTTCGAGCAGTATAAAGTTGCGCTGATCGATTTTCAACAGAGTGTCTTGCCTCTGCTGCCTAATAATTAGGTCATCAAACCGGAGATTATTGGGTAGATCAAACTGATCTTGACGATCTTCAAAGTCTTGAATAACATCTTGCCCATGGCCATACCCAAAAGCAAAGATATCTCTGCCTCTACCACCTACAAGCGTGTCGTTACCTCTACTGCCTACAAGACTGTCATAACCTACGCCACCCACAATTAGATCGTTGCCTGCACCACCCAATAAAGTGTCGTTGCCTCCCTTACCCTCCAGAATATCTGCTCGTACGGTGCCTCTCAAGATGTCTGCCTGACGACTACCTTGTCTCGTAAAGTTGTCAGGTATTTGTATATCATCTATCTCGATCGCTCCAATATCAACACTAGCGCCTTGAGGTCTTCGAACATTACGAACATCCGTTCCTGCCGTCAATCCACCTCCTTTATTAACAGCTGGACTACCTGCTTGAAGGGTGAAATTTCCAGCCGACGGATCTATAAATTGAGGGTCTTGCCCGAACTTATTATTGAGGGTCAACCCGGTGAACTGAGCCTCATTAAAAATTAAGTTATAGTCATAGGCTACGTTACTAGCATCTGAAATCGTATTGGCTGGCAACCCCGTTTTCGCATAGATTATATTATTGTAAACCTGAACATTGCTGGCATTAATAGCCGTGATCTCTCCATCTTGGATATTAGGAGTTTGAGAGTTTTGATAAGTTGTGTTGTTAATAATATCAACGGCATCACTTTCAAATACATGAATGCCCCTACCGCCATTTCTATAGACGATGTTATTTTCTACCAAGGTGCGCCCATAGTATTGCCCTAATTCAGAGTTAAGCTGGGTGTTTCGAGAGTCATCAATAATGATGCCATTGCCATCTGTGATCACTCCAACCTGGTAAAATGGGATGAAGTTTTTATTATCGTATGCTGTGTTACCCCGGATAATCATTTTGTAGCCGGGTTGGCGATCGAAATTCCAGTTTTGGTAGTTAGAGATGCCGCTGTTACCGTAGGGCGCATACCAAGCATTGCTGTGGACAGTGTTGTTCTCAATGGTTACATAGTCAGCCGAGTAAGTGTAAATACCACCCCCTCCAAATTTAGAAACATGATTGTTGCGGATAACAATATGGTGAGGGTAAATAGTATCCGACTGATAAAGTGGAACTACTCCTATGCCGTTGCCAGAAGTTAAAGGATTGTTTAGATTATCTTTCTGAGAAATAGCATAGTCAAGGGTGACGTTATCGTTATTCCCTACTAATGTGAAACCATCAATGGTAATGTATGAAGCTCCTCGAACTTCAATGGCTGTCCATCCCTTCGATTCTAATTTGGGTTTGTGTCCTGGGTAGGCTTTGTAAGTAATCCAGGCATTGGGTTGTCCTGAATTTGTAATGTTTAAGATGCTATTAGATAGGGTACTTTTATAAGTTCCATTCATCACATAGACGGTATCGCCAGGACGGGTGAGATCTGACGCCTTCTGAATTGTTTTAAAGGGTGCATTTTTATCTAACCCAGAGTTTCGATCGCTTCCCTCGCTTGAGACGTAATATACTTTTGGCATGATTAGAGAAAATTAAGTAGTTAAGATTTTAGTTGAAAATCGAGTTTCTTGAATTTGAATCAACTTTGTTGTCCTAACAGACTACTCGACAATTCTAACAAAATCATTGCTTGGCGATCGAGCTGCAAAAATTCCCTAAAAAACACCCCATCCAGAGGTGGAGGGGGCGTATACATTTATTCTGAGTCGAGGATAAATTAAGCTATATTTCATCATCATCTACTTCTACTTCTACTTCACTTTCCTCTTCCTCGTCTTCATAGCTATCCACTACATTATCTGTCTTAAAGTCGTAATTCGATCGTCCCTCAGCTTTCAATGTCTGTTGACATGTTGGCCGCAGAAACCAGAGAACTCCCCAGCATTTTTGCACCTAAACTGTGCCTGTATGGCAACCGCCAAGGCGATTAAGACGAGGACATTTTAGGTGGGGCGCTTCGCGCCCCACCTAAAATGTCCTAAGCAAACTGGCAACAGCTATATTGCTGTACGAGCAATTCAGGCTTTCAGATAGGTTCCTATCCCTGCGGATGACAGAATTCCATCATCACGGACTCGCCCTTGCCCTGCTCATCCAATTCTTGAGCAATACGCTTAACGCTCTCCTCGCTGAGAAACCAACGCGTCACTTTATGGGGGATAAACCACTTATATCGGTTGTGCAGACAAATGGAGTAGGTGACACTTGCGGGCAAAGAGTAGGTATAGTGCCGCTTTACTGTCAATCCAGCCCGTTCACCCGCCAAAGCCAGGGTTTTAGACTTGTACTGAATTAGGTTGTACGGAAAGTCAAAACTGTGCCAGCGCCAGCCCATCTCCTGGGCAGAATCGCACTCAGCATTGGGGACATAGACACAAATATAGCCATCAGGAGCCAGGAGCTGTCTCATCGCATCTAGCGTCTCAACAGGACGAGGAGTTGACCCTAGAACATGAGAACACATAATCACATCAAATTTTTCCTCGCTCCCGACCTGCTCCAGATAGTCTTCTAGGGTGCCCGTGAAGATATCAGTGCCGTTAGCACGACCCGCTGCTGCTGCCGCCTCACTGGGTTCAACGCCTTTGGTAACAGCCACTCCCAAACGCTTGAAGATCCGTAGAAAAGAGCCGCCGCCGCATCCCACGTCCAGCAGACGCTTGCCTACAGGAACGGGAATGTGACGAAACTCGCCGCTCTTAAGAGCTTCCTCATAGAAGGCTTCTTCATCTTCATCGATCGCGTTATAGCATTGAAAATCTGGCTTGTGGTAATCACTCAGCTCTTGCCAGGTCGGTCTGGGATTGGCAAAGACTAGCCCACAGTCTTCACATCCATAGACTGACCATTTCAGAGGATCGTAAGGATGACGCGCCTCGCCCGCCATGAACTGAAACCGAATGCTCGTGGAATCGCAAACCGGGCAATTCGTTAACTGCTGCATATTATCTAAGTCCTAGAGGTCACGGGTCGCAGATTGACTCAAGCATCAGTCAGAAGCATTCAATGCACCCGTCTATAAAGCTCACTGAGCCAGAATATTTCTCACACAGAAGAATAACAGTTCTCCATTGGAGACGCTGGTATAGCTCATAACGAGGAAATTAAAGTATTTATGAGGAAAACGAAGTATTTATGAAGTTAAGCAAAATTATTTAGTTAAACAGCCCAGCCTATCGATTGTCCTGCAACGGAATTTCGCAGGTGTTACCCACCTTGGCGATCGGTTTGCCACAGAGTTTACAAAAGTGGGCATCTACATCATGGGCGGTACAGCCGCAGTTGGTGCAAAGGGTGGCAATACCGCGATTTGAGGTTCTGACGAGCTGCTTAATCAGATCGCCCACCTGCCAGGGAATTAGCCCAATTCCAGTCAAAATCATCATGACTGCGAGAAGACGACCGACCTGCGAGATCGGCGTGATGTCGCCATAGCCGACGGTGGTCATGGTGGCTATGGCAAAATAAACGGCATCCAAAAAAGTGGCGAAGGCGTTGGGATTGATCGGATGCTCGACCTGATAGATCAGTCCTGAGTAGATAAAAATGATGCTGAACAGCGTGAACAAAATCCGCACCAGAATGGCGCTGTCTTCACGGCTGACATAGCCAAAAATCGTCTTGCCCTCGACATAGCGCAGCAGTCGCAAGATGCGAAACCAGCGGAAAATCCGGATGAAGCGAATATCGATCGCCGTAAACAAAAACGGTAGAATGGCGATCAAGTCAATTAGGGCGTAGAGGCTAAAAAAATACTTCAGCTTATATTCTGCACTCCACAGTCGCAGCAGGTATTCTGTGGTGAAAATGGCTAAGATAAGCTGGTCAAGAAAATCTAGCGGTACTCGAACAGCGTCAGGAAGCCTATAGGTTTCTGCAATAAAAATGGCAGAAGAGAGCAGTACCAACCCTGCAATGGTGAGGTTAGCCACTTTGCCAAAGGTGGTTTCAATATCCTCAAGATAAAATCTGACTTTTGATTGCAGTTCCATGGCAAATGACCAGACACATTGCATCCTAATCCTTATTGAAACCTATGCCGACCTACTTTTCGATCGCCTCTATGCTTCTGATGCCGTTTAGCTGGATGGCGCTTTCTGCAATCTCAGCTTCTGCTATGGCTGCATCGCCCGACCTGCTAGCCCAGACTCCACTAGCCCAGACTTCACTAGCTCAGACTGTCCAGCTATCCCAAGCTACTCCGACTAAGCCTATGACAACCCGTGCCGAAGAGTTTGTAAACTTGACGGCAAAGGGAGATTTTGTTGGAGCATGGCAGTATATTCATCCCTCCCTACGCACCACCTGGTCGCCCGTGGATATGCAGCAAAGTTGGCATGATTTACAGAATCGGACAGGCGCATTTCAGCAGTTTAATTCTTTTCGCCAAGATGATCAGAGTGTGGTGCTAGTCAATACTCAGTTCGAAAAAGTGACTGACAATCTCATCATCATTTTTGATGACACGCGCCAATGGATCGTTGGCGTAGACTTTCCCCAAGAATAAACAAGCCCCAAGAATAAACAAGCCCAAAAATAGTCAAGCCCGATCGCCAACTTGGGCAAATTCGACTTCGCCAAAAATGGCGGAGGCATGGGCGTAATACTTAAATTCCATCAGATTTTGAAACGGATCTTCTAGAAAGAAAGTGCGGTGTTCTAAAGGCAGACCCGTAAACCGATATTTCGGCTGCTGATAGAACTTTAGCCCCTGACGTTGCGATCGCTCCAGCAAATTCTCCCAATCTGCCTCAGCCGTAAAGACCAAGCCGAAGTGTCGAGGATAAATGCCCTTCTGGGGAGCAGTCGGCTCCGCGAGGTGAGCCACTAACTGATGACCATACAGATTTAAAATCACTGAGTTTGGGCTTTCTCGCCCCACGCTACAGCCTAGCCCTTCGGCGTAAAAGGCTTTGGTTTGAGCTAGGTCTGTGACGGGGAAGGCGAGGTGAAAGAGAGCTGTAGGCATTGTGGATTTTGGGTTTTGGATGTTGGAGCTGTCGCCAGTTTGCTGAGGACATTTAGGGTGGGGCGCTCCGCGCCCCACCCTAAATGTCCCCGTCCTAACCGCCTTGGCGGTTGCTATAGAGCAGAGGGCTGTCAGAATTTTGGGGGCTGTAGAAGGTGAGGGCGGTGCTGCCGTATACTTTTTGACGAACGATCGCCAAATTGCCTACGTGCTCTGGCAAAGGCTGAGTAGGGCTATGTTCGGCGGCAAGTTCACCCGCCAGAAGGCTGTGATCGGCGATCGCTTCCAGCACGGGTAGATATAAATCGCTGGCGTAAGGCGGATCAAAGTAAATGCGATCGAATTTGGGCGATCGCTGTGCCAGGGTCAATACCTTGCTCACCACATCGCCGCGAATCACCTCAAACCTCTGTTCGGGCTGAGCCACCTGCTGCCAGTTTTGCTGAATGATGTTGCAAGCTCGACCCGACTCTTCGATGCCCATGACGATCGCTGCGCCGCGACAGAGGGCTTCGGCTCCCATTGCGCCGCTGCCCGCACAGAGATCAAGCCAGCGACATCCGGTAATTTTGCCCTGCCAGATGTTAAACAAAGCCTGTCTCACCCGCGAGGGCGTGGGGCGAGTGGCAAGCCCCGGCAGGGTTTTTAGAGGGCGATTGCCGTAGATTCGGAGAGACATGAGCGATCGCGCACCAGCGCCACAAAGTTTGACAAGATTTGCAGTCCGCTCACCGAAGATTTTTCGGGATGAAACTGCACCGCCATGAGATTATCTTGGGCGATCGCTGCCGTCACCGTCTGCGTCCCGTGGGTTATGGTCGCTGCCGTTGCCGCTGGGTCAGCAGGATCGGCATAGTAGGAGTGAACAAAATACAGCCAGGGATCGTGCGGCAGATACTTCCACAGCGGCAGGTGAGGCTGGGTCATTTGGAGCTGATTCCAGCCCATGTGGGGAATGGTGAGTTCTGGCTCAGGTCGAAAATGACGCACCATACCAGGAACGATTCCTAGCCCTGACTCTACCCCTTCTTCGCTGCCCTCTAACAAAATGTGCAATCCCAGACAAATGCCCAAAAACGGCTTGCCGCTGGCAATGATATCTTTGATGGGCTGGATCAGGTCACGCGATCGCAAATGCTGAATGGCGGGATCAAAAGCCCCTACTCCCGGCAGAACGACAGCATCGGCTTGCTCCAGATCTTTAACCGAGTCGGTAACATGGGTTTTAGCTCCAGCATTTTCTAGCCCTTTGCAGGCAGAGTGCAGGTTGCCCATATCGTAGTCAATCACGGCAATGAGGGTCATGGGTGGATCTCTTGGCTGGGCGATCGGCGAATAATCGGGATGAAGGTAGTCCCGGTATTAGTCCCGGTATTAGTCTCAATATATAGTCATATAAGCTTGTTGGCTTGCAAAAAGAGGTTTCAGCAGAAAATTCTGGCACTGCTGATTTTAGGGATGAATTTTTGTGTGAGCGCGATTCTGCGCCCCTCCTGGATAAAAATTTTGCCCCCGATTAAGCAATGCCCGATTGGTAAGCCTTAGCTGTCTTGAAGTTTGATAGAATTAGGCGGTCAAGTGTGGTAGCTATCCACAGGCTGAAGCATTCTAGTCTCGGTAAAGTTCTGGCAAGGTAAGGTTATTTCTATGAGTTCTGAGAATTCTGAGAGCAAAATTCTTGAAGAGGCAGAGGAATTACTGCCGCCAGGGAAGCTTGCCAAGATTAAGCAAGAATTTGAGCTGATCGATCGCAACAAGGACGGCAGAATTGACATTGACGAGTATCTGGACTATCTCTTGGCCAGTGAACGGGCAAGTCTAGCGAAGAAATTTGCTTATCTCGATCGAAACAAAGATGGCTTCATTGATATTGAAGAGTTTCTAATTGCCTCCGATCCGCAGTATCTTCTGCTGAGGCGGTTTAGAGATTTTGATGCCAATCGCAATGGGGTGCTTTCGATGTCAGAGGCGCTAAAAATTGCTGAAGAGTTCAATTTTCCAATCACGCGGGATTGGCTAGAGAAAATGTCGAGCCAGACGGATGCAAATGGTAAAAAGCTAATCACTTACAACGAGTATTTGGGAGCTGTCAGCCGTCTTGGCTTTCAATAGCGGCTCGTCTATGCAGAGGGCATCACAACAAGGGCATCAGGCGTAGAGCATCAGGCATAGAGCATCGGGCATAGAGCATCAGGCAGTGCTAAGGTCATTTTGTAGCATGATTTCATTCACACCGTGACCTTTAAGAACCTGATTTTAGTGATCCTCCTGGCGTTTATGCCGATCGCCTTTATTGCCGACCGGATGGAATGGGGAGATACTGTGGTGTTTACCACTTCTGCGATCGCTATCATCCCCCTCTCTATTTGGCTCAGCACCGCCACCGAAAAAATTGCGGTTGTCACCGGGTCATCTATTGGCGGGTTGGTGAATGCGGTGTTTTGTAATGCCACAGCGTTGATTATTGCCCTCACGGCGCTACGAAAGGGATTGGTCGATATCGTGGAAGCTAGCGTTACGGGCAGTATTGTGAGTGCGCTGCTGCTGCTGCTCGGCTTGGCAATGTTGGCGGGCGGGCTGCGCTACAAAGAGCAGGAATTTAAGCCGATCATTGCGCAAGTCAACGGTTCCTCGATGACACTAGCCGTCGTGTCTTTGGCAATGCCTACCGCCGTGATCGCTACATCAAATCTGGTAGACGAAACCGCCATTCGAGATATTTCCGTGATCGTTTCCACAATTTTGATTGTGGTTTATGGACTGACGCTGATCTTTTCGTTGGGGACGCACAGCTATCTCTATGATGTTGGGCTAGCAGATGAAGAGCCGTCTGAGAAAGAATCGATTGAGCGGAAAAAAATCTCTAAATTCACCCCCCAGCCCCCCAATTCTGGGGAACTGGCGAACCTTCAAAGTTCCTCAGAATTGGGGGACATCGAGGGCGTTTCAGCGTCATCCTCGCTATGGATTTGGATCGGGGTACTGCTAGCCTCAACGATCGCCATTGCCTTCCTCTCTGAGCTGTTTGTAGGCGTAATTGTGCCAGAAACAGAGCGCCTAGGCTTGACTCCACTGTTCACGGGTGTCATCTTTCTGCCACTATTGAGTGACGTGTCGGGATATGTGACGGTCGTGCGGCTGGCTCTCAAAAACAAGATGGATCTGACGGTCTCTACCGTGACGGGAGACAGTCTGCTGGTGGCGCTGTTTATGGCTCCGGTGCTGGTGTTGGTGGGTCAGGCAATCGGACAACCCATGACCCTCAACTTCAACCCGTTTGAGGTGGTGGCGATCGCCATTAGCGTCACTGTTGCCAACTTAATTAGCTTTAGAGGGCGATCGAACTGGTTAGATGGCACCTTGCTGTTGGCCGTTTATCTGGTGCTGGGCGTGGCGTTTTACTATCATCCTGCCTAAGTTTAGAGATATGGCAACCGCCAAGGCGGTTAGGACGGGGACATTTTTGGTGGGGGCGCGAAGCGCCCCCACCAAAAATGTTGTAAGTAATTCTTGGGGTAGGGGCTTAGCACTGCTAAGCCCCTACTGGCGAAAGCTACAAGTTCAGGTAGCCGCGATCGCTTCATTGCTGATGGGCGCAGTAGGAGCCAACACCTTGAGTCCATCTGGAATACATTCTACTTCAATCGGCGTTGTGCCCACAATCTCGCCATCGACCACTACCTTTTGCGGCGGATGAGCCGTCACCCGCAGTCGCTTTACCCGAATATGAACAACGGTTTGGTGCTCGACACCCGTTCCAGTTAAAGCGGCTCCCATCATCCGCAACATGGTGGTGACACCCTGAAGCTTGGTTTCAGCGGTGGAAATGGTCACATCTAGCAAGCCGTCATCAAAAATCACCTGTCCGCCCCCCTGCGCCAAAATAGAGGTGGGCGGCGCGGCATTGGCGATCGTAATGGCGCTTGCCTCAAAGTGATAGAGCGTGCCCTCAGCCTCAATTTCGGTTTCAAAGAGCGTCTGGTTATCCATGGTTTGCCAGCCCGCCATCAGGTACGCCAGCACGCCCCACTGGTCTTTCATTTCGCGGTTGGCTAGCTCTACGGTCACTGCCTCATAGCCCACACCCGCCAGCAAAACCATGGGTAAACCGTTGCAGGTGGCGGCATCCACAGTCCGTACATTGCCGCCCAAAATCACCTGACAGGCGTTGCGGATCGGCAGAAGTCTAGGAATTCCTAAGGCGGCAGCAAAGGCGTTTGCCGTGCCGCGCGGGATAATGCCTAAGGGAATCTCGGTGCCCACCAGCGCTCCGGCAACCGCGGATATGGTGCCATCGCCCCCCGAAGCGATGACCAGATCTGCCTGAGCTGCGATCGCCTCTAGCACCAGCGTTGCCGGATCGACATTGGGCTGAGTTTCATGAACCACCACCTGCATGTGGGGTTCTAAAAGCTGTTGAATCAGCGAAAGCTCTTGCGCTGGATTGCCCTGTCCGGAAACTGGATTAAAAATGAGGTGAGCGATCCGAGTCTGTGCCAAGGACTGGATGACGGTCGCCGCTGTCGCTAAATTTGTCGCCAGAATAACGTTGTGAACATTGCAGATGCGCAGAAATGTCTGAATGTCCGGCTCATGGGATTGAGCATGGAGCGAATCGACTAGGAAAATTACTGCCAAGACATTGCCATTGACCACCTCTGCGGCAACCTGAACATCACCGCCTTCTGGCCCCGGCAGCATTGATTCGATCTGGAGTCCAGTTGCCCATTGAATGCGCTCTCCGGTGGCTGCCGTCGCGATTAGGCGATACCGTCCCAGCAGTGGCGCGTGCTGTTTGGCGAAATCGACGATCGCATCTTTTTTGGAGTCGTGGGCAATCAGGGCTATGGTAGTAGGCATTTAGCGGTAGGCAATGTTGTAGGTCGATATTCCTCTATTCTAGGACGCTGTATTACACTAATCACCTTGTCTGGACACAGAGGTTACATCAGCCACGACCAACCTCTGACCTCTGCAATTCAAGGTTATGCGTCTCTAAAAGGTTATGCGCCTCTAAAACGATGGATGGCACAGGGTACAACAGCATAATCCAAATCTTCTGATCCCTTGAGAAGGAAGTCATAGCTGCATAGAGCACGATTTCGCAAAGGTCTAACCCAGCCTATCAAATCAGCTAAATCTCTTGTCGAAAGTTTGAGGCTGCCAATGCAATAAGACTCATCAGCTTGTGCTGAGACAACTCCCTCTCTCTCTTGAGTCATTGATCCTGTTGGCTGAAAGAATACGCCCCGCTCCGTCAGGAACGTCATCAGCAGATAGCAGATGATACGAGAAAACATCTCATGATCTTGTCCCGGCATAAGAATCTCGATCGTCTCGTCATAGTAAAACAGCCGTACACCCGGAGAGCCGTCAAATCCCTTTTGAATTAATTTGAACTGTTCCCAAGTTCCATGATGGATAATGCGTTGATCGGTTGTTTCGAGGAGTGAGGGCATGGCGTTCACTTAGGGGCGCGGTTGTCTTTGCGTAGAGCTTATTCAAATAACTTACCAACCAATCTGCGTGGGGGCGATCGGCTGAATATCTGGATCATAGCCGCCGACTTGGTTAGCTCTCAGCACCCAAATTGATGCGCCCTGTTCTAGGAAAAGTTTGGCGATTGTTTCACTCGCGAGTCTCGGCAGCAGCGTTCGCCAGCTAATCAATCCTATCCGAATATTTTGAAAGGCATCTTCCTCTGGGCTAATGCCCAAAGTTGCCTGACTAACTTGCCCGTCCGAATTTTGCTCAGTCTGCCAATCTGCCCGTGCGGTGCCAAAAGGCATTAGCTCCCGCCGGATGGTTTTGCTGAGTCGGACAATTTGCTGAAATTGCTGCTCTTGCGCTGGGTTTTGCCGCAGTAGCTCCTGATAATCAGGACTAGATTTCATCCTCTTTTGCACGTCTTTGAGGGCAGCATAAAGCGCCTGATTTGAATCTTGAGAGCAGTTGTGGGCGGCTCCGACGTAGGTGCCGCCTGTGCCGTCACCAATTCGGTAACGGGCAGTCATGACTTCGAGCTGGGCAATCAGGCTGTCTAACGCCAATTGCGGCCAATCTCCCATAGCATCCTGCGCAGCATAGCCTTCTGTAAATACATTCAGCTTGATTAATAGATCGCAAACAGGTCGTCTGCCCAGCCAGCCAAACTGTCGATCGCCCAAAAAGCGATTCCAGGCGATCGTTCCGGCAATAATTCCATCGGTATTGTGGGTATAGACCTGGTGATACTCAATGTCAAACATCAGCTCATCGGCTAGCGGCTCTTGGATCACGGTTGCAACCCCATAGGCAAAGTGCCCGAAGAAGATCGGCGAACTTGCCGTCGGCTCTTTCTTTTTGCCGCCAATGCCGCCGTAGACATGGACAAGCAGGGCGCGATCGCCTTCTATCCAGGCACTAGGGACAGGGGGACGAGATGGGGCTGTGTTCTGCTTGACTCCGTGCAGCAATACCGATCGGATTGTGCCCTTGGTTAGATCCTTCCAGGCTTGTTGCTTCAGATAAGTCCAGGCGGCTTTGCCCTCAATCACCTGATCGGGCTGGAGGCGTAGAAGCTGGCGAGGAGCGATCGACTGCACCACAAATTTACCGGAAGCATCCTTTGCCCCATAAATGTACCAGCCCATGACATTTGCGGGTGACTTTGTGATGTCTTGCAGGGTCGAAGGATGGCTGCCATGATGCTGATCAAAAACAGCTTTAGGAATACAAATAGTTTCTCTCAGTCCGTTAAATTGACGCGAGGCGCGATCGAAATGCACGACTCGAAGCATTTCCGATCGATTCCTTACATCTGTTACCAACGCATCTTCTGATGATTCTAAAAATTGGACTAATCCATAGAATCTTCCGGTAATTTGTACTGGCTCATGGGCGATCGTCAGAATTGCGACAGAAGGTTCTTTCCCCATCGCCCCCTCAGTCACTCCTGGATCTTTGAGCCGTACAATCACATCATCATTGGGTCTTGCCCCTGCCAAAGATTCTAAAGGCCCTACCTGCTGCCAGTGATCTATTCGATACGGATGGATATTGCCCTGCTTCTGGCTGTAGAGGGCATCTTCGCTGAAGTGAACATCTTTAGTGACGGCTCTCAGATACGATCGCACTTGGGGTTCTCGGCTCCAGCGCAAAATCACGTTGTGCCCCACTAGATACTGATATTCGGGTGGCGCATGATGCACCTCCAAAAAAACGCCCTTCAGCCGCGATCGCTGTTCTCTGGCGGGTAAAATGAGTCGTCCCATCCAGGGAGCGATCGGTCGGTAATAGTCTGGATCAACCGACTGGTGCAGAGGATAGGTGCCGGGTCGGTTAAACGGAGACTGCTGGTAGCGATCGTAGTTGCTAGAGTGAATTTGTGGAGCCGTTTGCCCCAGCAGCAGCTTATCTTGAATGATGTCTGAAACAATCTGGACAGTTTGCTGTAGATAGGTGCGCCCATCGGGTAAAAGCGCCTGATCGCCATAGGGTCCATCTGCGCCATTGTGCCCCACCTGACTGCCTAAAGAAATCAGGCTGATTTTTCCCCGCCGCTTCGCCCGATTCCAGTAGGATAGGGCAAACAGCTTCCAGCGTCTGGGAAACATCACAGGGCCGACTTTTTCGATTAAATCTTTGCCGCCAACGAGGTGATAGAGATGCTCTAGCTGCAAGACATTTTGATTGCCGCTAATCACCCCCGATAGCGAGATTAGTTCGATGGGGGCTTTGAGCGATCGCTTCAGATAGGGTGCTGCCCCTACCGCCATCTGTCCGCCGCCGCTGTAACCAATGAGCGTTAGGGGCATACCGGGCTGGTAGCCATACCCCATGAGGCTATTGTGAATGAGCTGCGCCGTGCCCTGGTTATAAATCGGGCCATAGCGCTGATCGGCGGAGACGCTGACAATCAGCACATTGCGGATATTAATGGTGGCAGCGATCAGTCCTCCTATGATGCTGCTCCTCGGATTCATTTGTAGGCGATCGGCGAGTCGCCAAAAGAACGCCATCAGCCGATCTTCGGTCAAAGGTTTGTTTAGCACCGAATAGGACATGATGCCTTTGATCAGCACAATGTTATCGGGTAGATCGATCGCCAAAGCGTCTAAAAATCGCTCTACCTCTGGCAAATAGGTAAACCGCGCTTGGGAGATACCGTCTAAATAAACCACGTAGCGCGTAATCTCTAGATCGGTGGGGAAAGGTTCCACCAAGCTACCTGGATGCTGCGTCGTCTCAATTTCATCGCCATACCAGCCCGCCCACCAGCCTAAAGCCTCCAAGGGTGCAAAAAAACTAGCCACCAGAATTGAAATCAGCGTGATGACAATCAAGTTTGCCAAAATCTGCCAGGTTGCCCCTAGGGCAATCACCAGACTTTGCAAGATGACAGGCAGCACCGGAAAAATCAGGGCACTCAGAAACGCCACCAATCCAGCGCCCACCCACAGCAATCTCTTCACCCTTTGGCTCACTTCAGTTTCTCCTTACCCACTGGTGCAGTCTTGCGGGAGACAACTCGCTCTAAGTCCTTGAGATTGGTTACCAGATTGACTCCTGCGGCTGTGTTGGTCAGCCAGCGCCCTAAGCCAGCTAGCGGTCGCCCGATCGTTCGCTGCAACCCTTCAAACACTGCCCAGCCTAGTACACCACAGCCAAAAGCCTGCCACAGATTTAGCCCCAATGCCGCCTTCAAGCCTGTCAAAAAGGCGAGAAAACTCCAGATTGAGAGCACTGTGGAAATAGGTAAGCCTAGGTAGGGGAGCGCGACCAGAAAGCTGAAAATTAAGGGCGCATAGGATAATCCCAGCGTCCGAATCACGGCGGGTAGGGTCATCCAGCCGCCTCGAAATAGCAGAATGCTAGCAGCCCAAGTGCTCAGCGCCCAAAAAACATAGCTAAAGGCAAACAATAGAGCCGACATTAGCAGACTCAAAAAGAAGCGTAAGGGTCTAACCTGATTGCTAAACAGCACAATGCCCTGCCCGATCGCCTGAGAAAACCCGGCAATGAAGGCAACCAGCAGCGCCGCCTGACTGCCCTTCGACAAGACTTGAATTTGCTGAAAAGCCTCAGACTTGAGCGATAAAGCGCCGAATATCAGAGACTCTAAGTGGGCGATCGCAGTTTCTGCCATAAACCCGCAATGATGTAAAAGTACAAATCTCGCACATCTATTAAATCTCGCATGAAAACAACCTGTTCTAGACTCGGCAGCGCTGTCTGAATCACCTTCCTCTGACTCAGTTTCGGGTTATTCTGAACATGACCCTCCATGACGGGACAAATAGAAAGATGCAAACCGTGGATGAGAAGATCAGCCCCCTTGCCGGAAAGCCCGCCCCTGCGGACATCCTGATTGATGTTGTCAAATTGCTAGATGCCTACTACACCCTGCATCCCGACCCCGCTAATCCGCTGCAAAAGGTCAGCTTTGGCACTTCTGGGCATCGCGGCTCTTCAGCCAATGGTACTTTCAATGAAGATCACATTTGGGCTGTAACCCAAGCTGTAGCTGAGTATCGCAAGAGTAAAGGGATTGACGGCCCGCTCTACATGGGCATGGATTCCCACGCGCTGTCTGCTCCAGCTCAGCGATCGGCGTTAGAAGTGCTGGCGGCTCATGGTGTTGAGGTTTTCATTGCCCCGACGGAAGGCTACGCGCAGTACACGCCGACTCCCGTAATCTCTCACGCCATTTTGGCGTATAACCAGGGCAGAACTTCGGGTTTGGCCGACGGCATCATCATCACGCCGTCCCACAACCCGCCTAGTGATGGCGGCTTTAAGTACAATCCGCCTTCGGGAGGGCCAGCTGAGCCAGAGATTACCAAGTGGGTGCAAGAGCGCGCCAATCGGCTTTTGGCGGAAAAAAATCAGGGTGTACAGCGCATTCCCTACGACTCGGCCATTAGGGCGGCAACGACTCATGTTCATGACTACATCATGCCTTACGTCAGTGACCTGACGAACATCATTGATATTGACGTGATTCGATCGGCGGGTCTGCGCATTGGGGCTGATCCCTTGGGTGGCTCTAACATCGCCTACTGGGAGCCGATCGCCAATCATTACGGCTTGGATATTTCTCTGGTTAACCGCACGGTTGACCCTACCTTCCGCTTCATGTCGGTAGACTGGGATGGCAAAATTCGCATGGACTGCTCCTCGCCTTACGCCATGGCGAGCCTGGTGAAGATTAAAGACGACTACGATATCGCCTTTGGTAATGATACGGACTCCGATCGCCATGGCATTGTCACCCGCAGTGTTGGCTTGATGAACCCGAATCATTTCCTGTCGGTTGCCATCTGGTATTTGTTCACGAATCGCACGGGCTGGTCGGGCAAGAGCGCCATTGGTAAAACCCTGGTGAGCAGCAACATGATCGATCGCGTCGGCAAGGAAATTGGTCGGTCGGTGTCGGAAGTTCCGGTGGGCTTTAAATGGTTTGTGGAAGGGCTGCTGGACGGCTCTTTTGGCTTTGGCGGGGAGGAGAGCGCTGGAGCTTCTTTTCTGCGGAAGAACGGCACGGTTTGGACGACGGATAAAGATGGCATCATTATGGATCTACTGGCTGCTGAAATCACGGCTCGTACGGGCAAAGATCCGGGGCTGCACTACCAGGACATGACCGATCGCTTGGGCAAGCCTTACTACACCCGCGTCGATGCGCCTGCGTCTCCTGAACAAAAGGCGCGGCTTAGCAAGCTGTCGCCTGATGACGTCAAGGCGGCGAGTCTGGCGGGTGATGCTATCACCGCTAAGCTGACTAAGGCTCCGGGAAATGATGCGGCGATCGGCGGGTTAAAGGTAACGACAGAGAATGGCTGGTTTGCGGCTCGTCCTTCGGGAACAGAAAATGTTTATAAAATTTATGCGGAGAGCTTTAAGAGTGAGGCGCATTTGGGTCAGATTTTGACGGAGGCGAGTCAGATTGTGGGGGAGGCATTGTAGGAATTCGTAGTGGATGTCTTTCAAATTAGGTTGGGTGGGAGCTACACCCCTGCCAAACCTAATCCACCATATTTTGAGCTTCTGAAGAACCCGATCCTTGGGGGCGACCCCCAAACCCCCGAATCAGGGGACGGCTGCGTCCCCCGTAGCTTGCTTCTCCGAAGGAGTACCCCCTCCAGAAGGAGTTAATGGTAGGGGGTGGCAGCGCTTCGCATTAGTTGGGTTGCACGGGTTTGGGTTTTGCCTTGCTTTCTGTGCTGCAAGACAGCTCTTACTGCAAAATCGTCCTGATGATCGTTCTCACGGAACTGACTAGGCAATCCTCAATCTGATACTGTTCTAAAACATTTCTAAAATGTTGTTCGTTGAGTGGATTCTATCTGAATGAGCGTAGCGTCGTTGAAGGGTCGAGATCTGCTGAGTATGGCGGATCTGAGTGCAGAGGAAGTCCGGCAACTGCTGGAACTGGCAATTGCTATGAAGGCGGGTAAGGTTAATTTGCGATGCGATCGCGTGAAGGTGCTGGGGCTGCTGTTTAGTAAGGCTTCGACTCGGACGCGGGTTAGTTTCTCGGTGGCGATGTATCAGTTGGGCGGGCAGGTGCTTGACCTCAATTCTAGTGTGACGCAGGTGGGGCGGGGGGAAGCTGCGATCGATACGGCAAGGGTGCTCGATCGCTATCTGGATGTGCTGGCGATTCGCACGTTTGAGCAGCAGGAGCTAGAAACCTTCGCCAGCTATGCCAAAATTCCGGTGATCAATGCTCTGACGGATCTGGAGCATCCCTGTCAGGTGCTGGCGGATTTGCAGACGGTTCTGGAGGAGTTTGGAGCGCTGGAGGGGCTGACGCTGACCTACATTGGGGACGGCAATAATATGGCGAATTCCCTGATTCTTGGCTGTGCCCTGACTGGAATGAATGTGCGGATTGCCACACCTCCAGGCTATGAGCCGGATGCGGCGGTAGTGGCAAGGGCGAGGGAAATTGGGGGCGATCGCGCTCAGGTAGAAATTCTCACCGATCCGGAGGCGGCGGCTGAGGGGGTGCAGGTGCTGTACACGGATGTTTGGGCAAGCATGGGGCAGGAGAGCGAGGCGGCGGGAAGAATGCAGGCATTTCAGACCTATCAGGTGAATGATCGGATTTTGGGAGCAGCTGATCCTAAGGCGATCGTCCTTCACTGTCTTCCGGCACATCGAGGCGAGGAAATCACGGAGGCGGTGATGGAGGGTGCTCAGTCTCGCATCTGGGATGAGGCGGAGAACCGAATGCATGCGCAAAAGGCTCTGTTGGCTAGTGTGTTGGGGTTAGAGTAGCCCTTTCTGTAAACAGAGTAGGCTAAACCCTGCAAAAAGTTAATTTTCTACAGCTTCTGCCCCGATCGGTCAGACGGGTAAATTAAAATTTTCTGTCTAACGTCGATTTTGCAGGAATGAGCGATGGCTAAGAAATTAGGGTCTACCGTAGCCTCAGCTTTAACCTCATCGGAAAGACATCTATCGCCGACCGATCGCCTCTCTGCCGGAAAAGCGCTGCGGAACACAGTGCCCCGATCGGCTCATGCAGAATGGAAAACCGGGGACGATCGCCCCGATCCGATCGCCTTGCTGGAAGAGTCGAATCAGGGCAGGCTGCCGAATCTGGTGCCAATTCGCTACGGTCGCATGGTCAAATCTCCCTTCACGTTTCTGCGCGGCTCGGCGGTGATCATGGCATCAGATCTGGCGACGACTCCCGTGATCGGGCTGCGGGTTCAGGCTTGTGGCGACTGCCATCTATTAAACTTTGGCGGCTTTGCCACGCCCGAACGTAACCTGGTTTTTGATGTTAATGACTTTGATGAAACGCTCCCAGCTCCCTGGGAATGGGATGTGAAGCGGCTGGCAGCGAGCTTTGTGGTGGCGGCTCGTTCCGTTAAGATGTCGGACAAAAACGGTCAGGAGGCGGCGCGATCGGCGGTGCAATCCTACCGAGAGCATATGGGCCAGTATGCGCGTATGAGTCCGCTGGAGGTCTGGTATTCGCGGATTGATGCTAAGGTGGTGCGCGAGTTTGCCGAGGGTGCAGGACATTTAACGCGAGTAGAGCAGCAGGTGGCGAAAGCCCTCACTCGCACCTCAGCACAGGCGTTACCCAAGCTCTCGGAAGTCGTGCATGGGCAGTGGCGCATGACTGACAGCCCGCCGTTGATGTACCATCTGCCGCCAGATGATTTGCTAGAGGACGAGATAGAGTCGGTGTATCAGCACTATCGCGAAACGCTGCGAGATGATCTGAATGTGCTGCTCGATCGCTATCGCCTGGTAGATATCGCCATTAAGGTTGTGGGCGTGGGCAGCGTGGGCACCCGTTGCGTGGTGGCGCTGCTAATGACGGATGGTAATGATCCGCTGTTTTTGCAGATGAAGGAGGCGCGAACTTCAGTACTAGAGCCGTATGTGGGCAGCAGCGCCTACCAAAATCAGGGGCAGCGAATTGTGGCTGGACAGCGCCTAATGCAGGCGGCTAGCGACATGTTCTTGGGCTGGACAAAGAGCGATCGCGGTCATGATTTCTATGTGCGGCAGTTACGCGACATGAAGACCTCGGTAGATATTGAAAAACTCTCGACCTCGGAATTTACCGCCTATGGGGCACTCTGTGGTTGGGCGTTAGCGCGGGCCCATGCCCGATCGGGTGATCCGGCAATGATTAGCGGCTACTTGGGCAAGAGCGATGAGTTTGACCGAGCGATCGCAGAGTTTGCCCTTGCCTATGCTAATCAAACTGAGCGTGATCATAAAACGCTGAAGGATGCGGTGAAGTCGGGGCGAATTAAGGCGATCGAGGAGCATTAGGGTTGATTGATATTGTGCAGAGAATCGTGAAGGGATGCACTTGATCACGATTAATGAGCTTGCTCACAGGCTGCCATAGGTGAATTTCTGTAGCACCTCGAACAGCTAGACAGTAAAACCACTCAATTCGGCGATCGCTACCAACTTATACTCCGTACGAATACTCGTGTATCTTGAGGTGAATTTTAAGACATTATGAAAGAGTCCACGCAGTTAGGGAAATAGCAAGCCTTAGCTTCATAAATATCAGTTCATCAACCGCTACAGCGATTTTTAACTACTGAACCCTACTGACTTTTGTGGGTATCTGAGCAATACTCAACAGGAAGCTGATTCATGTAAGTAAAAGCCTCTGTAAACTTTGAAACTCATGCATTCAACAGGCATCGAACCATGGATTTAGATTTTGCAGAATTAGAGCTACTGGCGCAGCGAACCCTTCACCCTACTCAAATGCCAGAAACCCTGCTGGATGAGTCAGCAAAAGCTATCCTCACGCAGGCGGCATTTCAGTACAAAAGTGCGCCGCTCACTGAAGTATTTGACCTGCTAGAGAACGCCTTAGAGTCCTATGCCGTTACGCCGACTCTGGCAGAAAATTTGCAGGAAAGTGCGCGTCGAGAAATTGAGTTTTTCTTCTCGCTGCTGCAAGAGAAATTAGATTTACTGTTGCAGCAAACCAGTTCAGAACGGATGCGACGAGAGATGCAGCTTCTCTAAAGGGCTTGTCTTCGGTTATGTCAACTTTCAGTACCCGCTATTTCCCAATATGGCTGTCGCCAGGTTGCTCAGGACATTTTTGATGGGGCGCTTCGCGGTTGCTAGATGCGTTAATCTTAATACTCATTATTTTCCAATACAGAATCGGCTAAAGATTTGATTAAGTACCGATTCAGTCACCTCTTCACCCGTGATTTCTCCCAAAGCCTGAATGGCAGCGCGGAGATCGATCGTCCAAAAATCGAGTGGCAGTTGTTGAGCGATCGTCTTTTGCACCTGAGCGAGAGCCATCTGGGCACGGGTCAAGGCTGCCGACTGCCGCTGATTAATCGCCAAATCTAAGTTAGTGGCTTCCAGATTGTTAGCTGCAACGCTTGCCAAAATCGCCTGTTCCAATTCGTCAATGCCCTGATTTTGTGCTGCCGCAGTTTTGACAACTTGGCTAATTTTTAAGGCGGCGATCGCTTGAACATTCAACAGAGGCGCATGGGCTTCTACCAAGTCAATTTTGTTGATCACCAGAATCAGCGGACGTTTGACCTGCTGATAAATCTCCTGGTCTGCTTCTGTCCATCCCGCCTGAGCATCGATCGTCAGCAGCACTAGATCGGCAGATTGGGCTACATTTCGCGATCGCGCCACGCCGATTTTTTCAACTTGGTCGGCAGTCTCCCGAATTCCTGCCGTATCTAGCACCTGTACAGGAATGCCCCCGACCACAAGCTGCGATTCCACCACATCGCGCGTTGTGCCCGGTAAATCGGTGACAATGGCGCGATCGCTGCGACTCCAGGCATTCAGCAGGCTAGACTTCCCCACATTCGGGCGACCGACGATCGCCACCTTCAGACCCGATCGCAGTAGCTCTCCGCGATCGGCGGTCGCGAGAACCTGCTCTACCATCGCTAAGACCTGCTCTAGCTGGATCTTCACCCAGGCTGCGTCCAGCGGCGGCAAGTCGTCCTCAAAGTCAATCCGAGCCTCCACCTCTGCCAAGATTTCTAAGCAGGTCGATCGCAACTGCCGAATCGGCTGAGCCAGCTTGCCTTGGATGCCCGCCAGAGCCATCTGCGCTGCCTGCGGAGACTGTGCCCCCACCAAATCGGCAACGCCCTCAGCCTGGGTCAGGTCTAGTCTGCCGTTGAGGAATGCCCGAAGCGTGAATTCTCCCGGTTCTGCCAACCTTGCGCCCTGCTCTAGGCAAAGCTGTAACACCTGCTGTACTGCCATAATGCCGCCATGACAGTGAAACTCCACCACGTCTTCACGGGTATAAGAGCGGGGAGCCAGCATGAGCAGCAGCAAAGCTTCATCGACAAGCTGCCCAGTCTCAGGATGGCGGACATGCCCATAGAGAATGCGATGGCTTTCCCAAATCTGCTGTCCGGGAGCCTGGAAGAGAGTATGAGCGATCGCCATTGCCTCGCTGCCAGAAATCCGCACAATGCCGACGCTCCCCTGCTGAGGAACAATGGCGGTGGCAATAGCGGCGATCGTATCAGTGCGCATAGCCTCATTCTTGAGCTATTTCGGTCGTCTTGGCAATGAACTCACAACGATAAACTCATTATGAAAAATTATGGGCATCGCTTATTTTTTGGGTTGGAGCGGGGCGCGGGGTGCTACTCAACCCAAAAATCATCCCAGAGATCGGCAACGCCAAATTACAGCGATTTTCAATTGCATAAACCACAGTTATTTTTTTAGAAGCCGCGCTCAGCGCGGCTTCTAAAAAAATAACTCACACTTAACCAGGCATGAAGCGATATATGAACAATGAAGAGTTGAGTCATGTTCAGATCCCTGTGATACAATTCCGGCAAACAATTTGAGGAATTCGGTTCATGAATAAAGGTGAACTGGTAGACAAAATCGCAGAAAATGCAGATGTTACCAAAAAGCAGGCAGATGCCATTTTGACCGCCATTCTAGACTCTGTTATGGAAGCAGTGGCCACCGAAGACAAAGTGACGCTGGTTGGATTTGGCTCCTTCGAGTCTCGCAAGCGTCAGGCAAAGGAAGGGCGCAATCCTCGGACAGGGGAGACTATGACCATTCCCGAAACTACTGTGCCCGTATTTTCCGCTGGCAAGCTCTTTAAGGACAAGGTCGCTGAAGCATAGGTTTACAGGAGTCAGATTTGTAGGGATTGGACATTTATACGCGATGTGCAACTTTCCTAAAGCACTGTAAAGGCAGCCCTCACCCTAGCCTCCCAGCAGGAGAAGGAACCGGAAATGTCTGAAAGCCCTCCTCCCTAGGGATGAAGGTTGGGATGAGGGTCGATGAGTTGCACATCGCGTTATTTATGCCTGTAGGCAGAAGTTTATTGTTTCCAATCTTGCAAAGATAGGGGCATACCGCAAAATACTCTTTGACAGGTGTTTTCAGGTTCAATAGGGGGCTTGGGCGTGAGCAATGCTTATGCCCTTTTTTTTGTTATGTTTGGTTTTAGAAGTGAATATATGACTACTTAGCGATCAAACAGCATAATTACTCGATATTGAAGCCATAGAATTGCTCTGATTGCATTACCGAGCCGATCGGCAGGTTGCCTAATTCGTGCGATCGCTCTGTTATCATTTCAGCACTGGTAGACTACAGTATCCGCGATCGCCTCCTGCTGTTCATTTCAAGAGGCTGCTCTAAGATAGCAGCATCCGTTTTGCGAACGCCGTCTGCCATTTCTACTCGTCGCTGCTCTTGATACTTGGTGGCAACGCCCAGCAACATATGCTCGGAGAGATCGGCAAGAGCTTGCTCAGATTGCAAGGTGGCATTGTAAACCTGATCGACCACGGAGAGAGAATATCCCTTGCGACTTAGGTAAAACCGATCGCCTCTTGAGCAAAACCTATGCATGAGTTAGCAGAAGCAAGAAATGCTGAAGTGTCAGCGACGTTCGTCGATGAAAATCTTTTAGATGAAGTAGTTGCGGATTGCTAACGCTCCTGGTTTCGCATCACCAGGCTTAAACTGAATTCCCGTCACCTCAGCGACTAAATCATTTCTCGAAGAGAAAGTCGCTTTGTCATCATTCACTGCAAAGAATGTCCGGCTGCCAAGGCGGAAAAAGATTGATTCATCTGCTTTCAGCGATTGACTGCCTTTTTTGCGGGTGAGCTTATCGGCATATGCGGTTTTGAGGGCATCTTGCAGATTTTTTCCCTTTACACGCCCAGCGTTATAGACACGTTTGGGACGTTCGATCGTGTTGAGGTTATTGTCATAATCTAACTTGAAGCGATCGCCTTCGTTGAAGTTAAAGTCTGTGATGCGATCGAGCGATCGAATGGTGGAAGTTCTCAATGCTGAACGTTTGGTTGCACCTGAAAAGATAAAAGTATCGGCACTTTTGCTACCTGTGACTTGGTTCTCGTCTCTGCCAACTGCTGGCGTAGCGTTGTCGCTGCCGCCAGTTGTAATAAAGTCGCCCTCAAAGATGCCAGGAATGGGTGTGCCGTCAAAGGTCGTGACGCTAAAGTTACCTACTTCGTGGATGTTCGTTAGAGCACCTGTTGCAGCAGCGAAGCCAAACCTAAAGGATGCAGGTAATGAACCGTTTTTCTGAATCACGTTGAATGGGTTGATGGCAAGTTCACCGGGATCGGTAAAAGTGCCGTTATCGTTGAGGTCTACCTGAACAGTCAGTGAACCTTCTGGCGATAGGATAACTTCTGCTCGACGACGCGAGTCGTTACGAGTTGCGCCTGCACCTGGATTGTCTAGGCTAACGGGTAAAGTGTCTGTTCCAGTCAGGTATTCATAGTTTGTGGCAGCGCTACCTCGGACGGTAATAGCATCTGGAGTAAACCCTCTACCGCCGGAGTATCCGCCCGTAGTACCAGCAAATTTGCCAAACGCGTCAAAGCCAATACCTAAATAGCCATCTGGCGTACCTCCGTATCCGAGTGAACCACCAGAGCCGCCTGCTAGGGGCATTAGCTGTTTCCCATCAACGAGAAAAAAGCTGATACCATCAGCACCAGTACCGCCATAAGCGTAAAAGTCAAAACCAATCCGCAGCCCACTTACCGACGGCACGGTAGTAGTGTAGAGTCTGGAGGAAGCTTGATTAAGACTCGCGTCAGTCAACCGGATAACAGATGTCTGTAGAGAAACCATAGTGCTGTTGCAAACTAAGAAATAAGTATTTGCTGGAAACTAGATGACAGCGACAAGCTAAAAGCCATTTCCAGTGCTTGAGTCCTGATCTATTCCTACTGAAGGAACTAGAATCATCCTGAAGTTTTCAATGAAGAGCTGATGAATCGATCTTCCAATACTTGAGCTGTTTCATCGATCGCCCCATCCTGCATTCGCCTTAGAATTTGCCCTAAAATTGCCTCTTGACTCCGATCGCAAATTCCGCTAATCTCGCTTACTTATAGGCAGTTGTTGCGTCCTCTGCCCCTCCGCTCAAAAACCTAGTCGCCACTCAAAGCTGCTACCAACAGCAATGAGTGGCTAACCGGCCCAAACTGAGAACGCAGTTCGGCTGGCTAACGATGGATTTTAACACTCCTCTTAGCCACCCTGCTTTGTTATGGCAAGGTGGCTAGGTTTTTGGGTTTTCCTCAACTACCCAAAAACAGGAGAAACCCTTATGCTTCAAGACTTTATCGCGGCTCTCACCCAAACTGACGAAGCGATCGCCCATACTCCCGCCAAAGTGCGGATTATCTTGCTGGGCACCCCAGAAGATACCAGCAGCGTCATTTATGACCTTTATCAGCGGGGCTTTGCCGAGGTCACGTCCTGGAGTCCGCCTCAGCCGATTCCTGATTCTAGAGAAGTGATTCGCCTGTTGATTCGCCGCTTTGGGCGATCGGTAGGCTCTCATCAGGGATAGCTTTTGAAGATTTTTTTGAAGGGGGATGCCCCCTTCAAAAAAATCAACGGCAGTGGCGTGTAGCAACGCACATAATGGACTGAGCTGCTTCTTTGGTATTGGGATCAATGCCAGAGAGCCGTTGACACAACCTGACTCTCCAGGGCGATCGCCCATGATCGCCCTCCAGCACTTCTGCGCCTGTATGGTGATTATGGGGAAAGAGCTTCACCTCAAAGCCGAGGGGTTCTAGAACCTGATGGTAAAGTTCGGGCGTAATGCCTTCTCCAGGCTGATTATTATGGAGTTCTGTCGCCAGACGCGCGCGGGCTTCATCGGCGGTAGTGTGCAACCTGCCCGTCATACGCCGATAGACGGGATGCCATTGGATCTTCTGTCCCACTAACCCTAACCCTCGAAGTTTCCAGGCACTCGCCTGCGGATCTTTATCGGTGACGAGTAGACCTCCAGGTCGGACAAGGCGAGCTGCCTCTGCCAAAACTTGCGCCATGTCATCGCAGTGATGAATCGTCGCATTGGCAATGACGAGATCGGCAAAGCTATCAATCAAGGGCAGGTGATGGGCATCGGCAAGCAGCGGCAGATAGCCAACCTGTTGTGCCTTTTCTAAAGCACCTTGGGCAATATCAATCCCGATCAGCAAGCTAGGCGACCCGCCGACTGTGGCATAGACATTGCCAGGGCCACAGCCGATATCCACAACAATTTTTTGATCCCAACTGCCACAGGCTTTTTGCCAGCGCAATCGGAAAGTTTCACTGCGATGTGTTCGTTTAAAGTACTCTTCTCCCCAGATGGGATGTCCAAATAAGTAGCTATTTGCCTGCATGCCGACTGTAAAGTGGGCGATCGGGCAGCTATAAATACCGTTTTCCTGTTCAATGATCTCGGCAGTCTCCATCAGATAGGGCAACAGAGATGTGATCGTGTGCAGCTTCAACCCTCTACTCCTGGCAATTAGTGGTTAATTGAGTGGGAGAAGCACACCTTAATTTAATTGTTTCTTAGTCAGATTTTTCCATCGTGCGAAGGTCTTACCTACGACTGAACGGGAGCCAGACCCTCGCACTACAAATTCTATGAACTTCAACAGGGTTGCTTATTTTTTCAAAGTTAGCTACCCAGTTTCAGTAGATCGCAAAGCTTAGAGGATGTCTGAGAAGTGTAATTTGCTACCCAAACCGCCGCCTAAATCCCCCAATTCTGGGGGACTTTGAATAGGAACTGGCTACGTGCTGCGCACACGCAAGCGAACGAAAGTCCCCCAGAATTGGGGGGTTGAGGGGCGAATACAGAACATTTGATACTTTTCAGATATCCTCTTACACTCGATCCCCCAACCCTTTTAAAAAGGGGGCTTCAGAACTCAAAGTTCCCCTTTTTTCTAGCGCAGCGGTGCGATAGCGCGGGGATTTAGGGGGATCAGACACGAGTATTTCCAGCGTGAGCATTGGTTTGCGATCTACCCAGTTTGAAAAAAGCTCTTACCTGAGAAAAGACTTGAAAAGTGCCAATTTCTACCCGAACCGCTTCCTTTTTTGGCTCACTGTAAGCACTAAGAATTACAAACTAATGAACCAATCTCAGATTTTACACCTTTGTTTTTTAGCGGGTTTCAGCAGTGCAACATGTCCCTGAAACTCTCAATACAGTCTGTGGAATGCACTACACGCTGATGTAAGAAGTAAACAATACAAGTTTCAACTATACTGCGACCCCTGCTGCTTCTAACCTTTCATATTTACTAGATGAGAGCGATCGATCCGGAGATGAAAGGCAAATTCTTTTGAAGTAGTAATTTTTGTCGCGCAGACTTTGCCCGCGCGACAAAAAATCCTTAAATACCGATACAAAAAATTAGGCGTTACTGAATATAAAGTATAGTTTGTGCTGCTTTGAACATGAGCAAGCCGCTTACGCTCCTTGCAAATTCTAGGGTGCTGATTTTGACTCAGGTGAGGACTTGCGAGGCTTGCGGCTAAACCGTCTCCCTAAATCATCCACCACGGCATCAACGCCAATTCCGCGACCGTTCACTTTTGCAGAACTATAGACAGTACGAGCTGAAGTATAGGCTTCGTTCCCTGCGGTCATGTAGGTATCCTCCACAAGTTCATGGAGCTTTGCGATCGCCAGTAAAATCGGATACAGTTCTTCATACAGCTCTACCTCTCGCTGCATGTTGGCGACTTCAAACGAACGAGGCAAGAAATCGCTGTTTTGATTCGCGACCTCCATGGTTTTTTGAATGAAGACGCGGGTTTTATCGCCCATTCTAGGTAGCGATCTCCGCTCATCTTGAGACAGATTAATCAGAAAAGGTAGCTTTTGTCCCAGTGTGGCGATCGCCTGCATCACTTCTTTTTGGGCATTGCTGGGAAAGGTTGTCTGGTTAAGGTTAGTCGTCATCGTGTGTAGACTCTGAATGAATAACGGTGAATAGAACCATGGTGAAATGGAATTGCCACAGCAGCGCTGTGAAATCATGACTCCCATTGCTCAAAGTTACCTATAACAATGGTTCGGACAGAATTAAGGGGCTATGATGCCGTAGGAAAGCAGGGTTGGGTAGTTGGGATGGGATTTAATCAAAGTCGGGTTCAAGTCTAACATTGAGATAAATCGCGACAGCAGATGGTCATTGAAAGCTAGACGTTTATAGTTGCACATGGAAAAGGGAATGGGCTGGGATTGAGTTTCAGGCTGCAAAGACCGAGATTGGGTATCATACTTGGCAAGATTTAAGGCAGTCAAAGAGGCATTGAAGTGAAACTCTAATCTTTTGGGGTCGCGAGTTTGAGCATCACACAGTCCGGTAAATTGCTTGGCATCTCTAAAAATAAATTCAATTTGAAACCTGGCTTTGTAAGATTGCACCATCTGCTCAGCATCCAGTTCGATATAGCGCTACGCATGTACGTTAGGACATTCTTTGAAAGCAGCATCAACGCAATCCCGAAAGGTATCAAACTCATCCCATCGCTGTCGCATCCAGTTCTTTAGTACGCTCCACCAGTGTTCAATCTGGTTGAGGTCAGGAGAGTACGGTGGTAGATACCAAATCTCACATCCGGCTTGAGCGACAATCTCCTCAATGCTCTGAGAATGATGAAAACTGGCGTTGTCAATCACAATGACATCCCCTGGTTTCAACTGAGGCACTAAACACTCTGCCAACCACATCTCAAACAAATCTCGGTTGCAAGCCCCTGCAAACGTCATCGGGGCAAACAAGCATTTCTATCGCGCGACAATTACATAGGCATCGTGAGATGACTGGCGACAACTACATTGG
>NZ_JCACIN010000054.1:0-2884 GCF_059504425.1 Drouetiella sp.
ATTACAACCGCGCCATTGCCAGTCTTCAGCGCCAGATTAGCAACTACCCTGACGGTAACCTGGCAGATACTCCCTAGAGATCTGTGCTGCCGCATAACAAGTCTGAGCTGACCATAAGATGGGTAGTGCTACACAAGTAATGATGAATTGTAGGGGTAAAACTGCCAAAGCTACAACGAAGTGCAATTTAGTACGGGTGTATGCTTAACAGTTGTAACACCCCTGCAACTGTCACATATTCTTCTCAGAATGGCTTGGACTAAAATCGGACTATATCGCTATTGAGCTATCTTCTGAAACTCTCATTTCCTCGTGAGTGAACTGTCACAGATGCAACGCCAGATTCGGAGCTTCAGGGGCCTGACCAGCTGTGTCCCGCGCAACTACTCTAATCACTCATCTAACTCATCTGAGCTTTAAATAGCTGAATCGCCGCAGTCAGCGACCCAGGTTCACCTGGGAGACGTTCTGACCCTATCAAGTCCAGCACCCCCTCTCATAGCCAGGTCGTCTGGTGTCACTCAATCCCACTTGGTAAAAGATCGAATGAAGAGACTTGTGCGGGAAAACCGCAGGCAGGCTTCTGTGATGAGGAGGCTCCTAACGGTGCAAGACTGAATCTTGTGACACTCTTGAAACCGAAAGGCGAGAGCAACGGGGAACATAAAGCAAGCCTAACCATCGTAAGAGTCCTCTCTACTCGACGGCTCGACCCATGATGGTTGCGACTATACTGACCCAGTTTAGAACCTGGCTATGGGTTAAAAGTGCGCTTGCGAGTGGTATCCAGAACAACACTGAAATTGCTCAACTGTGTAACGTGGGGAATCTGAATCGGCTTTACTATTTGCGGCGAGAGGTCGCAACCATGCCCCTCAGAACATTGATTCACGCAGTAACCAAATTAGTGGATTTAGAAATGTCGATTAAGCAAGGTGCTGTGTAGGCAAACGCCATCCTGCCATCTCTACTGGCGATCGCGCGGTTGTTCAACCCTGATCATTCAAATTGTGTTTATGAGACGATGGCTCACTTTCCTGACGGGTTATAACCTGCTCGATCGCCTGAATTGCCTCATCACACCAAGCTACCCACTCTTCTTGATATCGAATGCCGCGACGAATGACTAAATGCATATAAACATCTTTGAGTTCAAGTGAATTGAGATGTTGGGAGAAATACTCATCTAATTTTTTGACATGCTGCACCATTTCAAAATGCAGTTGTCGCCGCCGTTCAATTTCGCGTCTTACTGTCTGATGGGGAACTAGATGTCCAGCCAATCCCATCACGCCTAAATCCTCACGAATTGCAGCGGGTTCACAAGGTTTTGTGAGCCAGTCGGTTAGTTCTTGCTGTCCTGACTCGGTGATGGAATAAATTTTTTTATCGAGTCGTCCGGGTTGAGGAATTGCCTCATAGGTGACGCTACCCTGCTGCTCTAGCTTTGTTAGCTCGGCATAAACCTGCTGCTGACTCGCTTTCCAGAAGCAACTGCCAAACCCTTCGGCAAATTCCTTGGCAACGTCATAGCCGCTTAGAGGCTGACGAGACAGGAATGCCAGGATGGTGTGCTTGAGTGCCATAACCAAAAACTCTACTTGACGAATCCAATATGTTGAGTATACCTTAGTTGTTGTATTCAAGTTTTTGAATACAACAAAAAGAATAGACAACTAGGATCAATTCAAAATGAAGCTACCTAAGATCCTGATTACGGGCGCAACTGGCAAAACAGGAGCCGCTGTTGTTGCCCAACTGTGCGAGAAAGAGTATCCCGTTCGGGCGGTTGTGCGATCGCGAGATTCCAGGAGCAACCGGCTCGATCGCCTCGGCGCGGAAACCGTTGTTGCCGACTTATTTGACCCCGATCAGCTTTTAGAAGCTATGCAGGGAACCCAACGCGCCTATTACTGTCCGCCCATTCATCCCTATGTGATCCAGAGTGCAACCGCCTTTGCAGTTGCAGCACGAGAAGCAAAGCTTGAAGCGATCGTGCAGATGAGCCAATGGTTGTCGCATCGATCGCATCCCGCGATTATGACCCGACAGACCTGGCTGATAGATCAGATGTTTTCTATGATCCCTAACATCGTCCATACGATCATCAACCCCGGGATGTTCGCTGACAATTTTCTGCGGGTGATCGACTTCGCAGCATTGCTTGGCATCTACCCAGTTTTGACAGGAAAGGGAAAATCCGCACCAGTATCCAACGAAGATATGGCGCGCGTTGTCGTCGCTGCGCTGATGGCTCCAGAACACTATGCTGGCAGCTATCGACCGACCGGACCTAAACTTCTGTCTGGAAAGGACATGGCAGAGGTGATTGCCAGGGTAGTCGGTCATCGTGTGATACCAATAAACTTGCCGTTCTGGATGTTTTGCAAGGTCGCCCAACAGCAAAGGGTTGATCCAATTCAGATCAGCGGCTTTCGCTACTATGTGGAAGAAGTGAAGCGCGGCACATTCGAGCTTGAAGGCGGCATCACCAACGTTGTCGAAGAATTGACCGGAGTCCCAGCCGAAAGTTTCGAGATAACCGCTCGGCGCTACGCGTCTATGCCTTTTGCCAAGCAAACATTCGGCAATCGGCTGAAAGCGTTCATCAACTTCAATCTTACGCCTTTCTATCCTGGCTACAATCTCGAACGTTGGGATCGCCACAAGGGCTTCCCCATGTCACCCAATCCCACGCTCTCGATTGATGACGATCGCTGGCGATCCGAGCATCGTTTGCAAAACGCGCCCCTACCGATCGCCAATCATGTGCAGTCGCTCCCCCTTCATCTTCACAACACTACAGCCGAAAGCTTTCAATCATGAAGCTCTATAGAACCCATTTGAGATCTTAAGAAGATGCTGCAAGCCTCTTCACCATTAG
>NZ_JCACIN010000055.1:0-2754 GCF_059504425.1 Drouetiella sp.
ATCAGTTACCTCTCATTTTCTCAATTACGATTTGTCAACCCCTTGAACGATTACAACCGATTATAGGACTGAGCGACAGGATAATGTTCTAGACATGGGGAATGGGAGAGGATTAGGCGGCCCATTGAGCTAATTCTCTTTTCATCACCTGCTAGGGTACTTGCATCTGTTCCCTATCTAAACTGCAAAAACTCACAGATTGTGAAGTATGGCAAAACAGCAGAAGGTAAGCAGCGTTATGAATATTGCAATCAAGTGTTCCCATCATAGCTTTACCCTGGACTACTCCTACCCACAATTAAGCAATAAACTAGGAATATGGCGATGAATAGCAGTGGAATTTAAGCTACGGCTCGTGTACTCAAAGTAATACCCATAACGGTGATTGAGGAATTAAAAAAAGATCGTCATCTTGAGCTATTGACCTTCATGTCCAGAACACTACCCGTTTGTAGGTGACGAGCATCTTGCCACATGATGTCACATTGACGTAGAAAATCATTCAACACATTATGGAGTCGGGAAGTAGGAGCCATCGTCTTTGCTGTTAGATGTGGTAACCTTCCAGCTTAAACTAAGCTCTGCTTCCCTTCTAGTTTCCGTTTTAAGATTAGCTAGTTTCAGGGAAGCATCAGACTATGGCTGGATTCGAGCGGAACATTGCAATTGTTATCGGTATTAATCGTTACGGTAACGGGATTCCTCCCCTACAAAGTGCCGTTCCTGACGCAGAAGCAATCGCCCAAATTCTACAGGACGAACACCATTATGATGTCCAACTCTGTCTCGATGAAGCTGCAACACTAGAAGGCCTGACGGTTCTGTTCCAGCAGCTTCAACCTCAGTTGGACGATCGCCTCCTTTTCTACTTTGCCGGACATGGGATTGCAATCATGGGAGATGAAGGTCCGGAGGGTTATCTCATTCCTCAAGATGCCAGACTCGGCGAGGTATCTACTTATTTTCGCATGACTGAGGTAGAAGCTGCACTGACGCCACTGTCCTGCCGCCACTGCCTAATTATTCTCGACTGCTGCTTTGCAGGAGCATTTCGCTGGTCTAGTACCCGTAAGCTTGAGGTGATCCCCGAAGTCATTCATAAAGAACGATACGATCGCTTTATCGACAGCTTTGCCTGGCAAGTCATCACTTCCGCATCCCACGATCAATATGCTCTGGACACACTTGACCTAAAGAACGATCGCGGCACCGATCGAACCCGCACTCAGCATTCTCCCTTTGCAGCGGCGCTCATGGACGCGCTCAGCGGCGATGCAGACATATATCCACCCGGCAAATCAGAACAACCACCTGGTGATGGAGTGATTACGGCAACTGAACTCTATCTCTACCTGCGCGATACGGTTGAAGTGCCAACAGATGCCCATACTCTGCGCCAGACACCTGGACTCTGGTGTCTCAAAAAACATGATAGAGGCGAATACATTTTTCTGACGCCTGGGCACATTCTGAATCTGCCTGCGGCTCCTTCGCTAGAGCCAACTGAAAAAGATAACCCCTACCGCGGTTTGAAATCCTATGAGAAAGAACACGGTGCCCTCTTTTTTGGCAGAACAAGTCTGATTGAAGAGCTATGTAATTTCCTGTGCGATCGTCCTTTTACCGTGGTTCTGGGTGCATCGGGTTCTGGGAAATCAAGTTTAGTGAAAGCAGGACTGATTCCTCATCTAGAAGGCTTTGAGAGTCAGAAACTGCAGTCAAGCCAGAAACTGAAACGCAAGGGACAGCTTCATCAACATCAGCAGTGGGAGATTCTCGCAATCGTTCGTCCTACTGAAGCACCACTGACCGCTTTACAGGAGGCTTTACAAGAGAGCAGGCTGTTGATTGCAAATAAACTGCAAACTGCTCCGACGGACTCGCAGACACTCATCTCAGTGATTCAAAATTGGAGCCAGCACTATTCGGATAAGAAGTTACTTTTAGTGATTGATCAGGCGGAGGAACTGATTACCCAATGCCGTGATGAAGAAGAGCGGGAGCAGTTTTTACATCTCCTCACGGACATGCTGAGGGAATGTTCTAGTCATCTGCATATTGTGCTGACGCTGCGATCAGACTTTGAACCCCAGCTCTGCGAATATTCAGGGCTGAAATCTCAGTGGATCAGTTCACGGTTTGTGATTCCTACAATGACGCGAGAAGAATTGCGGGACGTCATTGAAGGACCAGCCTCAGCAAAAGTGGTACACTTTGAGACGCATGAGCAACGCGGCAGCTTAGTCGATCAGTTGATTAAGGAAGTTGAAGCCATGCCCGGAACCCTACCACTTCTCTCTTTTGCCCTGAGCGAACTCTATTTCAAGCTAGTTCGTCGCTTCCGGCAAGCGCAAATCGATGATGGAATGCCTGACCGCGCTATAACCTGGCAGGATTACGATGAACTGGGTGGCGTCCCCCGATCGCTCACAGGACGGGCAGACCAAGAATATGATGCGCTGATTCAAAAAGATCTAGCCTACGCTCAAACTACTCGCAACGTCATGCTGCGGATGGTAAATATTGATGGTGGATCAGCCACAAAACGAAAAGTCCCCTTCTCGGAATTAAAATATCCAGATCCGGAGAACGATCGCGTGAATCGGGTTGTGGAACAATTTGTGCAGGCGCGTTTGTTAGTCAGGGATAACGACAAAGACATTCCTTATGTAGAGCCTGCCCACGATGCTTTAATTCAGGGGTAGTGCCCTGAAGGGAAGGTTAGAAGAATAGCGTGGTATCAAGCAAGACCTA
>NZ_JCACIN010000056.1:0-2709 GCF_059504425.1 Drouetiella sp.
GCCAATGTAGTTGTCGCCAGTCATCTCACGATGCCTATGTAATTGTCGCGCGATATGCAACCGACGCGCAACAACCGAGGTATTGCCCATGAAAATGGAAGCGTGGTGCGATTCGTTCTTGCCGAAATGGCTGCGAAGCTTATAAGGCAGGGCTTCTAGAAGATAACCCATTTGGGGTTGAGTTCGCACTTGAAATCTCTTCTGGATGATAACTTGATGCTCTTGTCGGTGATGCCTCTGACCAAGACCAGACAGCTACTCCGACCCACCCGGTATAAGGTGTGAAAGCATAACCCCCATGTCAACGGTTAAGCACCAATGAGATGAAGCGGGGTTAAATGGCGGTATCTGGTAGCCTAAACCGGAAACTCCGTCTAGCAAGTGTGCATGGGTAAAGCTCTGCCTGAACGTATGTCTGAACCATCGTTACGTTTAACCAGTGAAATTGGCTGGAGTGAATCTAAGGGCTTGCCATTCGGCAATTCCTGAATCATCACAAACACTGGGAACAAAAGTTACTGGCTTGAGAGCCTCTTTTTTATGGTAAAGGAGGTTTTATACCCAAATCAGCCCGGTGGACAGTACGACCCTAACCACACAACCAAAGAACATCAGGAACGAAGTAACACGACCAGTTTTCACTCTGAAAGGTCGAATATTTAGAGCAGGTACTTAACCGAATGGACTGGCGTGCAGGATGGTCTAAAAAGCGAATGCCTGGGGTAACGTCCAGGATAGGCAGACGTAGATCCGACAGTACGGAAGGAAGAGCCTTTAGTCGGAGTAAAGACGATGACACACTCAGCAATGAGGAGTGATGAATGGAAAAACATTGACTGGAAACAAATCCAGAAGAATGTCTATCGACTCCAAACCAGAATCTTCAAAGCCAAATGTCGTGGTGATACCAAGCAGGTTCACAGGCTCCAGAAATTATTGATGAAGTCCAGGGCTGCCAAACTCTTATCAGTCAGAAAAGTCACGCAGGATAATCAGGGACGTTCAACACCTGGGGTGGATGGGATAAAATCCCTCAATCCATCTCAAAGAATTGACCTTGTAAACTCCTTAGAACTAACGGCAAAATCCAAGCCGACCCGAAGGGTGATGATTCCAAAACCTGGAAGCTCGGAGGAACGACCGTTAGGAATCCCGTGTATGATTGAAAGAGCGAAACAGATGCTAGTTAAACTAGCACTTGAAGCCGAATGGGAAGAGATTTTTGAAAACAATACCTACGGCTTCAGAGCTGGACGAGGCGCTCACGATGCAATCGAAGCAATATTTGACAGTATTCGGTACAAAAGCAAATATGTCTTAGACGCCGATATTTCGAAATGCTTCGATAAAATCGACCAGAAACGGTTGCTTGATAAACTGAACACCTTTCCTAAACTTCATAGGCAAATCAAAGCCTGGTTAAGGTCAGAAGTTGTGATAGAAGGTAAGCTATTTCTAACCAATGAGGGGACACCACAGGGGGGTGTTGTTTCCCCGTTACTTGCTTTAATCGCCCTGCATGGATTGGAAACAGCGATAAGAAGCTGTTTAGGTCAAGGTAGAGCACAACGAGCTTTATCAGTTGTACTTTACGCAGATGACTTTGTTGTCCTTCACCCATCACTGGATGTTATCCAAAAGTGCAGATCAGCAGCCGAAGAATGGTTGAAAGAGATGTCGCTTGAACTGAAGCCTAGCAAGACTCGTATCTCTCATACCCTAACTCGGTATGAAGGGAATGTTGGATTCGATTTTCTTGGATTCAATATCAGACAATACGCGGTTGGTAAACACCAATGTGGATGTAATGGTCAAGGAGAAAAGCTAGGTTTCAAAACCATCATCAAGCCCAGCAAGAAAGCAATTGCACGGCACATTGAGTCAATAAGAAGCATCATTCAAGGGAGCATGTCAGCACCCCAAGCGGCGGTGATTAGCAAGCTTAATCCGATTATTCGGGGATGGTGCAATTATTACTCAACGGTTTGTAGCAAGAATACCTTCAGAAACTGCAAAAATATTATATGGTCGCAGTTATGAGCTTGGGCAAGATACCGAACCGGAAACTTTAGGTTCAAGACCTTAAACAAATACTGGCACTACGTTGAAGGGAGGTTGACCTTTTCAACCAAAAGTGGAATTAGCCTGATGGTTCATTCTGACACCACAATCAAACGTCATGTGAAAGTTAAAAAGGACAAGAGCTATTTTGATGGGGACGTACTCTACTGGAGCACTAGAAAAGGAGCACATCCTACACTACCCAACCGAGTCGCATTGCTACTCAAAAAGTACAAAGGACGGTGCCCGGAATGTGGACTGATGTTTGTTGCAGACGATTTGATTGAGGTTGACCACATCCTTGCTAAAGTAAGCTGTGGAAAGGATAAGTTCGATAATCTGCAACCGCTTCATCGCCATTGCCACGATGTCAAAACTGCCCGTGATAAGGAGAGTAGAAAGGTTTTAGAGCAAGATACTGAACTAGAATCAACCGAAAACTACATCAATGAACAGGGCAAATGGTGCTGATGACAACAGCCGTATTGTCGAGGAGCCGTGTGCTGGAAAACTGGCAAGCACGGTTTTGAACGGGAGGGTGACAGGGCGACCTGTCACTCGACCCCTTAGTGGTGCAGAAAAGTCTTGAGAGGCTGACTGGGCAGGGGTTTAGAGAAAATTGATAGAAAAGAGGGCGAGGTGTGGGAA
>NZ_JCACIN010000057.1:0-45671 GCF_059504425.1 Drouetiella sp.
TTGCAGGCTTTGGTCTTAACATGCTCAGAGACTTATTTAGAATGAAATAACCCTGACGCTGCAAGGCAGTTTCACCATTTTTGGCGATCGCCACTCGGTAGCCCTGTTCGCTCAACAAATCGAACAAGACCTGCAGATTGGTCGGAGTATCATCTACGACTAAGATCGTGTTCTCTTGAGCAATGGCAGCGACGGACATCAGCAAACTCCTAAACGGACTATAAAAGATGAATCGTAAATTGTGAGTCAAATGGCTAGCATTAGACATGAGTCAAATGGCTAGCATTAAACAGTTGATGTCTGTGGCTCGATCAGACGGAGAATTGCTTCATCATCAAACTGTTGACTCAGTTCTAGAACTCGGTTGGCAAAGGCTGTATATTCAGGCGCTAATTTCTTCAGACGGTTGGCTTCCTGTTGGATGTCGGTCATAAAACCACCCTGAGCAGCGGCATGGAGGGCTACCAGTTCTGCGGCAGGGGGCACCCTGATCAGAGCGCCCTCATCGGCATTGCTGACAGCGGGTTGAGTCGCCTCTGGCTCAGCTTCGTAAATCCATTGCAATTCCAGATGGCGCTGCAATTCGGCGAGCAATCCCGTAAAGTCGATCGGTTTTGGGAAAAAGCTGTTGCACCCTGCATCCAAACTTGCCTGCATATCCACTTGAGACAGGGTGGCAGGAGAAGCAATGATCGGGGTTATGGCAAAGTCTGGCAGTCGTCGTAAGCGGCGGGTCATCTCTAAACCATCCATCACCGCCATTGCCACATCGGTGATAATCAAGTCGGGTCGCATCTGAATCGCCATATCTAAACCCGTTTGTCCGTCCCCAGCTTCTGCCAGCTTAAAACCCAGCGGTTCCAGCATATTGATTGTCACCAAACGATTTTCCTCGCGATCGTCAATCACGAGAATTTTGCGGCGTTCACCCTGATAACCAATGACTTTGTGGTTGGCGATCTCGCTCCGTGTCGTCCAATCGGATGCTGGGAGCAGGTCGATCTCAAACCAAAAGCTGCTGCCCTGACCGAGTACACTCTGAACCTGGATATCGCTGCCCATCTTCTGGATGATTTGTTGACTGATAGCCAGTCCTAGTCCAGTTCCTTCGCTGTTGCGATCGCGCTTGCCAGCTTGCTCAAACGGCAGGAAAATAGTACCCAATTTTTCCGGTGCAATGCCAATGCCTGTGTCTTTAACCTGGAAGCGAATCCGTCGAGTCGGGAGGGAGTCCTGATCTCCAGACTCACCCTCGTCTACCGCTTCCACCCGAAACGTAACGGTGCCAAAGTCGGTAAACTTGACGGCATTGCTGAGCAGGTTGAGCAATACTTGCCGCAACCGTTTGTCGTCAGCATAGACGGCAGTAGGTAGGTTGCTTGCAGGCTGATAGTGAAACTCCACGCTCTTTTGGTCTGCCTTGACGCGGCAAATATCTACCGTAGAAGCCAGGAAGTTCGCCAAATGGAAATCCTGGGGATAGAGATCCATTTTTTGCACTTCTAGTTTCGATAAATCCAGAATGTCGTTGATCAGCGTCAGCAAATGGGAGCCGCATTGGTAAATCACTCCCAGTCCTTTAAGCTGTTTGGGGGAAGTGACGGGGTCGCGCTGGAGGATTTGGGCATAGCCCAAAATGCCGTTGAGCGGAGTACGGAGTTCGTGGTTCATGTTGGCAAGAAATTCGCTCTTGATGCGGTTCGCCACTTCTGCTGCTGACCGCGCCGCCTCCAGTTCTGCCAGTTTTTGCTCCAGGAGGGTTTGGGAGCGGGTCAGGTTTTCTGCCATCTGATTAAAAGCCTGGGACACTTGCTCGATTTCGTCTTGGGTGCGGATATCCAGTCGGTAGGAGAGGTTGCCTGTCCCAATAGCTGTAGCTCCCGCCTGAAGCTGTTTGAGAGATTGGATCACTGGACGCAAAATCAGCCAGAACTCGCCCAATACCATGAGCATCAGGAAAATGACGGTGCTTAAGGAGAGATAGCTGGCGATCGCGCTCACCTGCTTTAACTCCTGCTCGGCTTGCTCGGCATCTTGGCGGGACTGCCGCACCAACTTGTCGAGGAAAAAGTTCACATCCCGCGCAAAGCCGTTGAGGGTGCGGAAGTCTTGCTGACTGTCGGCAATTGCCGTGGGCGATACCTGAGCATCCGATTCTAGCAACGACTCTTCCATCGCTTCAAAAATCTCGTACCGCTGATAGATATAGTCAATCTCTGGGGAGGGATGCAACGCTTTCAACTCGTTGAACACCTGCAAAAATACTTGATCGCGCTCTTCTTCTTCTTCTTCGTCTTGATTGTGTAGCAAAATATCATCCTTCACGAGATCGATGTCAGTTTGGATGTCTTTTGTTGCCTGGATTGCCAGTTGAATCCGCTGCTTTGCCTGGGTATATCGCTCCAAGGCGACTTGCTCAGCTTGATTACGCCACAGGTTGCTGCCACCGGAGATGAGGGCGATCGCCCCTACCAACATCGCCGAAATGCCGATAAATTTGGTTGAAATCTTCATTTCGAGGTGCCCTCCGCCGCCAAGTGCAGTTGAATTCGCAATTGTTGAATTGGCTCATAGTCCGAAGCCTCTACCAGGGTGTATCCAGAGGCATAGGTGCCCACAATATCTTGCAGCCCAGGCGGTACCGTGAGAAAAGCTTCTTTCATTTTTTCAATCAGGTCGGGAGGCAGATCGCGGGAGACTAGAAACGGGGTATGGGGTATGGGAGCAGACTCCCACAACACCCTGGAGTTTCAAGGGGTAAGCCTACCGAGGGTTTGCCGTTGTTTGTAAGACGGAATATTAGTGGCAATGGCATCCACTTTGCCCGCTTCTAACAATGCTTCAGTTTGGGCATGGGTGCCGCCAAAGATTATCTGAGCAAAATCACGCTCTGGCTCAATGCTCAGCTGCTTCAGCGCCGCCAAGGGCATCAGGTAGCCCGATGTAGAGGAAGGACTGACGAAAGCAACGCGTTTGCCTTTCAGATCTGCCAGGGTGCGGATAGAGCTATTGGCTGCCACAATCATGCAGGCACGATACCAGGGACGGTTGGTAAATTTGTCGATTGGCGCAACCAGCGGGTCTACCTGTGCGCCGCGCTCTAATGCTTCAAAATACGAGACGGCTCCGGTATAAGCGGCATTTGCTCGCCCATCCAACAGCATATCCACGTTATCTTTATAGTCTTTGGCGATTAGGAAATCGACCCGCTGTCCTAACACTTTTTCCAAATGGGCATCTAGCGGCGCAATCATCCGCTCCTGCTGGGCTGTGTCTTGAGTAGGCAGCACACTAATGCGGAGGACAGGCTGTGATTGCTGGGTAGCAGATTGGGCGGGTGGGTTCGATGGCTGGGTGCAGCCGGAAATAAGGATGAGTGCTATCCCGATTAAGGCTGCTCCTAATCCATAGCGTTGGTTGGAGATCGGTAGCGGTAGCCTGTACATCAGCCCGGATCGTCCCAATAATGCCCTAGATGAGTTGCGTGGGACTTTCTGAGGGGTTACACGAATCGTTGGCTCCGTTTTTCTGATCACTACTCTCCACCAGGTTCTTAAAAGGAACTGCAAAATCTCAGGGATACCGCCACCACTCCAACATTGCTGGAATTTAGACAATTATCTTTCATAAAAGAGTGTTCCCAGATTGGCTGACTCGAAGCACAATATCTACTGCAATACACCGATCGCTTTCAAGCAACGCTCCCACTGAATTAAGGCGGCATAACAGCACAGCTCAATGGCTACCCAGAAGATCCTTGCCAGACAGGATTTTGCTGGACATCATCACCCCCTGCGGCAATGGATTGGCTGAAAATAGCAGAGAACAGAACGGGGACGCGCTCCAACTTTGCTCTGCTTTTCAAATTGTCAGCCCTCTTTTGGGGCAGTTTTTGGGGTTGTTAGCGAAATGACATAAGATATAGTAGAAAATTGGCGGATCTGACGCTGCTCTGCTGAATCTCACCATTCTTGATGCTGCATTATCCGTGTGATTACTCTGTCTCTTTTGCATCCGGTTAGACAGGTTCCTGTTCAAGTCTGGACTTTCTCAGACGAATCTGTCGTTCGTATTGGTCGATCCACTGATAATCAAGTTATTTTATACAGCGCCGTAGTCTCTCGCCATCACGTGGAGCTACGGCGTACAGGAGCAGTTTGGGAAATTATTAACTTGGGAACAAATGGCACTTATCTAGATGGCAAGCTGGTGCAGCAATCTGCAGTTCGGGATGGAGCTGTGATTCGTCTGGCGCGATCGGGACCTAACATCCAGATCTGCATGGGCGAAGTGGCGATTAGAGATCTCCCTGAGCAGCCAGAAGTTGCCCATCTAGATCTGGAACTGCCCAGCATGATTCCTACAGAAGTCAATCCGACTGTCCCTGAAGAGCAAATCGGGCTAACTGAGTCTTAAATCATGATTAGCTACCTCAAAGGCACGATCGCCTTTTTCCAGAAGCTCGGTAGCCGAGTCATCCTGACGCTAGAGGTCAACCAGATGGGCTATGACCTGCAAATTACGCCGCGCCATTGGCAACAGCTCCCGGCGATCGGTGAATCGGTGCAGGTCTATACCCACATGCAGACACGAGAAGACCAGACCGTGCTATTTGGCTTCACGACAATGGCAGAGCGCGATCTGTTTCGGCAGCTGATTAGCGTCAGCGGCATTGGGCCACAGATGGCAATGGCGCTGATTGATACGCTGGGCTTGCAGGATTTGGTGCAAGCGATCGTTTCAGGCAACACGCGGCTGCTATCTCGGACTCCCGGCGTAGGCGCAAAAACCTCCGAGCGCATCGCCCTAGAGCTGAAGTCCAAGCTATCCGAGTGGCGGATGCAGTCTGGCTTTACTCCCGATGCCGCCCCCGTTTCTTCCATTCAAGAAGATGTGGAGATGACGCTGCTGGCGCTGGGCTACACCAATAGCGAGATTATTCAAGCGCTACAAGCCGTCGGGCAAAAAACGGCGCTTGCCAAAAATGCCAACGCCGAAGAGTGGATTCGGGAAGCAATTGCTTGGCTGAGTCGCTAATCCCATAACCGCTTAGAATAAAGCCTGTTCGAGACTAGGGCGGGAGGTTCGATCGTGAAACTGGGGCAGTGGCTTAGCTTTCTTTGCATCATTATTTCTCTGATATTGCTGTGGCAGGCGCGCAATATTTTGCTGCTCGTGTTTACGGCAGTTGTGTTAGCAACGGCTCTCAACAGCCTGGTTATGCGCTTCCGCAAGTCGGGAATGCGGCGCGATCGTGCCGTGATGCTGACGCTGCTCATCAGTTTCTTGCTCATCATTTTATTCACTTATTTGATTGTGCCGCCCTTTGCCAATCAGCTCTTGAAGCTGGGCGCTTTGGTGCCTCAAGGCTTTACGCGGGTCGTCACCTGGCTTGAAGAGCTGCTCAATAACCGTCCCGCATGGCTAGAAAATGTTCAGCTTCCTAGCGCTGACAGTCTCATTGAGGAGGCTCAGCCTGTTCTGCGAGCGGCAGTGCCAAACTTTTTTAGCTTCTTCTCAGGCTCTCTTTCCGTTGTGTTGCAGATTTTGCTGTTAGCCATCCTGACGCTGATGCTGTTGGCAAACCCAGAAGCCTATCGCCATGCTGTAATTCGGCTTTTCCCTTCGTTTTATCGCCACCGGGCTGACGCGATTTTTCTAGAGTGCGAAACGGCGCTCGTCAGCTGGATGGGGGGAGCGCTCATTAGCTCAACGGTGGTGGCAGTTTTGAGTGCGATCGGGCTTTGGGCGCTAAACATCCAGTTTGTTCTGGCACAGGCGCTTCTGGCAGGTCTGCTAAACTTTATCCCCAACTTGGGACCGACTCTCAGCATGGTTTTTCCGCTGACGGTGGCAGCATTGGATGCGCCTTGGAAGGTAGTGGCTGTGATTATTTTGTATGTTGTTATTCAAAATTTAGAGTCCTATTGGTTAACGCCTACCGTCATGGCCAATCAGGTGTCCTTACTCCCTGCGATGACGCTAGCGGCTCAGTTGATGTTTGCTAGCCTGTTTGGTTTCATGGGGTTGTTGCTGGCGCTGCCTTTGGCAGTAGTGGCAAAAACTTTGATTCAGGAAGTTTTGATTAAAGACATTCTCGACAATTGGAAGAATGAGAAGTACAAAGAGCCGCCGCTGGTGACGGGCGAGGAAATTACAGACCCAGGGCAACCGACCGTTTTTTCTGCCTCAGATCTGCCGGAGGATCTGTTTGAGGATTAGGAGGAATGGGGAGATGGGGACACCGGGAGCTGATATTGTAGAACTGCATCTAGTCCGCAAAATCATTGCAGAATAACCGAGTTCAGACTCGGTTCAATGCTTTACTAAGCCATTTATGAACTACGTTATTGCCGTTTTAGCCGATCGCATTCAGGCTGAAGAAGCCTATTCGGCTTTGGAGAAAGAAGGTCTGCCGCTGGCGCAGGTCAGTATTTTGGGTAGAGGCTTTAAGAGTGCCGATGAGTTTGGGTTTATTGATCCTGAAAAACCTGCCCGTAAGCAGGCGCTAAAGATGGCAGTCTGGGTGATTCCCTTGGGGTTCATTGGCGGGCTGGCGTTTAACTTGGCGACCGACTATCAGCTTGTTCCGGCTGTAGGGGCGATCGGCAATCGAATCCTGGGGGGCATATTTGGGGCGCTGGCAGGAGCAATGGGCAGCTTTGTGGTGGGCGGTGGCGTAGGGCTGACATCTGGCAGTGGCGATGCGCTGCCCTATCGCAATCGGCTGAGCGAAGGCAAATATCTAGTCGTGGTACAGGGTGCGCCCAATATTACCAATCAGGCGAGTCGCATCCTGCGGCAATGTAGTCCTGAGAGTCTGCAAGCCTATGTAGACCCGACTCAAGTTTAGATTTAATCTATCTAGCTCTATTCATCCAGTTCTTCCTTATTTTATGGCTCTGCCTAACACGCTCGAAGAAGCAATTGCTCAAGCTCAGCAAGCCACCACTGCCGCCATTGCCGATGGCTACAGGCGAATACAGGTCGATCTGCTGTTTCCAGAACTGAAGATAATGCCCGTCGCCGAGCAGTTTTTGCCAACGTTTGAACATTTGGGAGCGCAGTTTCGCGTCTATTTTCCGGATGCGGGATCGGCGGCTTTGGCGCGGCGAGATTGGGGCGAAAAACCCTACGCGATTCGCGGCATTAATGACATGAAAGCTGAGATGCAGCCCGACGAGCAGGCTTTTCTGTTTGTGCAGCCTTCTTCAGTGGAAGTGCTAGAGGTAGAGAAACTCTGCCAAGAAGCAATGGATCGCCCGGTGGTGATGCTCAATCCTAACTTAGAGGACGTGGCTATTATTGGCATTGGCTATGCCGGACGGCAGCTCCGCGATCGCTTCCTCAGCACTTTTGAGTCTTGTTACTACCTGCGTCCAATTGAGGGAGCTGCCGTGTTTCGTGCCTATCCGGGGCTGTGGCAGGTGTGGCAGGAGAAAGAAGGCACCTACGAGCTGATTGCTGAGGAAACCCAGCGACCTGCGGGGGAAGCACTCGATCGCATTCTCATGGGCGCTGGCAACCCAACAGAAGCGCAGCCGCCTCGCAGGGGTCTGCTCTCTTCGCTTCAGCAGTTTCTCAGGGCCTTGAGCCAGTAGCCCGGTGCAAGAGGGCGACGCGGGTGTGAGGCAAGTGCGCGATCTGGGAGAGCAGGGTCTTTTGCAGCGCCTACAAAAATTTTGCCCAGCGGATGTGGTTGGGGATGATGGAGCGCTGCTGTCGGTTCGCCAAGGCTATCTGCTAGTGGTCACAAGCGATACGCTGGTGGATGGCGTGCATTTCAGCGTGGGCTTCGCCACTCCGGGCGTTCGCACCACTTCTGCCTATGATGCGGGATGGCGATCGGCTGCGGCAAATTTATCAGATCTAGCGGCAATGGGAGCAGCGCCCTTGGGGATTACGGTGGGGCTAGGTCTGCCGGGAGAAGTGCCGATCGCCCTTGTAGAAGAGCTATATCAGGGCATGGTGGACTGTTTGCAGCCCTTCAATACGCCGATCGTTGGAGGAGATATTTGCCGATCGCCTGTAACCAGCCTCAACATTACGGCATTGGGTGAGGTGTTGCCCCACCAAGCTATTCGCCGATCGACGGCTCAACCGGGCGATGTGATTCTCGTGACGGGGGTTCACGGTGCGTCTAGGGCGGGTCTGGAGCTGCTTCTGCATCCAGAGATGGGACAGGAATTACGGTCAAGCGATCGCGCCCATCTGATTCGCGCCCACCAGCGACCTCGCCCTCGGCTAGATGTGATTCCTCGGCTACACTTGCTCGATCCGCTGCCCGATCGCTTCACAGGTATGGACAGCAGCGACGGGTTGGCGGATGCTGTCTTGCAAATTTGCCGCGCCAGCAAAGTGGGGGCGCAGATCGATCGCCACCAGATTCCTCTCGCCGCGGGTCTAGCAAACTGGCTACCCGAAAAAGCGCTGGAGTGGGCGCTGTATGGAGGTGAAGACTTTGAGCTAGTGTTGTGTTTGCCTAGCCCAAGCGCTCAAATGCTGCTGAACGTCCTAGAAGGCTCGGCGATCGTCGGTACCATTACCGCCGAACCGGGCGTGGTTTTGTGGGGCAGCACAGGGCAGTCCGTCGAGCAGCAGCTTTCCCTCGATCGCGGCTTCCAGCATTTTGGCTAATACAAGCCTTGCACCTCATATAACGCTCCGCGTGGCTCTCAAAAAATATAGCTGTCGCCAGTCTTAAGACATTTTTGGTGGGGCGCACCCCACCAAAAATGTCCCCGTCCTAACCGCCTTGGCGGTTGCCATAGATTACTTAAGCGCCCTCAGCAAATGCCTGATTTTGTCGCCTTGCTGACTTTCCAGATGCTTAGGAAAAACCAGCGCGATCGCCAAATTACCCCGTTGAGCAGTCTTAGCGTTAAAAGCGCCAGGATTTAGAGCGCCAGAGCCAAGGGCACCAGAGCTAAGGGCACCAGAATCGATCGCCTCAACTTGAGCAATCAGACGAGTGGCAGGATCGTTAGAGTTCTGACCCAGCAACAGACCAATCGGAGACTGGGTTTTTACCAGTTGGTCAAGATTGGGCAACGATTGTGCTAATTCCACTTGCAGGTCAGACGAGCTAATCTCCGTGGCGATGCCAGGATAAAATTGCCCTTCTGAGTACACCTGAACAGCCGCCTGAATTTGCTTGCGTACGGGAGGCGTGGGGGCTGGCTCCAAGCTTTGAAAGACGCGGGATAATCCGGTCAGCAAAAACCGCAGGGAGGAAAAAGGGCGATCAATTTCTGACCGCCGTTGGGCATACCATTCTTCTACATCTGAGTACAATACCAAGACCAGCGCATCCGACTGGGCGGGCGTAAGATCGACAAAATCGATCGCCAGTAAAACCTGGTTTTCTTGAGTCGGCTGCACGCGGGTAATTTTGCCGTTGAGCCTGACGCGGGTGCCCGAATCGCCAACCAGTTCTAGCTCGACCCAATCCGGCAGATTTGCCCAGCTCTCTAGCAAAACACGCGCGCCGCTCTCGCTGACATCCAACGTTGTGCCCTGGCAGACCGGATCAACGCTGTGAATAAAAACGGGCAACTGGCGATGCAGTCGGTGGGTACGGCGCATCTGGGGCTGCTCCAATGCCACCAGCAATGCCGTCGCCAGCAACGCCAAGTTGAACAGCGCCCATAAAGCGTTGATCACCACAGCCTCCTGGTTTTCGGGTCGCATCACCAGCCAAAAGGGCACTGCCAGCAGAGAGACGATCAGCAGCGCCACCATAAACAGAGAAAGCCGAGACGATCGCCAGTCAAAGCGGCGTTGGGTGACAGACACCCCTTTTGCCGTAACGTTGAAGCTGCCTAGCTTGGGGTTCAGCAGAGCTAGAAACGTGACTAAGCCATCCTGAAAGGCGATCGCATATTCAAACACCTCGTTCCAAAACGAGAACCGCACGGTTTTATTGGTGATGTAGTTGGCATTCATCGCCAGAAAAATGTGGGGCAGAGCATACGCTAGGGTTTCAATCCCCAAGCCGCGCACCAGGTTGATGCCAAACACCAGATACAGCGCCGGAGCCAAGGCATACATCAGGCGGGGGAAGCCAAAGAAAAAGTGGAACGTGGCGGAAAAATAGCAGAGCCGCTGCGGAAAGCTGAGATGCAGCCGAGGATTAAACAGCGGATTTTCCAGCCGCAGAATTTGCGCCATGCCTCGCGCCCAGCGTACCTGCTGTCCGATGTAGGAAGAGAACTCTTCGGGCGCCAGCCCAGCCACCATAATTTTGTCGTAGTATACCGACTGATAGCGGCGAGAATGCAGCCGCAGAGAGGTGTGGCAGTCTTCGGTGACGGTTTCAACCGCAATGCCGCCCACCTCCTCTAGCGCCGCCTTGCGCACCACGGCAGCCGATCCGCAGAAGAACGTGGCATTCCAGAAGTCGTTCCCTTTTTGAATCACTTTGTAGAAAAGCTCATTGTGAACCGGGACGCGTCCTTGAGTCAGCAGATTACGCTCGAAAGGATCGGGATTATAAAACCAGTGGGGAGTCTGAACGAGGGCAACTTTAGGATCGAGGAAAAAACCAACCGTGTGCTGTAGAAACTGGCGCGTTGGAATATGATCGCAGTCCAGCATCAAGATCAGATCGCCCTGCGTTTGCCGAAGGGCAGTGTTGATGTTGCCTGCTTTGGCATGATCGTTATTGTCGCGAATCAGCAGCGTGCAGCCCAGCTCGTCGCACATTTGGCGTAACAGTTCGCGGCGTTCAGGAAACTTGCGTCCGTCATCCAACACATAGACCCGCTTTTTTGCCTCCGGATAGTCGATCGCCATTGCCGCCAGCGCCGTTTTACGGACGATCGCCACATCCTCGTTGTAGGTGGGAATGTAGACATCGACCGCAGGCCACTGCCCTAGGGGAATGTTAACCAAACTCACGGGGTAGCGATCCCTCAGCTTCAGAGTTTGGAAATAGGAGAGCATTAGAGTGGCGATCGCGTATAGCTCGGCAGCCAGCAGCAGCAAGCTAAAAAAGCCGCTAATCCAGCTATCCAGATTCAGCGTGTAGCTAACCCGATAGAACAAGTAGCGCAGGGTCGTGACAATGCTCAGCCATGCCAGCAGCAGATGCAGATATTCGCTGGTGCCCTGATGGGTTTGTCGCTGCTCCTGACGAATGACCAGCCAGCTCAGCAAAACCAGGATAAATCCAACGATCGCCTGTTGCCACAGTGTCAGCGGCGTAGTGATCAGCGGAATCGATAGCGTTACCAATAGAATAACGATCCAGAAAAGCTGCCATTTGCCAATCCAGGGCATTAAATGCTCGAAGCTACTAGGCAAGCGGATGACTCGCCGTAGCCACCAAGGCGATCGGCTGGAGTGAACAGGGGGAATGCTGGTCATTTAGGAATCTCCCGAACTGACGACGCGGTTGATAAAGAGCTGCGACATGCTGTAGAGCAACAGCGCCAGCACCACAATTCCTAGCGGAACCAGGTACCAGTTGTCTTGCAGGAAAAGCTGGAGGCGAGTCATCCAGTCTGTGTTTTCGATACGGCGTTTGGGCGCGTCTTGAAGAAACTGGAGGTTGTAGGCGCTGGAGTCGTATGCCACAGGGTTTGCCCGGTTGCGGCTAATCAGCGCCGTGTCTCCCTGCAATCGAGAAAACAGCGGATCTTGACGGAAGAAATCCTGAAGATCCTGCAAGCCCTGCTCAGTCTGTCCTGTGAGCGCCAGCAGCAAGCGATCGCTATTCCAGGGCGACACAATTTCCTTCACCATCCCCTCTGGATCGGGCAAAGCCTGGACTTGGCTGTCACCCAGCATCCGCGCAAAGCTTTCGCCCAAATTAAGCCCAGCAGTTTCAAACGCCTCCGGGAAGGGGAAGCGATCGCGGGTGCCAATTCCCACTAAATGGCTCTGGCTCTTGGCGGCAGCGGGCAAATCTTTCGCCGCATACACCTGAAGCTGAATCGCGTCTGAGTGGCTAAGCCGACCCATGCGATCGCTGAAGGCAATCAGAGTCTGCAAATCAGCAGGTTTGGGTTCATTCGGCAAGACGACGATCGTGTTGGACAGATCTTGCGGCGCGGTCACGGGAAAGCCCGTCTTCAGCAGCTTCAGATCCGGCAGCTTCACCACGTTATCGCGTACTATGTCAAAGCTGCTGTCGCTGTGCAACGTGCCCCAGAGCTGTTGTTCGGCAACCAAGCCGCAAGCTCCGGGATTTTGGGGTTGCAGGACAAAATGTACGCCCAGCTTAGAGTCGGGCTTAATCAGCTTTTCGGGCAGCTCCACATTATAAGATTCACGACCGCCGTTGGTAGAAGTTAGCCGCTTCGCGCCGATCGTCACGTTATCTAACGTCACCTCGATTGCCGAAACACGCGGATTTAACTGCGGGCTGTAGCTATAGTTGAGCGTGGCTGTGCTGCCCCGCAGGAATCGATCGTCGGGTAATGCCCGGAAGTCTGCCACGATCGGTAGGGTTTTACTACCATGCACCGTCACATCCTCAAAGGGCTGGCGGTTGCGCATCATCAGATCGCTGAGCTGGAATTTGTTGGCAGTAGGCAAATAGCCCGACCACTCACGGGGAGCCGGGGAGGGCACATCAGCCAGAGTCGCCACCGTCAACGCCTGACCCGCACCAATTTCGCGGTCTTTGGTCTGCACCAAAAACTGTACTGCCTTCAAGACCGCTTCAGCCGAATTCCCGGTTGCGACCAAGACAGGCACACCGCTGTTCTTGACCGTGGTCAGCATCAGAACGCCAACATCTGCGGGCAGGGGCGATTTCTTGCCATCCAGGATCTGACCGTTTCTCACGGTATAGGGCAGAGTCAGCTGACTGAGGATCGGCTGCTCTGCCGGAGTGCCAACAATGACCAGCTTTTCGTTAGACTTCACCTCCGTCAAACTGTTCACCAGCCGCGTGTCGAGGGGTCGAAAGTCTACAATTCGTGCTGCCGAAGCCTGGAATCGGGCGATCGCCGTCAGCCAATTGCTGCTCACCGTCTGGGGTTGCAGATAGGTCAACTGGTTGGTATCAAGACTGAGGTTGTCTAAAAAGGGAAAGGGATAGCGGCTAAAGTTGAGCTGCACAGGCTGCGGACGATACTCAAACAGAATTTTGGAGTCGGGCAAAATTTCTGTCCACAGGGTCGGATCGGCAGGATTTGTACAGGTTTCAGAGGTTTGCTGCTCTGCCAGCATAGAAATTTCGTTGTAATCCTGAATCAGGTCTTTGGGGATTTCAAAGGTGGCTTGAGCGACCTGCGAGTTAGGGCGATCGAGCTTGACGCTGCCAATGCTGGTATCGTTGACCCGCAAAGTTAGGTTTGATTGATCCGGCAACAGCGAGGGCGAATGCTGGAACCGCACCACTAGCTTGGCAGAATTGATTTGCCAGTTTTGCGGACGGGTGAACCCCAAACGACTCTCAGCATAAACCCCTTGCAGCCGCAGGCGATTGCCCACGACAGGGCTACGAGTAAACTCCAGCACATAGGGCAAAATCGGCTGTCGGGCGCGAGACGATCGCGCTCCGGTGGGGCGATCGGTCGGTCGAGCCGTAGCCGCACTGTTAGAGGATTCTCCGGTTGGAGATGCTCCAGCAGTGGATTCCCCAGCAGAGAATTCCCCAGATGGCTCTGAATCGGCAGGTTCTGAATAAGCTGGCTCAGCAAACGGCTCCGGCTGATACACAGGAGGGGCGGCAGGGGTAGGCGGTAGGGCAAACTCCCGAATCACCTGATTTTCCTGTCTTTGCAGGTCGGTAGACTGGGCGCTTAGCCGGGGAACAAACCCTAGGCTCATGCTCAAAACGCTGACCAGCCCAATCAGGAGATAGAGCGGTCGGTTCCAAAAGGGCGATCGTCTCGAAATCAGACGAGATGAGGCGGAACGTGAAGCACTCCGCTCGGCGGGGCGATCGGTCGGGCGAATGAAAAGGGCAGAAAGCCACTGACTGAGGAAATGCAACATAGGGCGAATGATGACAGCTTGCTTGATTTTCAGGCTCTATCTAGATGAAAACTTACAGAGAAACGTACAGAATGCCGACAGTAATGAAGCCGACAGTAATGAGAGAGCGCGGCACCTAATACCGCTCCCAAGGCGGCTGAAATCCTCGCTGCTGGAGAAAACCTTCTTCCAAAAGCTGCTGCTGACTCGCCAGATCGGGATTGGCTCCGGCTGACTGCAATGCCTCCAACTGCTCGATGGCGGTCAGGCGATTGCCCTGAGCGGCAGTCAGGCTAATTAGCGCCGTTTGAGCGATCGCATTTTCTGGCTCTAGCGCCAGCACCTCGCTGTAGAGCTGGCTCGCCGAGTCATAGCGACGCTGCTGAAACCGGACTCCGCCCAGTGCAGAGAGAGCATCAGCATTTTGGGGATCTTGCTGCAGAATCGCCTGGTATGCCTGCGTTGCCAGACTCAAATTGCCCTGGGTTTGAGCAACCTGCCCCTGGACAAAATAGGCGCTGACGTTAGCCGGGTCATTGGCAATCAGGCGATTGACATAAGCCTGAGCCTGAGCAGGATTGCGGGTCGCCAACACCTGCACGTAGCGCAACTGAAGGGCGGCACTCTCAGGGTTTTCCTGTAAAAGCGCCGTGTAGAGCGATTCCCGGCGCGGATCGGCGGGTAGGGCGGCTGCGAGACTCACCAACTCTGGCGAGGTATCGGGCGCATGGGTCGCCAGCCAGCGATCGAGCACTGCCTCAGCCTCAGCCTGCGAAATCAGCTTTGCTTGGTAGGCAAGGCTTGCCCGTCCTAGAGACAGGCGATCGTCTTGGGGATTAATTTGTAGGAGGCGATCGTAAACCGCCACCGCTTCGGGCAAGCGGCCTTGACTTTGACGGATACCCGCCAGCCCTTGGAGCGCGCCACTCAAGATGCCCCTGTCTTGAGGTACGCGAGAGATAATCGTTTCATAGCGCTGGGCACTAGCCTCTAGGTTGCCTTCTCGGCGATCGATTTCTGCCAGCAATAGCAGAGTAGAGTCCTGGCTCCGCCGCCCTTCTGAAGTGGCATCATAGGAGGTCAGTGCTGCACGAGCCGCCGCTAGATCATTGCGCCGGATCTGAATCTGGGCAATGCGGAAATAGAGCAGCGGCACATCTGCGGTTAATAGACTCTGATAGTAGGGCAGCAGCCCTGCATCAGGAGAATCTAATCGGGTTAGGGCTTGAGCAATGACCTTCTGTTGATAAACATCGCTGGGTAACGGCTGAAGAGCTGCCGCGATTCGCTGCTGCAAGGTCGCCCTAGAAATCTGCCCCAGGTTTCGCTCTAAAACCGCCTGCTGAATTTGTAGGCTGCGATCGTCAGGCTGCTGCTGCGCCAACTGTCGATAAATTTCTAGAGCATAGGTCTGGGTTTGCGGATAGGCACTGAGGGAGTCCGCAATCTCCTGCCCAATGCCGACTGTCAGATATTGTGGCGTGCGGGTGAGGATGTCCTGATAGAGGGCGATCGCCGCGCTAGTATAACCATCGCTGTTTTGGGGGTCATATTGGCTGATAGCCATCAGCGATCGCGCCAAAATCATTCGCGAATCAGTGCGTCCACTCAAGGGTTCCAGGGTTTGCTCGGCAAGATCGAGTCGTCCTGTTGCGGCATAGTCAATCGCCAATTCTGCCCGCATCCGGATTGCCACACCATTCAGTGCTGGAATTTGCCTGAGCTGTGGCTCTAGCACCCGAACAGCTTCAGCCGAACTGCCCGTTTCCCGGAGCGATCGGGCATAGGCGGTGGCGGCATCGCCCGTAATGCGTCCACCCTGCCGATACTGGTTGAATAAATCCAGGCTGGTGTCGTAGTCGCCACTGTAGGCGTAGACCTGTGCCGCGCCCAGCACCGAGTCTGAGGAGGGATTGTTTTTTAGAACGATCTCATAATCGGCGATCGCGGCTGCAAATTTGCCCTGATAGCCATACAGTAGCGCCCGCTGTGCCAGCGCCTCTTTATCATTGGGGTTGAGGCTCAAGAGTTGACTCAGGGCAGCAATGCCCCGATCCTGCCACTGCGGACGGTAGCCGCCCAGTGTGCCCACACTCAGCAGCGCCAGTCGATTGCTGGAGTCGATCGCCAGGACAGACTCGTAGGCTTGCAGCGCCTCAGCATTGAGTCCAGCCCGACGGTAGGCAATCGCCAGCCCCAACCGCGCCTCCACGGAGCTGGGATACTGCCGAACTGCCGTCGTAAACTGATCGATCGCCTGGTTGACTAGCCCCTCACCCAGAAGCGTATAGCCCGATCGCACTGAGGTCGGCACTGCCTGAGAGAAGGCGGGTAAGGGCGACAGGCTTAGCAGTCCGATGAGCAGAACGCTGGAGGGGTAAGCCCATAGGCGTGACCTGTTGGGCTGATGCACTCGATGCACAGTTCGATGCACAATCTGACTCATGGCGTTCTCCTGGGTAGCAGATCAAATTCTGTGCGCACCCGCACTCCGGCGATCGTCTCTGAGAAATTATCGAGTGCCTGGAAGGTAAGCCCTAGCCGTAGGCGAGGCAAGACCTGGAAATCGTAAAAGATCTCGGCAGCATCCGAAATGCCGTTGTCTGCATCCCGTCGCAGCCGATCGTTCGACAGCTCCCGTCCATAGCCAATTCCCAGGCGATCGTTCTGCAAAAACAAATCCAGGAAGGTCAGCCCGAACACAAAGGTATCGCCACCCAAGTCAATCTCCTGGTTTTCATAGCGCCCGTAGCGCCCAAACAAGCCTAGGTTGAGGCTAGGAATGAACAGCTCGGCATTCACTCCGTAGGATTCTTCGCGATCGCCCTCCCTCAAACCAAACCCGTCAGCGCGTCTGACCCGCCCCACCTCTCGGAAGCTGGTGCCCGCACCGCCATCCCGTCCCGTTGCATAGGTACCCCGGACAATAAAATTGTTGCCCAGCCGCAGACCTACCTCACCCGCAAAGCCATCTAACGAGAAGTCGCTAATGCTGCGATCGGACGAAAATACTGCCGCTCTAGCCTCTAGGTTGTCCGTCACGCTCCAGTTGAGCAGCGCTCCCGGACGAGAGCCAATCCCGGCAGCCGCCAGCGCCGGATTCGTCTGAAAGACTGGATTGAAGAACTGCGAGGCTCGATCTTTGGCAAAGCTATTGCGATCGAAATAGGAGGTCAAATCAAGCTGTCCGACCACAAGGCGCAGATTAGGCAAATCGCGCAGAGAAGCCGCCACGTACAGCTCGTTGATGCTGACCCCATCTTCATTTACTTCACTAAAGCTGCCCGTCGCCAAATCCACCGTGCCACCCACCTGCACATCGCGCGTCAGGGGATACACGCCAGAGAATCTAGCTCTTGCCGAAGATTCGCCGCCCTCGTAGATGTAAACGCCCTGAATTCTTAGGACGGGCGGGGTCAGAGCGACGCGAGACGAGGAAGCAGGAACTTCTGGAGGAGCAGAACGATCCGACGGCAGCACCTGATAGTCAGAATCGGGCAACGGAGCTGAAATAGGCAGCGGTGGATTGGAAATTTGCACCAGCCCAAACGCTCGACCTGGCTTTTTGACGGCGATCGGCACAGCAGCCTCAGAGGCTGTACTGGGCGGCGAGATAGCAGTCGCAGGTAGGGGAGCGATCGCCTCAGAGGGAGGGTGAAAAACAAAGGGAGCGTTAGGATTGCACCCCGCTACGCAGTCTGCTGTCGCGAGAGGCGATTGAACCTGAGCAACCTCTATCGCATCAGGAGCCGTTGAGACGGAAATATCTGCTGGCACTGCGTCTGAGTCAATCACGTCTGAGTCAATCACGTCTGAGTCAATCACGTCTGAGTCAACTGCGTCCGAGTCAACTGCGTCTGAGTCAGCAACGGGCTGCGATCGCCTGTCAGCTTGAAGGTCAGGGCTAAAGGCCTTCAGAGAGTCAGCCGAAACTTGTTGAGCCATCACGTTGAGCAATGCCAAACTCAATCCTATGCAGACCGAAAGTGAGGTGGCACGTGAGGCTTTCATCAGCCCTTTGGCTGGAACGGTGAAAAAAGAGGGACAAAACAACATCAGTAAAAATACGAGGTGAACGGATTAGCAGGAACATAGAACTGAAACCCTAGCCGATTCATACCCAGATATTGCGCTCAGTATAGACTGATGCCGCAGGATTTGCCTAGAATGTGAAGAAGCAAAAAAATTGTGCGGTTTTGTCCTATTTTTGGTCTAAAGCCTTGGAAATTAGCTTTGAGAGCTTTGTAATTTTTAGCTCAATATTCAAAAATTCTACATGGAATTACGGAGGTCAACACCTTTCATGAGTCAGTAAATTCACTTTTCTCATAAATTTTTTATACATGAGTTCGTAGATCAAGTTCATAGGTTAAGTCCACAGACATATAGCGGCTTTCACTCATGCTTCACACTCAAATCAATTCTTTGCGGCAATCTTTGAAAAATTGGAAATGGCTTAGCTCTGAAGAATTAGGCTTCCAGGCATTAAGCTTTCAGCAGCCCAGCATTCGGCGCTGGCTGCTCATTAGCACACTGCTATTGCTTGGATGCAGCGGCTGCGCCTCTCTATCCGGAAGTTTGAGCCAAAGTTTGACTCCAGCGCTAGAATTTCGCATGAATCCAGTGCAATCTGGCGATCGCCCTGGTCTTTACACCGTCTCTGGGCAAACTACTTTGCCCAACAAGACTCAGGTTACGGTTTCCGCAGTTCGATACCTCCCAAAGGTCGCTACCGACCAGTCGCCAAGCTACACTCTGCTCGATCGCCAATTTGCTCAGGTCAGCCAGGGGGCTTGGAAGACTGATCTTGATCTTTGGCAGACGGCTAACGGCAAACGGGAAGTTTGGCAGTCATCTTTGCAGGGCTTCGGCGTTCAATCCAATCCCGAAGTTGTCTTCTTAGCAACGGTTGACCCGCTCCAGCAATCTACCAACCTGCAAAACCAGTTAGATCGGCTAGATGATTCACGGCAGCTAGATTTAGTTCGATTCACATCTGACGGAGAGCAGTACTTGCAGGTCAGTCAAGCTCTAGAGATTTCTCCGCCAAATGGGACTGTTCCTGCTGTGACTACCGATCGCACACCCCAAGTTGTTCCTGTCTTGCAAACTAATTCATCCTCAGTTGACGAGTGGAAGCAACTCCCTCTGCCTCTCTCACCTGATGAGTTTTTGCGATAGACAAGCCTTCCCTGAGCTAGCTCGACATAAATCTGCTCTGCGTCAAAACTGCCGCAAAAGTTAAGAAGCTAGCTTAGGGTAAGACGATACATTTTGCGTTTGTTCAGTGTGCAGCCTTTCTAGCTGAGTCATCACCTGCTTCAGATTCGCCAGCAGTTCGCTGACCTGAGCAGGGTTACTAAGATTTAAGCTTGCTTCGACTTCACTACTATCGGCACTGCTATCCACAGGAAGTTGAGACTCAGGCTTAGGTCTGGCAAACCCCATGAAAGCCTGAGCCGCAGGGAAAGAAGCCACTGCCCGCACGTTAGCAGAGTAGTTGGACAAAGCTTGATCAGGGATGGGATCAAACGGTTGACTAATGGCAACCTGGGCAATCACAGGGCTTTCAGCCACTTGAACCGTTGAAGTCTCAGGCAGTAGCCGAGTTGGGTGGGCAGCACCTATCTGAGCAGTTGGCTCATTAGCAGCCTGCAAAAATCCTGCCAGCCCCAGAGCCTCTAGCTTAGGCTGCGAAAATTTAAGGTACTCGACCTGAGCCTCTTTTTCAGAAAGCTGATGCGTTAGCTTAGACATCTGCCCCTCTAAAGAGGCAAGCTTTCGAGAAGACTGCTGCCAGTTCATCACCGCAAAGTTGGCTACGCCCGCTCCAATGCTAATGGCAGCCGTGGTGAGCAGATAGGGAACGGCAATATCTTTGAGAGAACCCGCGAAGACTGTATCTTGCTCCAGTTCTACGGTGACAGGCTTGGAGCTAAGAGCCGCAAGCGGAAAGGTTGTAATCGAAAACAGAGCACCTACCAGTAAAGCAGAAGATACCAGATTGTTTGCAAAGCTCATAAGCCACAAAAAGAAAGGACAGAAATGTTCAACTCATGTAGATGGCAGCTCTGACAGTACACCTGATTCAAATAATGTTGGCTGAAACTCTGGCTTAGCCAATTCTTTAGATTGAGTTAAAGGCTTGGATCAACTCCTGAATTCAGTGGCTGAGAATCAGATCTCCCTGGTTTAAAACTTTCAAGTCTAGAAGTCTGTAGATGAACGCTCTGATGAAAACCGAGACAAGGGTGTTCAGAACGGAGGTATTCAGAAATTACTGCCCATGCGGACATACACGTAACCCTACGTACATTTGATAGCACAGTTTATGCGTTTTTTTGAGAAATTCATCCAAAGGTATAGTAATTACTGAGATTACAGTGTAGCTTTTTACACAAAATTTTGCACGCGTAGATAATATTTTTTTAGGTAGTGCAATAATGCGATCGCCAGAATATTCTGGCTGCAACACGATCAGATTCAGCCTGAAGTCAAAAAATTGATAGTTAGATTGATAGTTAAAAAGGTGCCGTTGATTTTTTGAAAGATACGCACCTTCCCAGAAATCAACGGCACCCTCGTAACAAACGGCAGGTCTAAACCGTAACCTACAAAAATTACTGGAGATCTTGTAAAACCACAGCCGTTCCCGTTGCCGTCACCAGCAGCAGGCTCCCAGCCTGATCCAGCGTAATTGTCCCCGTATCTACATTGATACCAATGACAGCATTTGCTCCTAAACGCTCCGCCCGTTGTTCAAGTTCTGCCAGAGCCTCCTGTTGACCACGCTCAAACACTCGCTCGTAGCTAGCAGTCCGTCCGCCTACAATGTCACGAATACCCGCAAAGAAATCTCTTAGGGCATTGGTTCCGTACACCACTTCTGCCGTTACAACACCCAAGTAAGACTCGACGATCGCCCCTTGAATGACATCCGTTGTTGACAATAACATACACATCCTCCATAAGCTGTAGTACATCATGTGCTTGTTCTAACAACATCCGTTGTTGATAGAATCATGTACTGTTCCCACACATGTTCGTAAATCTCCTCAATGACACTACCATTCATACAGTTGACAACAAATAAAAAAAAGTTGTGGACGGCTAGTTTTCTTTTGGCGGCAGGATTAATGACTGTGCCATTGATCCTGCCACCGACTGCCTGGGCACAAAACCGACCTGCATCCCAGACGCAAAAGGATGAGCAGCGCCTCAACGATCTGCTCGACAAAGGTCGTGAACAGGTAGAAGCAGGAAACATTGCTGACGCGATCGCCATTTACCAAGAAGCAGCTCAGCTAAAGCCCGACAATGCCAGGATTTTCTCCGCGCTTGGCTTTTTAGAAGCTAAACAAAACAACTTTCAGGCTGCCGTCGATGCCTATGAAAGGGCAGTATCTTTAGAATCAGATAACGGCGATTTCTACTATGCTTTGGGCTTTAGCAAAGCTAGCCTAGGTGACAATTCTGGTGCAGCGATCGCCTACCGTCGCGCCACCCAGCTCAACCGAGGCAATGTAGAAGCCTACGTGGGTCTAGGGGTCGTATTGGCGCGACAAGAAGACTACCTGGGGGCGATCGAGGCATACCGTCAGGTGCTAGCCACCCGACCCAACGACGCACGGGTTTATGAGTTCATTGGGTCTGCGTATCTTCAGGAAAAAGAGTATCAAAGGGCGCTAGAGGCTCTGCAAAGAGCAGCACAGCTTGAGCCGAGGCGGGGGACAGTTCAGCTCAATTTGGGCGTGGCGATGCTCAATTTAGGAGACACAGCGGGCAGCATGACGGCTTTTGAAAAAGCTGCTCAGCTTGAGCCTCGCAACGGGCTAGTGCATTTGCAAATTGGCGATATTTTCCGCGCTCAAGGCGACGCAGACCGGGCAATTGCTCATTATGAGAAAGCCAATTCCGTGCAGTCTGACTTAAAAGAAGCTCACGCGATGATTGGCGAAATTTCACTAGAGCGGGAGGACTATCTCCGGGCGATCGTGGAATATCGAGAAGTCACCAAGTTATCTCCTCAAGACGCAAACGCTTTCTACAGCCTGGGCAGAGCATTGGCAGGGCGAGACCGCAAGCCTGAAGCGATCGCAGCTTACCAAACAGCCTACGATCTGTATCAGCAGCAAAACGATCGAGAGGGCGCACAGAAAGCCGAAGACGCGATGGACGACCTGCGTTAACTGATTTTTTTGGCTCCAGCCGCGTAGGATTGAGTTAAACAAAGCCTGCTTTCGCAGGCTTTGTCTGTATTGCAGGCTTTGTCTGTATTGCCGAGCTTTTTACGATAAGCACGGATTTTCCGATCGGTTCTATTGGAGTCGCTCCTATTGGATTAAGTTGGAAAAATCGGGAAAACGCTTGACTTTTCTCATCAAACGTTGAACATCCCCTCAGCGAAATATCATCTTGTGTCAGGCTGGCTTCGCTACACTACATTCAATGGGCCAAACGTAGACCCCAATTTAGAGGTTTGGATACTTTGGGTCAACGCCGCAATGAAACTCCTCAATCGTGCCACTCAAAAATTGAACCAAAACCTCAAGCGAAAGGGCATTGATTTAACTTCATTGCAGTTTCGATTGACCCTAGGGCTAACCACGCTTTCGCTACTGGGGCTGGGCGGCATTGGCACCTGGACAACTTGGCAGATGCGGCAGATGCTAGTCGTTAACCATCAAAATTATTTGAAGTCTCTCAGCGATCGCATTCCTGCGGAGCTAAAAGCTTATCCCGCCACAGAGGCGATCGACTCTCAGCTTCAGGCGCTGATTAATCAGTGGTCGTCGCCTCATCTATGGCTATGGGTAAAGGCAAACGATGGCACAATATTAGCGGCCTCAACCAATCTATCCAGCTTTCCGGCAGAAGCGACATTGATGCCTACAGCAATGATGCCCCCCCAGCCTGAAGTATCGCAGGTGAATGGACGCTTTTTGGTGCTGTGCAGTCAGCCTTTACAAATTGAGGGGAAGGCGATCGGTCACGTCTACTTAGCGCAAGACATTACCCACGACTACGAAGTGCAAAATACGCTGGTGAACAGCCTAATTGTTGCTACGGTTCTGGCTATTGCTCTGATTGGAGTCTTGATTGCCTACTTTGTTCAGCGATCGCTCTATCCCCTTCGGCAAATTAATCGGCTGGCGATCGCTCAAGACCAGTTTTCTGTTTATAACCTGGAGTTAGGAGAGTCTATCGATCAGATTCCCAGCGAAATGAAAGAGTTAGTGCAGGCATTTGGTACCTTATCTACGCGGCTTTCGGAGGCTGACGATCATCAGCGGCAGTTCACCAACCAATTTACTAACAGCATCTCCCATGAGATTCGCACCTCGCTCAGCTTAGTCTATGGCTATTTGCAAAGCACGCTGCGGCGCTGCAACAACCTGACCGACTCTCAAAAAGAAGCACTGGAAGTTGCGGTCGATGAAACCGAACGCACTATCCAGCTTTTGAAAGATCTGGTGGATCTGTCCCGGATCAGCAGCGATGCTATGAAGTTTTCCTTAGAGTCGGTGATTCTTAACGATGTGATAGCAATGGCTATAGATCGGGTAGATTTACCCAACGTTACGATTGAGAAGCCGACAGATTTGGAATTCGTCATTGCTCACACCGATCCAGAGCAGATTATTCGGGTGATTAAGCACCTGCTAGACAATGCTATGCGCTATGCCAAAGACCAGCCCGTCATCATCAAGCTCAGCGAAACGCCCAGCCAAGCTGTGATTCAAGTTTGCGATCGCGGCTGCGGCATTCCCCTGAGAGATCAGGCGCACATCTTTGAACCCTTCTACCGCGTCGAAAACTCCCGCTGCCGCGCTACTGGAGGAGTGGGTCTGGGTCTGGCGATCGTCAAATCTCTCGTTGAAGGCATGAAAGGAAAAGTTGCCGTCACCTCCCAACCCGGTCAGGGCAGTATCTTTACCGTCATGCTGCCCCTGGGATATCAGAACAGCCTGGATCGCAATAGCCATTACCCAACAGCCTGTAGACGCTCGCAAAACCTATGACTGCCAACATTCTCTTGGTTGAAGATGAAGTTAAACTAGCGCGATTTATCCAGCTAGAGCTAGACAGCGAGGGCTACACCATTCAGGTGGCACATGATGGACTAACAGGACTGACGATCGCCCGTGAAACACCCCCCGATCTGGTGATTCTAGACTGGATGATGCCGGGAATGACGGGCATTGAGGTCTGTCGGCGACTCAGGGCAACGGGCATCAAGGTGCCGATTATTTTGCTGACGGCAAAAGATGAGGTGAGCGATCGCGTCACCGGATTAGATGCAGGGGCTGATGACTATGTAATCAAACCCTTCAGCATTGAAGAGCTGCTGGCAAGAGTGAGGGCACACCTGCGCCGCACCCACGATGACAACCCCGATTTGTCGCAGTTTGGCGATCTTAGTCTCAATCGCAGTACGCGACAGGTGTTTTATGGCGACAGAGCGATCGATCTGACTGCCAAAGAGTTTGATCTGCTGGATTACCTCTTGCTTCACCCGCGCCAGGTGATTACCCGCGACCAAATCTTGGAGAAAGTCTGGGGTTACGATTTTATGGGCGACTCCAACATCATTGAAGTCTATGTACGCTATCTGCGCCTGAAGCTAGAAGAGCAGGGTGAAAAGCGGCTGATCCAGACCGTACGCGGCGTGGGGTATGTCTTGCGCGACTAATCCCTGCTACGAATCCCTGTGAAAACTCCGCACCAGGTTCTCACCAGAATATCTGGTGTTAGTAGCCCACAAAATGTAGTGATTTTTTATGGGGTGGGCTTCGCCCACCCCATAAAAAATCACTACATAAAAAATCACTACATAAATATCAGTACCCCAGAGTTCACTCAACCTCTAGGGGCGAAAATCGACACGAGCCGGTAAACCCACATCCTTGAGGCGATCGGATAAACTCTCTGCATTAGAGCGGCTGCTAAACCTCCCCGCATTGATGAAGGAACCGCGACCCGCCTCATCGTAGGCAGCACCGGGCGCAACTCGATTCACGGCAGCCAATCGATCGCTGCTGCTCCCTGGAACAACGACGACATAAGGCCCATAGCCAATATCGCCGCCGCCTGAACCACCCTCACCCGGACGAAGGGCTAAACAGGAGCCTGACGCTAACGTACTGAGGGTTTGGGTGCCTGCGATGCCGTCCACGAGCAGACCACAACGCTCTTGATAGCTAATGACTGCCGATCGGGTTTGCGAACCGAAAATGCCGTCTGCCCGAATGCCTAAAGCTGACTGTAACCGCGATACCTCTGTACCCGTGTCACCAAATCGCAGCGCCATGGCCTTGGGCGCGATGCTGAGGATAGAAGCGATCGCTACTACAGACAGCAAACCCCGCCAAGCAAAGCTTGACATTTTGCGAGTCTGCAACTTAAATAGCTTCAGCTTGGACGGTGCCGATGAGAGCGGCTCAGCAACGGCGGGGTGTTTAAACAGCAGGGATTTCATAGTTTCCTCGCTCACTTTGTTGGTGTTGATTTAAGTTCAGGTGCTTCCCTAGGTAAGGCTTGATGCTGTCACATCGAGCCTTACCCTTTGGGTTTGCAGCCGAGCTAAATGGATAGAACAATCTCTAGACCAGTCTTATGATTCACCACAAGTCTGAATCCTGAACGCTCTATCTTTATTTAATCTTTATTCTTACCTGTAACCTGTCAAGACGCTAGATGTGGAGTAGCGCTGAGACTTCAGGCAATAGAGCGCTTCAACTAAATGTAGAGGCAGATATCCCCGGTTTTAGCGATCGATTACCCTATAAGTAGCGTTTTGAATTTTTTACAAAAAATAAATTTTTTATTGATTTCAGGTGATCATCCTCAATCCAAACCCAAGTTGCAGTCAAAATCCCATAAAAACAACGTCGAGCGACCCATGCCGTTTGACGTTGTTTCTGTAAGCTGATTACCTTCTAAAGCTGCACTTTTGAGGCTCTGCTTTTAAAGACTTGTGCAGTTTTTGGAACTCCTCTGTCTCCCAGATTAAAGGCTAATCAGTCTATTGTTGATATCCTCGCCAAACGGCAACTAAAACACCCTGAACCACCACATCCGTTGCAGCCGCTTCTATCAACGGATAGCTGGGGTTTGCAGGTTTCAACGTCACCTGATTTCCCTTGCGGTGATAATACTTGAGGGTCGTCCCTTCGCTATGCACCCTTGCCGCAACGATCGTCCCATTCTTCAAAGCCTGCTGGTCTTGAACTGGACGCATCAGCACAATATCGCCACTGTCAATTAGGGCGCCAATCATGCTGTCGCCCCGCACCCGCAGCGCATAATCTCCCAACCGAATAGATGAACTGGAGAAATCTAGCTGCTCTTCAACATCCGGGAAGGGTTCTACAAACGAACCGGCTGCGATCGCTCCCAAAATAGGAATGCCTTGAGGCTTGAGAATTCGGATGGTGCGCGCCCTACCCTCCGTCCAGTCGATATAGCCCTTTGTACGAAGATGCTCAAGACGGCTCTGAATGGGAGCGGGCGAACGCAAATTCATAGCTCTCATCATCTGCCGGATGGAGGGCGAATGCTGATTTTCTCGGATGTATTCAATTAGCCAGTCGTATAAATTTTGCTGGACTTCTGTGAGGAGTTCCATAGGAGCATGTGTCAACTTAAGTAGGGAGAGCGAGAGGTTAGGGAAGGCTAAAAATAGACAACAGATCGCCTCAGAACGTTTGTACCACAAAAACAGGGGTACTGTCTAGTATTTTCTAAAAAATCAATTCGTCCTAAAGTCAGAAGCGCTCAACTGACTGGCTCTAGTCTGCTGCAATGTGGCCAACTCCTGGCTGCCTAGCTGAATCAGAGTGTTTCGTCCCTGCTGTACTAGCTCTAGACTCCTGAACTGAACAGAGCGAGGTAAACCCAGCCGATCGCGCCCTTTGCGGAAATCTTGAACAATTGCAATCCCTTGCCGATCGAGTGCAAACCAATCATTGCCCTGTCCCCCAATCAGCCGATTCTTGCCCTTGCCGCCCATGAGGCGATCGTTGCCATCCCCCCCCCGCAGTTCGTCGTTGCCGTCTTGTCCACTGAGAGAGTCGTTATTCTGGCTTCCCTCCAAGCGATCGCGTCCTTTTCCTCCTAGCAGAGTGTCGCTGCCCAAGTCGCCTACTAAGTAATCATTGCCGTCTTGCCCGTCGAGGCGATCGCGCCCGGTGCCACCCAACAGAGCGTCTAAGCCGCCGCCACCGAGCAGCGTATCGTTCCCCGCCAGCCCAGCCAAATTTTCTGAAACTTGTGTGCCCTGAAGCCGATTATTGAAGGCATCACCTCTAATTTCAGCGACGAAAGATTGTAGAACGGCAGCATCTGCCCGGACAAATCCAGCGCCGCTCCTAAAGTTTCCTGGCAGGTCTAGAGGCAGAGCAGTTGTCTGGAGCGCTGCCAAAACCTGAGCTGAAGTGAGGCTACGGCGACCGCCCGCTCGTTGCAGTATCAGCGCCGCAACTGCTGCCAGATGCGGCGCCGCCGCTGAGGTGCCTGCAAAAGAGCTAAAGTCCAAGAAAGGATTATCGTTTTCTATTGTTGTCGAAACGCGATCTGGGCCAACAAGTTCAGGCTTCTGGCGTACCTCTGGAGTGGTGAAGCGATCGCCTTGAGCATTGAACAAAATGGGAGTGCCGCCAATGCTAGAAAAAGATTCTAGAACGGGAGTTGTGCCCCCAAAGGCAGGCGTAGTGGTGTAGGACGCAGCCCCAACGGCGATCGCCTCTCTAGCGTTGGGATGCCCGAAGAGAGTAGAACTGCCGATCGCATCGTCGGCATCGTTCACATACTGGTACGTAACCCCATCGTTGCTAGAAAAGCTCGACCACTTCATTAAACCGGGCGTGGGGCTAGTGGCGTTTACCCGACGGGCAATGACCAAATAGACTGTTTTTGCCGTAGCAGTGGCATGGCTAAGGGTCTGGAGGGGCGCATCAGGTCGGGGAGAGGAAACCGAAGAATCGCTGATTACCCCTCCAGCATTGGGCAGTTGCGGACTGCTGACCAAAAACATTTCTAGGTCATTTGCCACATTTCCTGTCGGCTGATCCCAACCCAGAATCAAATTAATACCCGGCAGGTCGCCGTAGAGAATCTCACCTGAGGTTGCCTGGGGGAGCTGAATATCCTGAAACAAATCAATCTCGGTACCCGAATCGAAATCATGGGCTTCGTAGGTATTGCCCCGATAGGTAAAAGTAGAACCTGAACGAAATTGACTTTGGTAGGCGCGATCGCCATCGTTTCCTGCCGCCGAAAAATAAATTACGCCCTGCTGAGCCGCTTTGGTGACTGCCTGAGCCGCAACGCCATCTTGAAAAAACGGCGCGCTGGCAAACCCGAAGTCGTCAACAATAATATCGGCTCCAGCTTGGGTCAAAGCCTGAATAGCGTTGGCAAGACCTTCCTCACTTCTGCCCACTGTATGAAACAGCAGCTCTGCGCCAGGAGCTACGTCATGAATGATTTGCAGCATGGCGCGACCTTCGTCGGTTTGTATGCCTAGGGTATCTTGCAGCACTCGCACGGGCGTATTGTAGCCATTTGGGTTTCTGCGCCCTGGCAAATCGCCCGTTGTCACATCGGTTGCCGCGCCGCCTTGAGCATTGTAGCTATCCGAAATCACGCCAATTTTGATGCCTGTGCCGTCCAAATTAAACAGCTCACGCGCCAGATTCGATCGCATGGCGCGATCGCCTTCACTGGTAACTTGTCCGACCATACTGCTGATACCTTGGCTTTGACTTTGACCAGTTTCAATTATCTAGGTAGGTGACGCTGATGACCCGCAATTTGTTTTAGTTAAAGAGGAATCTTTGACTTTCATCCTGCGGTTGGCAGCCAGCAATGTCAAAATCAAGAAAGGCTTGCTTTTCTGTGGAGGTTGCGATGCCCCTCACTGTCAAAGATTTAGAGAGCATACAAACCAAGCTCGGAAATGACTACCGAGTCGAATTAGTGGATGGCAGGATCACCGTCATGAGTCCATCTGGATATGAATCGGACGAAGTTGCCTTTCGGTTCGGTCGTCGTTTGGCAGACTGGGTGGAACCCAATCGCATCGGGCGGGTGACGGGTTCTAGCGCCGGATTCACGTTGCCGGACTCCAATACCCGTGCGCCAGATGTTTCCTTCGTGCGTGCCGATCGCTTGCGTCGTGCGCCTCGCAGCTTTGCTCAACTAGCACCCGATCTGATGGTTGAAGTCAAATCTCCTAGCGACTCAGTAGATGACCTGGAAAAAAAGATTGCTAATTTCTTGCAGCAGGGCACACAAGTTGGCATTCTCGTGAATCCTGAAGATTGCACCGTGAAGATTTTCCGAGCGGAAGCGGCGGCTGTCACCTTGCGGAATGGCGATATGCTGACAATCCCCGATTTGCTTCCAGGGTGGTCGGTTGCCGTGTCTGAGCTGTGGTCGCCCGTGTTTGATGATGAGTAATCGCTTTCCATTGTCTGTTGACTTTGCCCCCAATAGGAAAAATGTAACGATGACTGAATTACTAGAGAGAGTGATTGCTCAATTGAAATCTCTACCTGCTGATGAGCAGGATGCGATCGCCGCTCGTTTTCTGGCTGAGTTAGAAGATGAGCAGGTCTGGAAAGCTCAGTTTAAGTCTACGACCGATGAGCAGTGGGATCGAATCGCGGATAGGGTGCGGCAGGAAATTGCTGTGGGGGAGATCAGCCCTCTGTCTGAAGTTTTCTCTGCCCAGCCTGAGCTATGAAATTCTGAGCTATGGAATCAAGTGTTACGAAAGCGTTTCGCAAGAAACTTGATGGTCTCCCGGCATCAGTTCAAGAGCAAGCTGCCAAAGCTTATGCGCTCTGGCGCTCAGACCCTTACCACAACAGTCTCCAGTTCAAACGGGTTAGCCAGCGCCAACCCATCTATTCGGCTCGTGTGAGTTTGGACTACCGAGTGCTTGGTTTATTGGAAAATGAACACATTTACTGGTTTTGGATTGGCACACATGCAGAGTATAACGAGTTGCTTCAGCGACTATAGGAGAAGGTGCTACAGAGTCCTCGCAGCAGCACAGACAACACGGAGACCGAGGTTGCCGTAGCGGTTGTCCGGATCGTACCAGTGACGAGGAGCCGAGCGGCAGACACTAGGAATGAAGTACCAAGAACCCCCGCGAAGCATCCGCATTTGATTATCATTCTCACTCAGCCATGCACTGCCGTCACTGGGCGCACCTTGATAATTTTCATGCCAATGATCGGCGCACCATTCACACACATTGTCATGCATATCAAGTAATCCAAAGGCGTTAGCAACCTTAAAACTGCCTACCGGAGTGGTTTCTTCACGGAAAACTCCCTTGATGCCCAAACCATAATTACCGGGATAAGTCGTGCCATTATATTCCCAGTCTGTGCCACGATAGTTTGCCAAATCTGTGGCGATCGTCTCCCCAAAATGAAACGGCGTAGTCGTTCCAGCGCGGCAAGCATATTCCCATTCAGCTTCGCTAGGCAAGCGGTATTCTTTGCCCGTTTTACGAGACAGACGGTTACAAAACTCGATCGCCTCCCACCAGGAAATCTTTTCAACCGGGCGATCTTTGCCCTTGAAGTGTGAAGGATCAGGTTCTAGAGGGCGATCGATCTGCGGCAAAGCAGCTACGGCTTGCCATTGGGCTTGAGTGACAGGATATTTGCCCATGTGGAAGGGGGCGATCGTTACTTGATGCTGAGGACTTTCCCTATCTGTCCGTCCTTCTTCACTCTCTGGCGATCCCATCATGAAGCTGCCGTCAGGAATCGCCACCATATCCAACGTAAGGTCGCTATCCAAGTTTTCGGTAAAGTATTCTGCGCATTGGCGCTGTCGCTGAATCTCTTTGCCTTGTTTGTTGAGAGTGACGACTTCAAAGTCAAAGGTGGGCATGGGCGGAACTACATCACGGCGACTTGCAGTTGATGAGAGGGGTGAGTTTACCTTAACCTTTGGGGAAAGGGATATTTAATTGTGGATGAGTGGATGAGTGGATGGGGTTAGCCGATCGGTTTTGAGGTCAGCACCAGCCGTAGCTTGGCGTGAATGAGATTGAGCTGTGCTAGTCCCAAATCTACTTCACCTTCTACGACGACTCCCGTGTTGAGGAGGCGATCGAGCAGTTCCAAGATCGTAGGGTTGGGGGAATTTGTACCGGGGTAGTAGCCGCCTGCTTTGGGTAGCAGAGTGCCAATTTCGCCCAGATCAATGTTTAACTCAGCGGGGTCAATTTCAAAGATATCGCAGAGGTTGACGACCTGCTCCTCCAGCTTGCGCAGGCTTTCGGCGGCGCGATCGAGGTCATTGTCCTCCAGTTCACCCGCCTCCATGCGGCGGATCACTTGGGCTTCCATAAGCTGGCGCACAAGCTCCACCACGGTTAGCAAGAGCGGAGCTAATCCCTGTTTTGCCTGATCTTTGAGAGGGGGCGAGACTAAACTGGGGGTGATATCAAGAGGCGAGTCAGAAGCATTCATATGTCATACGATATCCGCTTCTGCCGAGTATTTACGTTTCTAAGTGAAGTTCAGGGGCGGCACGGAGCGATCGCAGTTCGGTTTCCAGGCTCTCCACACGCTCCAGCAACTTCTGATTGGATTCTGTAAGCTGGCGAGACTGAGTGCTGAGAAACGGATCGCTTTCCCACCAGTTGATGCCCATCTCCTTGGCTTTATCGACAGAGGAAATTAGGAGCCGAATCCGAATGCTCAGCAGCTCAGTAGAGCCAACCGAGACAGAAATATCGCCCGCAATCACAATACCTTTGTCTAGCACCCGCTCTAGCACGTCTGCCAGAGTCGAGCCTTGCGTGGAAGTGGCGATCGTTCGATTAGATTGCGTTGCAGAGGAGAGCATGGTGGGGGCAATGATAAAGTGCGGGGGTTGCTTGCTTCTAAACGATGGGGTAACGCGCAGCAGATACGCTACTTTTTCAGGGATTTGTGGGAGATTGAGAACGCTGAGCCAGAGCTTTGCTGAGGAAAGTTTTCGACTGAGATATTGGCAACGCTGCCTAATTCCAGACCTTCGGTAGGCAGCTCAAAATCTTCTGAATCGGGAGAATCTGCGATCGCAGTCAGCCCAAATTCGGCAGCTTCATCAGCACCTCTAGAGATCACGCGTGACTGAGGAGCGTAATCAATCGAAGCTGCCGGGACGAACGATTCGGGATAAGCGATTTCACGGTTGGATAGATGAGCAGAAGCGATCGCATCAGGGACAGAATGACCCAAACTTTGATGACCCAAACTTTGAGAGCTATGAGACTGCATCGCGTCTGCCTGAATCATTTCATTGAAGATATGCCACAAAATGCGGGTGGATTCTTCGATCGACAATCCAGATCTCGATAGCAAAATATCCTGACAGACTTCCCGGAATTCAGTGTTTTCTGGCATGACCAGAATCTCATGCTCCACACAAATCTTCGACAGCATCAGAGCCGATCGCAGTCCAGAGGCTTTTTCGTTGCCTGTGCCTGTCCGAAAAGCTTTGACCAGACGGATGATCATTAACGCACTTTCGCGATCGATTTGGGTTTTGTGAACCGCAATTTCCTGTTGCGTCAGCTCGTCGGGTTCCGGCATATTGATCGTGACGAGGCGATCGAGCAGCGCATCTTGAGTAGCATGAACGCCGCAGTATTCTTCAGGATTCGACGTGAAAACTGCCCTGAAGTGAGGACTGACGCGAACATATTCACTGCGGTTATTGTTGGGCGGCAGCGCCAAGAGCTTTTCTTCTAAAGCTGACAGCAGAACGTTGTTTACCTCTGGACGAGAGCGGTTGAACTCGTCGTAGACCAGCGTAAAGCCTTCTCGACAGGCAAGCGTCAGCCGAGAATCTACCCAATGCTGGCGCATTTCATCTTCCACTTTGACGACGCTGTGAATGTAGTTATCCACAACCTTTTTGCGCGTATAGCCCGTCTGATTGCCAATCAAGTCAGAGGTTTTGAACTCGTCATCACCAAAAATCAGCATGATCGGACGAGCCATCAGATCGGCAAGGTGCAGCGCAAGCGTCGTTTTTCCAGTTCCGGCTGCGCCCCGCAGATGCACGGAATAGCCTGACTGCAAATAGCGAAAGGCGCGCAGAGCAACGCGCTCAACGGCTGGAGTGGATACAAATTGGCGGGGGCTGGTTTTGAGAACGGTAGTCACAAACAGACTTCCTTATGGACGAAGAGGATAGGGGTGAAAAGCGAAACTATCTAAAATCCACTGCTTTGAAGACGATCGCTCTGCAACAAATAGAGCCGATTGCGCTGAATGACTAAGCCTTGTTTGATCAGCGATCGCAGGGTGTCAACTGCCTGAAAGCGACTGATGCCCAGCGCAGTTTCAATGTCAGTTAGACGTGCGCCCTGAGTTTGCTCAATGTGACAATAAATCTGCTGTTCCAATGGCGATAGACCTGCTGGAACGGGAGCGATTAGCAAAGATATTGCAGGTGCTTCGTGACTAACAGACTTAAGGGAAATTGCGGATGCCACAGCTGGCTTGACCGGAGCAACTGGCTTAAACATCACGGCTGCTGAATTAGTCCCTGGCTTAGTCGCTAGACGAGTCGCTGAGCTGGTCGCTGGACTAACCACTGGACTAACCACTGGACTGGTCACTAGGTTAGTTATTTTTGGAGAACTTTTAGGCAGGGCGATCGGCTCAGAGGATTTCTTCGTGCTCACATCACTGCGGCTATCACTATGGATATCACTGCGGGTATCACTGATTTCGCCCCAAACTGATTGACGCACCTCAGCATAAACAGCACGTAGTTCTGCCCGAAACTCTCCTAGCTGCTGAAACATCGCCTCAGTTTCGGCAAGACGGCGATCGCGGCATTCCTGCAGCTCTTGACGGATTTGCTGCGATCGAACCTGACGGGTTTGTGCCAGATCAGTTAGATAAACCTGAACTTCAAAATGCAGCACTTCCACATAGTTGCTGAGTTCCTGCATCATCTCCATCTGGTTCTGAATTCGAACCTGCCGGTGGGATTGCAGCTTGTCCTGAGTTTCGGTGCGCAAAAGCTGAATTTGCTGCTGTAGACTTTTTCGGAGCAGCGCTGTGGAATTAATCAGACTGGCATGGAACTCGCCCAATTCCTGAAAGATCTGCTGAGCCATCAAGGTGCGATCGGCCGTCTGCATAGACAGCAATTCTGCCGTCTGCTGCCGGAGAAGCTGGGTAGAGCGGCAGAGCTGTTGGGTAAGCTGCATGGCTTGCTCCTGACGCTGGGTGCTGGCTTGCGAAAGAAAGTCTTGGGTCTCTTGCTGAAGCTGCACCTGAAATTGCTGTAGGGTTTGTCGCAAGGCGATCGCCCTCTCTTGTCGCGCTTGCTGAAAGCGATCGAGCTGAGTGCGAACCTGCTGTTGCCGTTGGGCTAAAGTCTGTTGGCGCTGCTGGCGCTGCTGTTGCCAGGAGACTTGAAGAGAAGTTACGGGAGACATGGCAGAGAGGATAGGTGAGTCGTGTTGCAAATCTGCTGTTTATTTTTTGAAAGGTGCAAACACCTTTCAAAAAATAAACAACAACTCTAAATCCGGGACTTGACCAGACTTGATGACGTGACCTACGCAGCGGGTACGGCGGCTTGAGTGGTCAAACCCACTGCTTCGGCATACTTCAAGTAGGTTTCAACAGAGGCAATGACTACCCGAGCTTCGATCGACAGTAGTTCAATACCGACCAAAGACACACGAACCCAAGCATCAACCACGATACCCTTATCGAGGATGCGATCGACAACTTCAGCCAGACTAGAAGAGGAGTTAACTTTTTCAACAGCCATGATAAATTCCTGGGAGTTTAGTTTGTAATGGATAAAAAACGCTAAATGTTCTGCTTTCCTAATGAGGAAAAGATTCAGAAGATGCGAGCTACATGATCAGAATAAGAACTTTCAAAAGCAAAAGGTGCTGACGTAAACGCTGAACATTTATCAATTTGGGATAAAGCACCTGTGCGAAAGTCCGAATTTTTACTGAGTCTAAGCCACATTCCGATCAGCAGAACCCTCTACAGAAGCGATCGTTAAATTGCCCTTTGGAGCTATCTAACTTCACTTATTCTGTAGATAAACCCATCTTTCCCAGCCCTGTTCAATTGCTAACGCTGGCAATACAAAGAGTTATTAATAACCAATTTAAATTGGTATAGCAACCGCCAAGGCGGTTAGGACTGGGACATATTTGGTGGGGCGTTGAGCGCCCCACCAAATATGTCCCAAACAAAGTGGCGACAGCTATATGAGATGTGAGTGAATCTCAATTCAATCGCCAATAAAAAACCCTTAGTGCAATCGGGCGATCGGCACTAAAGGTTTTACAGCGCTGGTAGCGGTATTTAGGTAAGGACTACCCACAGCGCTTTGCGATTGGTTAAATGTAATTTATGCAATTGAAAATTGCTGTAACTTCAATTTAAATTATCGTTACCGTTAACCCCTTTGATCGAGCAACGCTTGATGAGCCGCCACAAAATCATCGGCAGTGATACGGATAGCGCTAGGGTCAGTCATGCCCTGAGCGCGGTAACGACGCACCGCTTGTAGAGCAGCCTGATTACTGAGCAGTGCCAAGTCAGCGCCGTTCCAGCCTTCTGTCTGAGCCGCCCAATAGAGCAGATCGACCTCAGTTAGAGGACGATCGCCATTGTGCACCTGCAAAATTGCCAGACGACTAGCTTCGTCGGGTAAGTCTACCTTGAGCTGCAAATCGAGCCGCCCCGATCGCAGCAGCGCCGGATCAAGAGCATCGGGGCGGTTGGTTGCCGCAACTAGCAAGACGTTAGCACAGCCGTGCAGCCCGTCCAGCTCGGTCAAGAGCTGCCCGACAACGCGATCGCTCACTCCAGAATCGCCCTGGAAGCTGCCCCGTACAGGTGCAAGGCTATCAATCTCATCCATAAATACGACGCAGGGAGCAGACTGTCTAGCTTTGGCAAAAAGTTCACGTACCGCCTGTTCTGCTGCTCCCACCCATTTGCTGAGCAGCTCTGGGCCGTTGACGGCAATGAAATTGGCATGTGCCTGAGAGGCGATCGCCTTTGCCAGCAGCGTTTTGCCTGTTCCAGGCGCGCCCCAGAGCAAGATACCACGCGGCGCTTTGGCTCCCGTCTGGCGATATAGCTCAGGATAGAGCAAAGCCCCTTCCACAGATTCTTGCAGGATTTGCTTGATCGCATCCAGTCCGCCAATGTCGCTCCAGGCAATGTTGGGAGACTCAATCTCAAGCGATCGCAGTACCGAAGGCTTGACTTCCCGAATCGCCTGAAGAAAATCTGCCTGGGTGACGGTCATCGTTTCTGGATGGGCGGCTTGCAGGTCGGGCACCTGGCGACGCAACGCTGTGTAGGCAGCTTTTTGACAGACGGCTTTGAGATCAGCGCCCACCATGCCCACCGCCAGATCGGCGATTGCCCCCAAATCCACCGTGCTATCGGTCGGCATCTGGCGAGTCTGAATGTTGAGAATTTCTAGCCTACCGTTGCGATCGGGCACGCGAAACTGCACCTCGCGATCGAACCGACCAGGACGACGCAAAGCAGGATCGAGGTGATCAGGACGATTCGTAGCCGCCAAAACAATTACGCCCTTGGTTTTGGCGAAACCATCCATCAGGCTCAGCAACTGGGCCACAACCCGCTTCTCAACTTCGCCTTCTACCTTGGCGCGATCGGGGGCAAGGCTATCAATTTCATCAATGAAGACAATGCAAGGAGCGGCTTTTGTAGCTTTCTCAAATACGCTCCGCAAACGCGATTCTGCCTCGCCGTAGTATTTGCCCATGATTTCTGGGCCGACGATCGCAATGTAGTTTACACCCAGCTCTTCAGCCAGCGTCCGGGCGGTCAGAGTCTTGCCTGTTCCAGGCGCACCCACCATCAACACGCCTCGCGGTGGTTCTAGACCGAGCTTGGTAAGCAGTTGGGGGTGCTTGAGAGGAATTTCAACCAGCTCTCGCAGCTCGTTTAGCACCCCTGATAAGCCACCTACTTCCCTAGAAAATGACCCCACGCTGTCATCCATATCCTCAGAGGAGGGTGGCGAGACGATAATACTATCATCAACAGGAGCACCAGGAGGGCGGCTGATGTTGGGATGAGCGCCAGGAGGGCGGCTGATAGTGCTGCGGGGGATATTGCCCTGTCGGGGAATATTGCTTGTCCGAGCGTTGACTTGAAAATCTGACCAAAACTCTCCCCGCTCGACCTTCTCGTCTATGGTGGAAAGAAACTCCACAAATTCTTCAAATCCCTTAAATAAATCACTCATATAATCTGGCATACTATTCCGATCTCGTTCGATCGCGTGGTAGTCCATCCAGTCTAGACGCTAGAACTCTAGGTTGGGGAAGGCGAGTGTATGCCAACAGATGAGTCGATCAGGGGTAAATTGTAGATTTGTCAGGGAATTGTGACGTAGATTTGACATCTAAGCTCTAATCAGTATCAAAAAATACAGAAATAATCTATATTAAACGCGCTTTCCAAGCATTATAGCTAGGTCAGCTAAGGCCCCTTACTTGGGAAGATCTAATCATGAAAAATTTAAGCAGTTCCCAATAGGAAGTTTATGCTGAGCTAGAACAGACGCTCCAGACATTAGCAGCATGACTGCAAATGTCAAAATTGAGGCAGTGATCAGGCTATTGACTATAGCTGTCGCCAGTTTGCTTAGGACATTTAGGGTGGGGCGCTTCGCGCCCCACCCTAAATGTCCCCGTCCTAACCGCCTTGGCGGTTACCATAATATTGATTAGCATTAAATTGGCAGCTGACCTGACTTCATTACACCCAGCGTACTGAAAAGGGATGACTGAGTTATCACAACAAGATACAGTTTTGATTCTCCTGATGGAATTTAATTCCAGGCTGGAGCGCCGAGTTGAAATGAAGCGCACGAAGGATCGGTTCAGGCAACTTTCATAAAATAGACCGCCTAAAATTGACACTCAACGCAGGTCAAGGATCTTATAGGACTTACGCAAGCCCTCTAGCTGTAGTGCATTTTTGTTATGTGTGGTGGGCTGCGCCCACCACACATAACAAAAATGCGTAAGTCCTGTCTTAATCTAAATCACAACCACAACATTCAGAGCTTCAACACCTTAAGCTCTAACCATTGTGGCTGAATGTGAAGGGAGCGCTAATGTCTGGCTCAGAGAGATGAGATTTGCGATCGCTAGAAGCAGGCAAAATAGGAATTTCAATGCAAAATTCTGTTCCCTGCTCTGGTTCCGATCGGCAGGTCAAGGTTCCACCATGCCTGTCTACCACAATTTGATAGCTGATATAAAGCCCTAATCCTGTGCCTTTACCGATCGGCTTTGTGGTGAAGAACGGATCAAATAATCTTGTCCGAACGTCTTCGGGCATACCGCCTGCATTGTCTGCAATGCGGATGATCACGCGAGAATCCCTTTTTTCCGTTTGAATCTGGATGGTCGGAGTTGCAGAATGGGGATAGCGTGTCACATCCGCCGATGTCTTATCTGCCGATGTCGCAGCCAGCGATCGACGACCAACGCCCATCTCCAGAGCATCGATCGCATTCGACAAGATATTCATGAACACCTGGTTAAGCTGCCCTGCATAGCATTCCACTGAGGGCAGCGCCCCATAGCTTTTGCACACCACAATGCTCGGAAGCTCTGACTTAGACTTCAGGCGATCGCGCAATATCATCAGCGTACTGTCGATGCCCTCATGAATATCAACAGGCTTCATATCGGACTCATCATGACGGGAAAAGTTGCGCAGCGATCGGACAATCTGCCGAATGCGATCGGCACCCATCTTCAGCGATTGCAGTAATTTGGGCAGATCTTCTGCGACAAAGGGCAGATCGATTCGCTCAGTCTCGGCTTGAATTTCGGCAACTGGATCGGGATAATGCTGCTGATAGAGGTCAATGAGCGCCAGCAAATCTTGGATGTATTGCTCTGCGGGAAAGATATTGCCGTGGATGAAATTGACAGGGTTATTGATCTCGTGGGCAACTCCCGCGACGAGCTGACCCAAACTCGACATTTTCTCGGTTTGCACGAGCTGAGCCTGGGTTTGCTGTAGCTCTCGTAAGGTTTGCTCTAGGGTTTGGGTTTGCTGCCGCGATCGCGCTTCCGATTGGCGTAGGGCATCTTCCGTAGTCTTGATGGCTGTAATGTTGTGAAAAACAGCCACGCCTCCCCGCAAGCTGCCGTTTTCTCCACGAATGGGGCGTGCTGTTACCCGCAGCCAGATGCCTTCTGTGCCCTGTGCTTCTAGGATAGGGCAAACATACATTTCAGTGGCATCGACAGACTCTCCGCGAATGGCTCGAATGAGCGGCAAATCTGCAATCGCATAGGGCGTGATCCGATCAGGCTGGAGTAACGATTCTAGAGGCTCTTCTCGCCCCTCACTTTGGAGCAAGACATGGCGATCGCCCAAAATTTGCTCTGCCGCCGGATTGACAAACAGCAGTTTGCTCTGCTGATCAGCCACGATTACCCCTTCTCCCATACTGTCTAAAATAGACTTCAAGACCTGTAGGGCAGCCTCAGAGTGGGCGAGCTGTTGGGCGTGTTGTTGAACAGTTTCCATCGCTTTTTCAAGCCTGTCAGACTGTTCAATCGTTTCCCGCTCATAAACCTCCAAGAGCTGTTCCAAAGCGGCGACCTGCGCTTTGAGCTGCTCAACTTTGATGCTTAGCCCTCTCTGATTCACCTGGATCTTTCCTGGGTTTGTCTATTTCGCATAACTCTGAATGGGCAAGGTCAAGATTCAAAACAAACATAACCCAAGTTTGCTCTGTTTTCGACCCAGCTCATCGAGTCACTTCCTAAAAATAGTGCCCCGATCGAACGGCAATACCGCCATTTTGGTATTGAGAGCCAAAGTTTTAAACATATCAGCCGTATTTCTGGAGATAGGCACTTTTGAAAACAGAATGACGGCAATGATATTACCCGACGGCAGCATACCGCCAAACCCTAGCACCGACTGAATGCCGCAAGGAATCACAAACTCTTGTTGAGCGGGCACATAAGGACTGGCGATCGCCGCTGGCACATGGAACACATTAAAGGTTTTTTGTTCCAAATCTACTAGCAGCTCAGGGTCGGGCGACAGAACGCTGCTTGTTTCTAAGCCAAACTGTTTGATGAGCTGAGAAATCATCGGCGACTGTGCCACAATCTGCTCGCTGGCCAAGGGAATCACCTGATGCCCTTCTGATGCGTAACGAGAATTCCACGCTGGCTGATCTCCCACCGTTGCCAGGAGCGTCAGACACTTAAGAACATCGCTGGGCTGATCTGGCGATGCGGCAGTCAGATGCTGTTGCAAACTCGCCTCTAGCTCCCCATAGAGATGGGTCTTGAAGAAGCGAACCAGTGCAAAGGCAGGGCGATCGGTCTGCTCATCAACAAACTGCTCATAGAGATAGCGAACTATGCGATCGCTCACTTCTTCCATGCTGTCTGCTCCAGAACCGAGCTTCCGCAGATCGGCTCCACACTCGGTCATATTTTTGAGCGTAAACTTAGTCAGGTCATACATAAAAGTTGCGTCCCATGCAGTGGAGTTGCAGACAGGTAAGTTCACACGTTTAATGGAGTGGAATTCTAATCTGAAATTCGGTGCCTTGAGTGAGTGCTGAGATACATTTCAAGGAACCATGATGCTTGTCCACCACAATCTGATAGCTGATATATAGCCCTAACCCTGTGCCTTTGCCAATAGGCTTAGTTGTAAAAAACGGCTCAAACAAGTGTTCTAGAACAGACTCTCTAATGCCAGCGCCATTATCACAGATACGAATCAGAACTGCGGTAGGGCTATTAATATTGCCTTTATTAATATTATCTGTAGCCTGCTCTAGAGAAGTTGTAATAGTGATTGTGGGAGAATCGCAGACAGAGGTAGCCGTCGCATCTTCTAGCGCCTCAATGGCATTGCTGAGAATATTCATAAATACCTGATTGAGCTGACCTGCATAGCATTCGACAGGGGGCAGTATGCCATATTCCTTAATAACTTGAATGGCTGAACCCTGAGACTTGCCGTGAGACTTGCCCTTGAGGCGAGACTGTAAAATCAAAAGCGTACTGTCGATGCCATCATGCAGATTAACAGGTTTCTTTTCGGCCTCATCAAGGCGTGAAAAATTGCGGAGAGATAAAACAATTTGTCGAATGCGATCGGCTCCTAACTGCAAAGATTGCAGCAGACAGGGTAAGTCTTGCCTAAGAAACTCTAGATCGATCGCCGCAATCATATTTTCGATCTCTGAGCTAGGCAACGGATAATGACGCTGATATAGGTTTAGCAGCAGGAGCAGATCCTCAATGTATCGCTCTGCGGGAGGGATATTGCCATGAATAAAGTTCACGGGGTTGTTAATCTCATGGGCAATTCCCGCCACCATCTGCCCCAAGCTAGACATCTTCTCAGTTTGAACCAGATGGGCTTGAGCATGCTGAAGCTCGCGCAGCGTTTTTTGGAGCTGCTGGGATTGTCTTGTAGAAGCAGCTTCAGAGCGTCGCAATGCCTGCTCAGATTCAGCTAGCTTTTGAGCATGAACCTGTAGATCTGCAATTGCCTTTTCCAGGCGATTTGATTTTTCGATCGTTTCCTGTTCATGGGTTGCTAAAAGCTGCTCTAGAAGAGCAACCTTTGCCTGAAGACACTCAATCTCTCGACCGCTGTTGTTGCGTCCAGGTCTGCCGTTCAGTGGGGAGATGTTCATAGGAAATATTCACGGGATCATTTTGTGGCGCGATAGTGGGCATCAGCGCGGGAACTATAGCAATAAGGGCTAAAACGGCAGCTCTTAAAGAATCAACAGCGTACCTTATAGATCAATATGGCTGACTCTGTTGAGGTTCTTAACTGTTGATTTACCGATAAACCTAAGCTGTGTAGCGGATTCCAGCTCCGTAAATTTCCGGAGCGATCGCCCAACCTAGCCTTTTGTCCCTTCCATCTGCTCCTTCAGCAAGCCCCTTCAGTAAGCCCATTTAGTGAGCCAATTTTATGAATCACTTTGATCCTCTGCGTTTAGCTCTGTTTAGCGGCAAAGGAGGCGTAGGCAAAACCACCCTGTCCTGTGGATTTGCGCGTAGATGGGCGCAACGCTTTCCCACAGAGCAAGTTTTGCTGCTGTCCACCGACCCGGCGCATTCGCTAGGCGATGTCTTGCAGATAGCTGTAGGAGATGTGCCCCAGGCAATGTCGGATCTGCCTAACCTCCAGGTGCGATCGCTTGATGCCCAGGCGCTACTACAAGCCTTCAAAGCCGACTACGGCAAGGTATTAGAGATTTTGGTAGAGCGAGGCAGCTTTGTGGAGGGTGAAGACCTCAGCCCTATTTGGGATCTGAGCTGGCCGGGTCTGGATGAGCTAATGGGGATTCTAGAAATTCAGCGGCTGTTGCGGGAGCAGGTTGCCGATCGCGTCGTGGTGGACATGGCTCCTAGCGGACATACGCTCAACCTATTTGGCTTGATGGACTTTCTGGACGGCTTTCTGGGAGCGCTAGATTTATTCCAAGAAAAGCATCGAGTCATGACGCAGCGCTTTGCCGGATCTTATGTTGCCGATGAAAGCGATCGCTTCCTTACGGAGATGAAGGCAGATCTCGCCTCTGGACGGCAGCTCCTGCAAGACCCCGTGCGAACCGCCTGTTGCGTCGTGGCAATTCCAGAGCCGATGAGCTATTTGGAAACTCGGCGATTTATTGATGCCCTTCATACGCTTCAGATTCCGGTGGGTGGACTGTTTGTGAATCATATTCACCTCGATCGCGCTACTCCAGAACAGCAGGAGCTATTGGCTAAGTTTGAGGCGATTCAGTTTGAGGGGATTCAGGACGACCTTCAGCCCGTCCTCGGCGTGCCCCAGCAGCCGCAAGAGCCTGTAGGATTCGCGGCGATCGATTCTCTGATGTCCCAGATTCAGCCTGCCTCTGCGTTCCGGCTGACTCCTGCGATCGCTGCCCCATTTGCCCTACCCACAAAGCTGCTACCCAGCTTGCCCAATTTCCTGACCGAAGGACGACGGCTGATTCTCGTAGGCGGCAAAGGGGGCGTGGGCAAAACTACCGTGGCCGGGGCGATCGCGTGGCATTTGGCGGCAGCCCATCCCGACAAAAACATTCGCGTCATTTCCATCGATCCAGCGCACTCTCTGGGGGATGCCTTGGGAATGTCGCTTACCCATCAGCCGACACAGATTTCGACCAATCTCAGCGCCCAAGAGATAGACGCAAAGCAGGTTTTAGAGCAGTTTCGAGAAGACTACCTCTGGGAGTTGGCGGCGATGATGAGCGGCGATACGGGCGATGAGTCGCTGCAAATTGCCTACACGCCCCAGGCATGGCGGCAAATCGTGGCTCAGGCGCTTCCCGGCATTGACGAGATGCTGTCACTCATTAAGGTCATGGAGCTGCTAGAGCAAGGAAAACAAGATTTAATTGTTTTAGACACCGCACCCACCGGACATTTGCTACGGTTTCTGGAAATGCCCACCGCTCTGGCTGACTGGCTTTCCTGGATCTTCAAGCTCTGGATTAAATATCAAGATTCAGTCGGGCGCACCGAACTCATGGGGCGGCTCCGCACCCTGCGTCAGCGCGTCATGCAGACCCAGAAAAAACTGAAAGATGCTAACCATACTGAGTTTATTGGCGTGCTGCAAGCACAGACGGCGATCGTTGCCGAAGCTGAGCGCCTGACGCAATCCCTTGCCGATTTAGGCGTAAGTCAGCGTTATATCGTGCATAATCGATTTGAGCCGCACCAGACGCTGCCAGCATTTCCGGCACAGACGATCGTTCGTTTGCCGCAGATGCCCAGAGGAGAGAAATCCCTGACGCTAGTTGAAGGTGCGGCAGAGCTGCTGTTTTAAAGTGCTGTTTTGAAGTCAGATCGATCGCCCCTTGAGTCTCAGTAAGCCGCAATCCGATACTCTCGCTTCCACTCCTGAACACTGGCAGGGACAGCTCCAGCTAGAGTTTAGCCACTTAGGTAAAACAGGCGGTGAAACAGGTTCAGGTGAAACCCTACTCAGCCACAGCCACATGCAGGCTCCCCTGAAGGTGCAGCGACCGTTTTACCCAGAAGGGCGCGAAGTCTGCCATACCGTGATGCTGCACACCGCAGGGGGAATGGTGGGGGGCGATCGCCTCTCTCTCAACATTCGCCTCCATCCTCAAGCCCTTGCCTTGGTGACAACCGCCTCAGCCGCCAAAGTGTATCGCAGCAGCGGTGCAACAGCTCAGCAAACGACCCAGATTCACTTAGCCGCCGGATCGAGCCTGGAATGGTTTCCGCAGGAGACAATTGTCTTTGATGGCGCAATCTACCGTCAGGATTTACGCGTTGAGCTAGAGGCAAACGCCATCTGGACAGGATGGGAGATCACGCGATTGGGGCGCACGGCACGGGGCGAGAAATTCTCGACAGGCGAATGGCGATCGCGCACAGAAGTCTGGCAGCAGGGGCGACTGCTGTGGATTGACCCACAATATTTGACAGGCGGGGGCGAAATGCTAGACAGCTCCCACGGTTTGGCGGGCTACCCGGTCATCGGCAGTTTTGCTTTTATCGGACAAATCGTTGATCCAGAACTGGTGACAAAAGCGCGATCGCTCTTCCCGTCCTCTCCGTCCTCTAACAGCCAAGCCGGAGCCACGCGCCTCATGTCGGGCTTGCTCTGCCGCTACCGAGGCAATTCCACCACCGAAGTCCGCCACTGGTTCACGCAAGTCTGGCACCTGCTGCGTCCGGTTTATGCAGGGCGATCGGGCTGTGTGCCGCGCGTCTGGCAGGTTTAAATGTGTATCGTCAACGTGGAGCCATAGCAAGAAATCTCCGTACCCCGTCAACCATCATTATTCCGTCTTCTCCAATGGATTAGATGGCAGGTTCGACAAGACTTGCATGAATTGAGAAACATACTCAATATGCTCAAAAACTTCATCCCTGACCCGAGCACCGATCGCATAGTACCGAAGCTTTGCAAAAAAAGTGGCAAAAGAAAGCTCTGGACATAATGCAATTACTGATCTCATGAAGGAGACAAGATCAACAAAAATAACATTGACGCTTCTCGCAAGCAAAACAGTTTTCGCAACCTGCTCAAGAGATGAGCCGATGCATATTCCATTGACTCCAATAACAAATGTGATTGAATTCAAGCCGTACTGACTGGCTTTGAAAGCAGCATGGTCAACATCCTGCTCATTGAACTGCTTATCTTTAACCTCGAATACCACAAAAATCTTACCGTTCTTCTTGATGTCTATATCTGCTACTTCATTGGAAGAAGCACCACTCTGATTGACCGGATGAACAATAACCTCAAAACCTTCAAACTGATCAAAATACATAGATAGGACAGCCCCTGCTACAATTGCAGCAACCTGCCCCTCAATCGATCTAATGACAAATGCATCAATAAATTCAATGGCTTTTAAGTGTGAGCCTGCTGATTCTGAAAGTTGAGGAATAACCCCACTTCGAGCAATTTGTCTTTTAATAGCATACCGCACAGCAGCACAGAGACCATTAAAAGCCTGTGTAGACGTTTCCACCTCGGACAGAACCTTATGCAAGATAAGTAAAAGCTCTCTATCTCTACCAGCCCTCACTGCATTTGATGGAGATATCGTTGGAAAGCCAGGGCTATTTCATTCTAGTTAAGTGCTTGATAGGGTAGTTATGTCATCTCTCC
>NZ_JCACIN010000058.1:0-2656 GCF_059504425.1 Drouetiella sp.
ATTAGGGCTTTCACGAACATTAACATTGTTTCCAGTAATAAAGCTACAGATGGTATTGTTCTCAACCTCAATTTGGTAGTCGGGATCGTACTGTGCGAAAGCGCGTTCTGCCTGTAAGCTCATTACCATTACCAACAAGACAATTAATTTCTGGGTCATTTGGAGAACTCTTTGAATGATCTTATTAGTAATGTGTATGGTTCAAAGAGTAATTGCCCTCAGTAACTTTGCGTGATTCAAGGAGTAATGGATCGAGACGTCGAGTAGAGAGGACTCCTACGATGGTTAGGCTTGCTTTGTGTTGCCTGTTGCTCTCGCCTTTCGGTTTGTACAATGCCAAATTAAATGACATCGAGATAAATTCGTGTCGCTGAGCAAAACCTTCTCTGTTGCAGGATTGCAGAGAGCTTTTACTCAGCGGTCTAGCATCTGGCCATCAGCATTCCTAAGCTGGATTGAGGCGGAAAAGTCATTCAGATTTAGCTTGGCCTCTTTAACGACACTAATCTGTCTCCACGACAAATAAAAAGTCACTGTACATTTACCTATCAAGACATATACCGATTTGAATGTCTTAAATTCTACAAAAAATAGAGGCTGAAACCCTTGCTAGAAAAGGATTCTAGCCTTAACGTTGTTTTTTTCTCGTTTGCTAAACCTACCCGGTGATGAACTCGTCAAATCTTAATACACAAGGCTTTCAGGTCTTCTTGCTTAAAAACCTTACTTCATACCGTATGTAAACCACTTATCACAGATTAGCTGAGTAGTCTCCGATTCAGTTGCGGGAAACGATGCTCTATCAAACAACGACCTTCCGTGAAATTCTGAAGGAAGCATGGGGTATCGGCAAAAATGTTGATGTTACTCTCGGATTGCTCACCGATGGTTAATCTCTAGCTCAATGTCAAGCTCTGATGGGGTTGGATACAACGATGTCTACACAGCAACTCAGTTTCAATGACCAGTCTAAGTGGGGTTAGACTAAGCCACCCCGTCACCAAGGCGGCTTAGTCTAACCCCCAAGGGGGTGATGCGCACGGTTGCATTGACTACCCAACGTTAGATTTACAACCTGTATAGTTTGTAAACACTTTTTGTGGATGATCGCTTCTGATAGCAAATAGGAGACTGTTTTGACCCCATTAACGTCCTATTCACCCATCGCAATTGATTTTACTCTAGAGGCTCCTGCGTCCGGCAATCTGGATGTGCAGTGGATTCATGGCTCTATCTCACCAAAGCACAATACCGATCCCGACATCCAGATTCACGCCTACAACGAGCACACCTACATCCTGCGCCAAAATATGGCAGTGCACTATGAAGCCCCGTTTATGTTTCTGCTATTTGGGAACGATCGCGCCATTCTGCTCGACACGGGTGCAACGCGATCGCCAGATTTCTTTCCATTGCGTCAAACCGTCGATGAATTGATTGAACAATGGTTGGATAAAAATCCCCGTCCATCCTACTCACTCGTCGTTGCTCATACGCATCTACATCGGGATCACTTTGAAGGAGATCCGCAATTTGACGATCGCCCCAATACAGAGATGGTAGGACACAGTTTAGCGGCTACCCGTGAGTTTTATAAATTTCAAGACTGGCCCAAGGATGTTGTGCCGTTTGATTTGGGTGGGCGAGTACTACACGTCATGGCAAGCCCTGGGCATGAAGATGCTGAAGTTTCCATCTACGACCCCTACACCCAACTCCTCTTCACCGGAGACTTGCTCTACCCCGGTCGTCTCTACATTCGTGATTGGGATGAATTTTGCGGCAGCATTGAACGGATGATTGCGTTTACTGATACTCACCCGGTGACGTACCTGTTGGGGTGTCATGTGGAGATGTCGATCTACCCTCGCTTAGACTATCTGATTCGCACCAATTACCAACCCTACGAACGTCCGTTACAGATGAGCGTGGAGCAACTGCATTCTGTGCGAGATGCGATCGCTTATGTAAACGGTCGGCCAGGAATTCATGTATTTGATGACTACATCATTTACAACGGCATTCCCGATCGCTACTTCAGCTACGAAAACATGGACCCTAGCGCAGCCCCCGGCGATCTCCGTCCAGCTTGAAGAGATTGTTTTTTTACAGTGTTGCTGAGTTTTAGGGAATTAAAATCCTAGGTCAAGCTGGTCGCCTCACTCTACCTCGACGAACGGTCATTCGCGGGTTACTCTCATTCGGAGCCTTTGGCATAACCTCCCAACTTTGGACAGGATGCACCAACTCATCACCCTCCTCTGGCGAATCTGCTAGCCCAACGGCTTCAGATACGTGCAAAACAGTGCCACACAGCCCTGAAAGGCTTGAAATCTCGTAGCTAAATCAGTCTAAATCGGTTAAAAGCCGCGATCGCTGAAGTCACCACTCCAATAGCTTTTCAAGTTTTCGTGGCACTGTTTTACACTTACCTCGGCGTGTGATTCGTTTCTGCCCAAGTCAAACCCCTCCATCAGGCTTGGAATAAGGCAGAGTCAGGGTTTGAAACCCTGATAACTCGACTTCTGTGTGATGCGTCCAACCTGGGCAATTCCATCTCCCCCAGTGCTGGGATAACAGCCTATCACTCAGAGGTGCGACTGCTTAGTGGTGCAGAAAAGTAAATTGCTTTAAGAGGAAAATACTGTCACGCGCG
>NZ_JCACIN010000059.1:0-2587 GCF_059504425.1 Drouetiella sp.
ACAACTTTATTTTGGAAGCACTCTTCTATGTGGCTTCACATTAAATTGGTATTAGGTGGAGCTTCAGAAGCTTTTAGAAACCAGGTTTGATTAGCAGTGAGGTCTAAAATAGATTGATGATATTCAATCAGGCTTTCTTGATGTCCAACGCTCAAAAAAGTTATGCCAGAGTTTTTAAGCTGTTGATATAAATGTTCTTCATTCTTGGAATCGAGGGCACTAGTAGCTTCATCTAAAATAGCGTAGCTCGGTTTATTGAGCAAAAGACGCGCAAAAATTAGACGCTGTTGCTCTCCTAAAGATAGAACCTCCGCCCAGTTTTGATCAGCATTGAATCCGCCATGCCTTTGCTCTAAGTCAGGCAAATTTACCTGAATCAAAATTTTCCTGAGCAGCGAATCTTCAATTAATTCATCCATAGCTGGATAGAGCATTTGATCTCGTAACGTCCCTAAGATCATGTAAGGTCGCTGAGGTAAAAATAGCATTTGCTTGAGTGGCGGTCGTAGAATTGTGCCTGTGCCTGCATCCCATAGCCCAGCGATCGTTCTGAGCAAAGAACTCTTTCCGCACCCGCTAGGACCTCTCACCAGCAGACCTTCACCCGTTGACAGCTCTATAGATAAGTCTTTCACTAAAGTCCTTTGATAGTCAGGCGTTTGTAGCGTCATGCTTTCTAGCGCCAGACTATCGGCAATTTCGGCTTTGATCGTGGTTTGCTCAGCTCCATCAGACGGATTTAAGGCTAAGCGGGTATTGTCCAAAGACTCCGCAAAAGTGTGTAAGCGATCGACCCCTGCAACAAAAGTAGAAAGGGACTGAAAGCGCGCCACAATCAGGTTGAGCGAGAAAAAGACTCGGATGAAAGCCCCTTGCGCTTCGGTGACTTTACCTACCTCTAGCTCACCTGCAAAAATGCCGGGTGCCACCACAATGGCAGGCAAAATGAAAGGAATAAATTCATAGGCATTGGTCAAAATATTAAGATTTAACTCCCAAAAAATTAAGCGCTTGAAGTTATCAAACGCTTCTATAAATCTGCCTTTGATTTGATCAGATTCGCGCTGCTCTCCTTGGTAAAAGGCGATCGCCTCGGCATTTTCTCGCACCCGCACTAAACTAAACCGGAAATCAGCCTCTTTTTTAAGCTGCTCAAAATTGAGTCGCACTAAAGGTTTGCCAAATATCCCAACTGTGATTAAGGTGCCGACCAGCGCATAGACTACCAAAAAACAGATCAGCGGCTTAGAAATACCCCAAAGCACACCGCTAAAAGCACCCACTGCTAACAGCGAATCTACGACCGCTAGGAGCAGCGTTAGCGACTCTTGGGTAAAGCTTTTGACATCTTCAGCAATGCGCTGATCAGGGTTGTCAATATCGGCATTTACATGATTTAGGGTATAAAACGCCCGATTCTCGAAGTAGCGATCGATGAAGCGATGGGTGAGCCATTGTCGCCACTGTAAGCCTAAGCGATCGCGGAGATAAATATAGCCTGCATAGAGCGGTGCGTAAACTACCAATGTCCCAGCAAAGACCAGAATTGCTTGCCAAAATCTAGCTTCATCGTGAGCAGATAGCGCGGAGATTAGGGCACCTCGCTTATTGTTGAGCAATACGCTAAGTCCTGTGTAGCCTAGGGACAGCAGAACGACCAACAGCAGTAGCCCCCGCGCCCGCCATTTTTCATCACTTGACCAGTAGGATTGAGCGATCGACCAGAACTGTTTGAAGATGATTAGATTAAACCGTGCATCGCTTGCATTCATAGAGGGCTGCTCAATGAGGTGAACTACTCCTAGGCTACGTTGATTCAGAAGTGTTCATACATACTCATAACGCGAACTCATAGTTAATCTCTATAGTTCTTCCTTTGAAATAGAGTCGAGTGCCTTCTGGATACTCCCATCCCACCTCGCCTTCCAAAGGAATCAGCATCTCATTACGAACTGAATATTCCCAAAATCTTCCGCCCCAAGGCATCGCAGTCAGCTTGTCACGATAACGAGCCTCAGTCCGAAACGTATCGATCGTTCCTTCAGCATTAAACCGAAACACAGCGGAGACAGTGGTGGAACCATCGATTAAAGTAGCGCGAGCGGAGGTGTCATCGATCGCTTCCCAGCGCACACCCTGACTAGGTAATAGTGCGGTAGGATACCAAGTAGCCTCAGCAAAGAACCGCAATAATTCACCTTGATTCGCTTCCGGCGTACCGCGCACATCCGCAACGGTGAAAAGACCGAGTAATGATGCGTGTAAGCTACCTTCTTCTAACAAATATGTATCATGTACAAACGCATTTAGCCCTGGAGCTATCTGGATGCGTGCATCCCAATCAAAACCCAGGCGTTGAGTCATTACAAGTTGAGTGGCGGTGAACGGACTCCACTTATCTTCAGTTTCACTCATGTTGAACTGCCCTTGCTGAGAGAGTTTGACTGCCGACACGATCGGTTGTCCGTCCTTGAGTACTGTCTGAAAGAAGCGTTGCACTGGGGCTGGCAAGCCTTCAAGCTCTTTTGGATCGTAATCGTTCAAGGGGTTGACAAATCGTAATTGAGAAAATGAGAGGTAACTGATA